>DFDR01000131.1 GCA_002369295.1 Desulfovibrionaceae bacterium UBA3823
CCGGCGAGGAGCTGGACGAGTACGAACTGGTGCCCAGAGTAGAGGCGAGGGCGGGAGCGGGCGAGAGCTGGGAGACCAGCGGGGCCGTGGCTGGACTGTATGCCTTCCGGCGGGAGTTCCTTGACCGCATCCATGCCAGCGCCAAGCGGAGCGTGACGATGTTCGTGTCCGGCGACAGCATGGAGCCATTGATAAAGGACGGGGACATGATTCTGGTAGACCAGGCAGAGTCCGAGCCGAAGGACGGGCTGATCTATCTGGTAAACCTGTCAGGGGCGCTGATGGTAAAGAGGCTGTTCCGGCTCCCCAGCGGATGGCGTCTGCACTCCGACAACGCAAGGTATGGGCATCTCGACATTCTCGGCGACGAGCTGTCGGCATTCAAGATTTTCGGTCGCGTCCGCTGGTTCGGACGGGTGCTGTAGGAGACATGGTCAATGAACGCAAGTCCAGACTGGGGAGCCTTTCTCTGGCGCATCGTCCAGCTCTTGCCATTGGCTGGCGCTGCGTTGCTCCCTATCCTCGGCGCTGTCACTGGCTGGCTGCTTGCCAGGGCGCGGCACAGAGAGAAGGCCCTATGGTCTGTCTTGTGCCTGCTGTTCCCGCCGCTAGTGGTCGTCCTGCTGTGTCTGGGAGCCAGACGAGACGCGCCGTAGCCTAAACCGCTAGAATCCCTGATTTGAGCCTGCCTTTCGAGGCGGGCTCTTTTTTTGCCGAAAAATTTGTTCCTGAACAGCGACAAAAGGCTTGCCTTTTTGTTCCTGATATGAGACAAAGGACTTGCCACGAGGGAGGAAGGCCAAAGCGCCTCGCCCTAAGGCGGCAAGCCCCGGCCACGAAGGGGGCTCCCCAAGAATCGCGGAAAGCGCCCGCAAGGGCCAAAGGTCGCAAGGCGAAAGCCGGGGGACGGATTGATGGGCGAAACACCATCCGAGCGGGTTGCATCCCCGCCGTACCAAGTAACAAGGCAATCAATCAGATTCCACATACAGGGGCCGTCTTCCACCACGGGAGGCGGCCCCAAAACATCAAAGGGAGTCAGCCATGAGCACCAACGAAATCATCTGCAGGCTCAACGAGCTTGCCCAGCAGGTCGAGAACAACATGGTTGCGACCTACCACGGCGAATCCGGCATCGACCACGACAGCCTGCCCGAATGGCAGGACCGCGTTGCATCCTTCCAGAGCCTCATGGAAGAGGCCATGGAGCACCTTTCCGCAGCCAGCGCCCTTGAGAGTTAGGAGACCGCGCCATGAAGACGACCGTTCTTGAGCGCACCCACGACGCGCTGGAGCGCCTTGAGCATCTGGCGCTCGAAATTTCCGACCTCGCCTGCGAGCACCCCTACGGCTCAAAGGAGCAGGATGCCCTCGTCCACCTCTGGCTCCAGATTGTCCGCGACCGCGAGCAGGCCATGGCTTCCATCCCTGCACTCGCCTACGACGACGAAGAGGAGCTGGAAGATGCCTAGCCTCCGCTATTCAGAGGCCATCGCCCTTGAGTGGAAGATGGCCCAGCTTCTTCAGGAACTCAGCGCCTTCGTGGACGGCGAGGAAGACCGCATCGAAGACGGGGCAGAGCCTGACCCCGAGTACATAGACGCGCTTTCCGAGGCAGCGGTGCTTCTCGACCGCGCCTGCGTCCAGATGGCCAGAGTTGACGACTGAAACGCAGGAAGGCCCTACGGCTGGAACCCGTGGGGCCTTCTGCATGAGCTCAACGAGAAACTCAACAAGCACAAGGAGATTACCCATGACATCCGCATTTGTCTACACCGCAGTCTTCGCCCTTACGCTGGCCTCCGGCGAGGTCGTTGAGGCCGAGGGCGAGTCCTACCCCACCCAGGATGCCTGCCTCCTTCAGAGCGAGGCTGACGCCAAGCTCATGGCGAAGGAATGGCAGTGGCAGGAGGCCCAGACCGGACGCAAGGGCTTCTACAAGAGCGTGGAAGTTTGGTGCGAGCGCCAGCACGGGGGCAAGGGCCATGTCGGGCGCTAGCAAGCCTCTGCTGGCCATCCTCGTAGCTGGCTCCATGCTCACCGCCGTGGGCGGGCTTGTCGTGGGCAGCCGCGCCGTGCAGTGCGCCGAAGCCTTCAAGGGCAGGGCGCTGGCGTGGCACGACAGGGCGCAGGAGCTTCAGCGCCGCCTGGACGCCTCGCAGGCCGTCCGCGCCGAACTGGAAGCAAAGCTCAAGGCGAAGCCTGCGCCTGCTCCTGCGGTCGGCAGGGCGGGAACGCTTTCCAGAGCCGCCTGCAACTACGTCAACGTGAAGACGCCCAACGGCAGGCCAAACTACTGGAAGGGCCAGGTCGGCATCGACAGCCACGGGCACGCTGTCTTCAAAAGCCCCGAATGGAGCCTGCGGGCTGGCGCAATCGTGCTCCGCAACTACGCCCGCAGGCACCACCTGAACACTATCGAGGGCATCGTTAAGAGGTTCAGCACCTGCAACCATGAGGAGTACATCGCTTTCCTCTGCAGGCGTCTGGGCCTCAAGCCCAACGAGCAATTCAACGTAGTGGCCCGCATCCCCGAGCTTCTTCCCGCCATGGTGCGGTTCGAGACGGGCAGGGCCGTCGCACCCGAGCACGTCGCCATCCTCGACTTTCTCAAGGAGTCATAGCCATGCTTAGACCAATCACGGCGCAGAGCACCGACCGCATCTGCTGCCTCATCCTCGGCCCTGCCGGAATCGGCAAGACCTCCCAGATAAGGTGCCTGCTGGGGCAGGAATGGAAGGACGGCCAGTGGGTGGACTCCGGCCTCGCGCCGGAAAAGCCACTCGTCCTCTCTGCCGAGTCGGGCCTGCTCTCCTGCCGCGAACTCGTGGCGGCCGGAAAGGTGGAGGGCTTCGAGATACGCTCCATCGGCGAGTTCCGCGAAGCCCTGCAGTACTGCCAAAGCCCCGCCTTCAAGGAGGCGGGCTACCGCTGGATCTTCATCGACTCGCTGACCGAGATCGCGGCCAGATGCGCCGAAGACCTCCAGAGCAAGTACCCCAGCAAGACCGATTCCTTCAAGATGTGGGCAGAGTACACGTCCACCATGACCGACATCATCAAGACGTTCCGCGACCTGCCGGACGTC
>DFDR01000001.1:0-247 GCA_002369295.1 Desulfovibrionaceae bacterium UBA3823
ACTCGAGCACGACGTCGACCTTCAGATCGCCCCAGGGCAGCTTGGAGGCGTCGGCTTCCTTATAGATCTCGATCTGCTTGCCGTTGACGGTAATGGAGGATTCGCCAGCCTCGACGGTGCCGGGGAATTTGCCGTGGGTGCTGTCGTACTTGAGCAGGTACGCGAGCATCTGGGGGCTGGTGAGATCGTTGATGGCGACGATGTCGTAGGCGGGATCGGTGCACATCTGGCGGAAGGCGAGACGGCC
>DFDR01000001.1:316-4618 GCA_002369295.1 Desulfovibrionaceae bacterium UBA3823
CGGCCAAAACCGTTGATAGCAACTTTAACAGCCATAAGAGAAGCCTCCTGGATAGGGTGAATTGGCAAGGGAGAAGACGTGGGAAACCTTCACCATATGGATAGGCACAAGCCTGCCAAGAGTCAAGGCGAAAGCCCCGGCGGCACCGCATTGGGCAAGCCTTGCCGGGCACTTCCCGGGGCGCTGGCCGAGCCCGCCCCGGAAAGGGGCCGGAGCGCTTCGCGGGCGGTCCTGCCCACTTCTTTACGCTTCAGCTTTTTTGGTCTATGTACTGCCCGCTTTTTCCAACGCACCGAAAGGACGCCCGCCGGAGCCGTCTGCTCCCGGCAGGGGTCCGGAGTCCCATCATGCCAGAAAACGAACAGAACAGCGCTTCCGCCCGCACGGGCATTCCTTTCAGCTCCCTCAATTCCGCCGCCTACCGGGGCAACACCGAGGCCATCGTCCAGCTGCTCGACGCCGGTGCCAACGTCAACGCCAAGGACCTCTCCGGCGAGACGCCGCTCTTCGCGGCCCTGCGCGGAGGGCAGGCCCAGGCGGTCGAAACCCTCATCGCCGCCGGCTGCGACATCAACGCCACCAACAGGCACGGCCGCACGGCCCTCCACTACGCGGCCCGCTTCAGCCGCACCGACTCCATCGCCCAGCTCATCCAGGGCGGAGCCGATCCCAAGGCCCAGGACAAGGCCGGCCAGACGCCGCTCCACCTCGCCACCTCCCCGAAGGCCGTGCGCCTGCTCATTGCCGCAGGCGCCGATCCCAACGCCAGGGACAGCGAAGGGCGCACTCCTCTGCACACGGCCGCGGACACGCGCTGCATCAAGGCCCTCATCGAGGCAGGCGCCGATCCCAACGCCAGAGACGACGGCGGGCGCACGCCCCTGCACCTGGCGGCCTCCCGGGGCGCCTCCAAGTCCGTGGAGGCCCTGTGCGCCCTCGGCGCCCTGACCCATGAGACCGACAGCCACGGACTCACGCCCATGGCCTGCGCGGCCAACTGGCACATCGCCGAAATCATTTCCTCCCACGAGCACCGGCACCAGGAAGACCAGGGCAACTTCCGCTTCTAGCCCCGGGAACCGGCCATGCGGCTGACTCTGCTCGGCACGGGGCACGCCATGACGACGGCGTGCTACAACACCTGCTTCGTCCTGACGGAGCAGGGCCGGCACTTTCTCGTGGACGGCGGAGGCGGCTCCGGCATTCTCGCCCAGGCCAGGCGCGCCGGCATGGCCTGGCGAGACATGGAAGCCATCTTCTGCACCCACAAGCACATCGACCATCTGCTCGGCGTCGTCTGGGCCGCGCGCGCGGCCATGCAGGAGATGTTCCTCGGCGTCCGCCAGGGGGATCTCGCAATTCTGGCCCACGCCGAACTGGCGGATCTCCTCGGCCGGCTGCTCAGGGAACTCATCCGCGGCGAGGAGGCGGCCCTCGTCGGCTCCCGCGTGCGCATCCATGCCCTCGGCGACGGAGAGGAGCGCCGCATCCTCGGCAGGCGGACGGTCTTCTTCGACATAGGCTCAGAGCAGGACAGGCAGTTTGGCTTCGCCATGGATCTCAAGGAGAAGGGCAGGCTCGTCTGCCTCGGCGACGAGCCCCTGCACGCCCCCGGCGAGCGCTACGCCAGGGGCGCGTCCCTGCTCATGCACGAAGCCTTCTGCCTTGCGTCCGAGGCGGAGCGCTTCAGGCCCTACGAAAAGCGGCATTCCACGGCCAGGGACGCCTGCCTCGCGGCGGCCCGCATGCAGGCCGGCGCCGTCCTGCTCTACCACGCCGAAGACAGCTGCCTTGCCCAGCGCAAAGTCCGCTACCGGGACGAAGGCAGGACCGTCTTCAGCGGCCCCATCTACGTTCCCGACGACCTCGACGTGCTGAATCTCGACTAGTCTGGACCGGAACGGATGCCCCGCCGGCCGCCGAAGGAAAATCCTCTGTTTTTTGGCGTCCGGCGCTAGACTTTTTGCAGAAGTCAGCATAACATAGCGACAGGCTAGAGTTAGTTTCTGCGCAGGACTGCTAAGGCGCGCCCGGCACACCCCCTCCCCCCCCTCTTCCCTCCCCTCTGCAACCTTCTGCGCCGCCCGCGCCTGTCCTCCCGGAAACGGCGTCCGTCTCCTGACGGATGCGTCTGCACGCTGGTCTGCCAAGGCACCAGGGTTCGTCCCTCGGCATGTCCGAAAGCGGCCTTCCGAAAGCCAGCGTGCCAACCAGCAACAAAGGATTGTGCAACCGCCTCTGGCTAGGCAAAGGGGCAAAGCCATGTACAGCGTGGACGACCTCGTCGTCTATCCGGCCCAGGGCGTGGGCAAGATCAACGGCATCGACAGCAAGCTCATGGGAGGCGCGCACTGCGAATTCTACAGCGTGCGCATCCAGCACAGCAACATCACCCTCATCGTTCCGGTCAAGAACGCCCAGAATGTCGGGCTGCGCCGCCTGGTTCCCAAGGACACGGCGGCAAGCATTCTGGACACCCTGCGCAACGGCACGGAGAAGGCCGTCTACGTCGGCCAGAACTGGAACCGCCGCTTCAGGGAGTACACGGACAAGATGAAGAGCCCCGACCTCAACGTCGTGGCCGGGGTGCTGCACGAGCTGCTCGTCATAGGGCGCAGCAAGGAGCTTTCCTTCGGCGAGCGCCGCCTCAAGGATCAGGCCATGGCCCTCGTGGCGGGCGAGATCGCCGAAGTGCTCGGCATGAGCGAAGCCGCGATCAAGCGTTCGCTTGCCGAACTCTATGCGCCTATGCCCGCCCCGCAAGGCTCTGCTTCGCCCTCCGGCAAAGCAAGGAGCCAAGGCAAGTCCGCCCGCTAGCCGCGGACGGCCCTCCTGCCGGCTCCCCCATCCCAGGCGGAAGCTCCGCCGGGTCACCTTCACTCTTCTGCGGCCATGGCCGCAGACCCTGTCAGGCCCACAGGCCAGGACGGCGTCCGGAACGAAAGACCGGGCGCCGTCGCTTGTTTTGGCGTCCGCGGACGTTTTGCCGTCCGCGGACGTTTTGCCGTCTGCGGGCTTTTTGCTGTCTGCGGGCAGGAACGGGAAGCCGGCGCCTGGCGCGGGCCTCTCTCCTGCCTGAGCTCCTGTTCCTGCCCCTGCGGCGACGCCTGCATGGCGGGCGCCGGCGATCCCGTCTACAATGGCGGCGGGGCAGCCCCTGCCCCTGCTCTTCCCCTTCCCGCAACGATAGGAGGTTCCCATGGCCCATGTCGAAATAGACGCCGCCAAATGCCTTGGCGACGGCCTCTGCGCCGAGGTCTGCGTGGCGCGATGCCTCAAGATGAAGGACGGCAGGGCCGTCTTTCCGCCGCAGGCGGAGCAGGTCTGCATAGCCTGCGGCCACTGCTTCGCCGTCTGCCCTGCCGGCGCCGTCAGCCTGGACGGCGCGGATCCCGCGGCTGCCGAAGCCGCGGACACCCGGCCCCTTGCGCCCGACGCCCTGGCGAAGCTTGTCAGGTCGCGCCGGTCCCTCAGGCGCTTTGCCGCAAGGCCGGTTGCGCGCGAACTGGTCGAAAAGGCCCTCGATGCCGTGCGCTGGGCGCCGACAGCCGTCAACCGGCAGGACATAGGCTGGATCGCCCTGGACGATCCGACCCGCATCCGGGCGCTTGCCGCCTGCATCGTGGACGCCATGCGCGCCATTCCCGGACGGGAGCGGGAATGCCGGGCCTTCGACGCCGGCAGCGACGTCATCTTCAGGGACGCGCCCCTCGTCCTCTTCGCCCACGCGCCACGGGAGCCCCAGGGCCTGCAGGCCCAGGACTGCACCATAGCCCTCACCCTGCTCGAACACCTGTTCTGCGCCATGGGGCTCGGCACCACCTGGGCCGGCTACGCCGTGGCCACGGCCATGCACGCGCCGGCCGTGGCGGACTTTCTGGGCCTGCCCGGGGACAGGAACGTCTTTGCCGGCTGCATGGCGGGCTGGCCCGCTCTCAGCTATCTGCGCGTTCCGCCCCGCAGGCCGCTCAGCCTGGCCTGGCTGTAGCGGCCAGGGCGCCCTGCGCGCAGCCTGCCGGCCGGTGCAGGCGGCCCGGCTGGCAGGCGAGGCCGGCACCGGCCTTGGCCGCAGAAAAATGCCGAGCATGCACTTTTGTGCAAAAGAAGTCTTTACACTTGACTTAAAATTGCCTAAGGGTACACTTTTTCAGAGCGACCTGCATTGTCGCCGCTCCCGTCGCCTCGCCTCGACGCCCGCCCGGACGACGCAGGCGGGCATGCATGTGCCATGCATGTGCTCAGGCGCGTGCAGGGAACGGGACTGCCTGCGTGCCGCAGAACAATTCAGCATCATGCTCGGGC
>DFDR01000206.1 GCA_002369295.1 Desulfovibrionaceae bacterium UBA3823
GAGGACATGGCCAAGCTTGCCGGCTGCACCAAGTACACCTTCCATGCCCCCATGGCGCTCGTGGTCTGCTACGACAAGACTGTCAGCTGGCATCGTTCCTACGACGGCCACGACATGGGCGAGGTGGATGCGTCCATCGTCGCCACGCACCTCATGCTGGCCATCCATGACGTGGGGCTTGGGGCGACATGGGTTGGCTACTTCGATCCCGAGGCGCTGAGGCAGTCCTTCCGCCTGCCGGAGAGCATCGTGCCTGTTGCCATCTTCCCCATGGGCTATCCCGCTGCCGACGCCAGGCCCGCAGGCCACCATGACAAGCGTCTGGATCTGACGCAGACAACGGTGCGGCATTCGTTTTAGCGTGCTGGCTTTGCACGGCTTGTACCCGTTTTCGCCTTCCCATGGCCTGCGCTCTGGCTCTGGCCAGCGTGCCCTGTTTGTGAGCTGTGTCAGCCCTTGGTCGTCCTCCATGCGAGGGCGTGGATTGAAGCGTCGCCCCCCGTGCGGGTGCTTGGATTGAAGCACTGTTTCCGCCGTCCCCTGCCAGCAAGGCATCGGACGGCGGAACGGCTTTGAGGCTATGCGTGCGCCGCTGTCTGCGTTTCCTCTGCGACCAACGGACGGCGGTGCCGCCTTTGCCGCGGCGAAAGTGCAGTGGCGTGGACTGGTTGGGGCAGGCCCGGCGCAGATGCTGACGGGGCCGGCATTGGCTGTCCCTCGAGGAGGGAGACAGATAGTCGTCCAGCCTATGGTTTCGATGCAGTGCGCGTCGCTGCACGCGTGCGCCTCGCGTAGAGCAGGCAGTCGGCGAGGCAGGAGAGGCCGCAGGCCGTGATCATGACGGCTGCCGCCGTGACGACCCCGCGGTAGCCGAGCCCGGCGTTGAGGACAAGGCCGCCGATGAGGGGGGAGAGTATCCCCGAGGCGTCAAACATGAGCATCATGATGTTGGAGTTGACGGACCGGGCCTCCGGCGCCGAGCGCTCGTAGATGACCGAGGCCAGCAGCGGATAGAGCAGGGAGAGGCTTGCTCCGTAGAGGACGGTCGAAGGCACGTAGGCCCAGGAGGGTCCCCAGGTGACGCCAAGCAGGCCCGTCGCCATGAGCAGGGCGCAGACGGGCACGACCCGGCACCGGGGCAGGCCGTCGATGCGGGCGCTGCCGGCCAGGCGGATGACGATCATGACCGTGGTGTAGACGTAGAAGAACTGGGCCGGATCCTCGTGCGTCACCGAGCACAGGCCCTTGATGAAAAAGATGTGGGTGTTGGTGGTCAGCCCCGAGAGCAGGAGGGCCAGGAAGGCGAGGCCAAGGCCGGAACTCTTCACGCAGGCGAGGATGTGCCTGACGCCCTTGCCCTCCCGGACGGCTTCGGTCGACACCTCGGGAATGCGCAGCTTCGGGGCGAGCAGGATTGTCATCCACAGCGCCGGCAGTCCGAGCAGGCCCGTGAGGGCGAAGAGGCCGGCCTCGGAGCCGACCAGCGGCAGGAGGATTTCGCCTGCGCTCGGCATGAGGGCGTAGGGCAAAAGCGCCGTCAGGGAGAAGATGGCAAAGCCCTTGGCGCTCTGGCCCTTGGGAAAGCAGCCAACCATCAGGGCAACGGAGCAGGAGCTGAACACGGCCAGGAAGAGGCCCTGGATCACGCGCAGGCCAAGCGCCAGCCACGCGAACCAGGGGCTGGCTTCCGGCAGGTGCATCCAGGCCAGCATGACGCCGCTCGTGGCCAGGACCGAGAGGACCATGGCGGGCAGCTTGCTGCACTTCAGCATGAGCACGCTGGCAAAGGGCCTGGCGGCAAGCACGGCTGCAAACATGGCGCCGAGCAGGATGCCGCGCCAGTTCGGCGGCACGGCGATGCGTTCCAGCCACTGCTCGAAGCAGTAGTAGACGGCCATGAAGCAGTTGGAGCAGGTGAGCAGGAGGAAGAGCAGGACGAAGTCCCGGCTCCAGAGGCGCTCCGGCTCGGGGGTTCTTGCTGGCATGGTCCGTCGGCCTAGTGGTACTGCCCTGCCAGGAACTTGGCCGCATACTCGGCGGGCGAGGATTCGGTGCGCATGAGCATGTCCATCTGGCGGGTCATGATGAGGAGTCTGCCCAGCTGATCGAGGCGGGGGAGCATTTCCTCCTTGGGGTACTTCTGGAAGCGGGCCTGGATGCGGTCGGCGACGATGTCCGTGCGGAAGCCGAGCTCCTTCAGGATGAGCCCTATGCAGCGCACGCGGCGCTCGCGCTGCACGGAGCCGGCGGCGCCCCCGGCAAACTCGAAGCGGATGTAGTTCTTGCTCAGGGTCTGGCCGCACCAGCAGTCCAGGATGGCGTAGTGGTAGCCCACGCGGGAGGAGAAGTTGAGGTAGCGGCTGGAGATGATGGCGTAGCTGTGGTCGCCGAAGCGGTCGCCGCCGGCCTTGCTGCCGCCCATCATGGTGTTGCCCATGACGGACATGAGGCCCCGCATGTCCACGGGGCGCGGACCCTTGGCCTGGACGTCGGGATTGAGCATGCCGTCGAGCACCTTGCCGAAGGGCACGCTCAGGACGTCCTTGCGCTCGACGGTCCTGGCCTCCGGGTCCGCCAGGCCGTGGCCAAGGTCGATGATGTAGAGATCAAGCGGGATGGGCCCGCGGAACTGGCAGGCAACGCTGTCCGAGGAGTCCGTCATGGAGTCGGAGAGCTTGAACATCTCGCTGTAGGACTTCTCGTGGATGAAGCGCATGAGATCGTGCAGGCTCGTGCAGTTTTCGGGCTTGAAGGTGGGCGCCCTGGGATCGACGAGGTGCAGGGGCAGGATGTGGCCGGCAATTCTGCGCATGAGCGCCGTGGCAGGCGTGTCCGCCGAGGGCTGGCGGTGCTGGAGCTTGAGCTCCAGCAGCTCCGGCACCTCGCCGTCGAAGACGCGTCCCCGGAGGGCGTCCACGGTGACGAGCTGCTCTTCCTTGAGCAGCTGGGTGGCGCCGCGGACGTTGATGAGCGTGGGCACGCCGTATTCGCGGCAGACCGAGGCCATGTGCCCTGTCTGGGAGCCGGTTTCGGCAACGATGGCGCAGGCGCGCTGCATGGCAACCGTGGCGTTGGGCGAGGAGTGGGGCAGGACCATGACCCAGCCTTCGGGGAAGTGCGTGAGGTCCTGGTCGGGATCGCAGTGCATGACCTTGCCGCAGGCGACGCCCTTGGCAGCGATTTCGGCTTCCCGGACAAGGGGCTTGAGGTTCTGCAGCTGGGGGGCCTGGATGTTGTTTTCGGCGTGGGAGTCGAAGCCCATGGGCCGGGTCTGGAGCAGAAAGATGTCGTCGTTCTGGTCTATGGCCCACTCGATGTCCTGAGGGTACTTGTAGTGGTGTTCCAGCTTGAGGGCGTATCCGGCGATCCGGGACACCTGCTCGTGCGTGGCGCAGGGCAGTTCCATGAGCATCTCCTCCAGCGGCTCAGGCAGGCTTTCGACGCCCCTGTCCGTGCAGGCCAGCACGACGCGGGTGAGCTTGGTGGCGATAAGCTCGCGGGAAATGCGCAGGTTGGCGCGCGACACGAGCCACTGGTCGGGCGTGGCCGAGCCGTCGGCCACGGCCTCGCCGAGGCCCCAGACGCCGTTGATGACCACGTCGTTGGAGCGCAGGTCCACCGGATGGCGCGAGAAGGCAACGCCGGCCGCCTTGGCGTTGATCATCTCTATGCAGCACATGCCCATGCCAGAGGTGTGGAGATCGAAGCCGTTGCGGGCGCGGTAGGCGATGGCGCGGGGGGAGTACAGGGAGGCGAAGACTTCCTTCCAGGCGTGGATCAGCGTGTCTCGGGTGACGCCGAGTATGGAGCTGTACTGGCCGGCGAAGGACTGCATGCCGTCCTCGGAGATGGCGCTGGAGCGCAGGGCCACGCGTACGCGGCGGCCGCCGAAGGTCTCGTCGTAGGCCTTGAGCAGGGCGGTCTCCAGCTGCTTCGGCATGGGCGCGTCCAGAATGGCTTGCACGATGCGCCGGCTGGCCTGGTCGATGGTGGAGGCCTTGTCCACGTCGATCTTGAGCAGTTCCTTGTGCACGAAGTCGAAGAGGCCGGAATAGCGCGAGAGGAAGGTGCGTCCTGCCTGGATGGTGACGGCAAAGCCCCGCGGCACCGGCAGCTCCAGCATGTTGGCCATCTCGCCGAGGTTGGCGTTCTTGCCGCCGACCACGTAGGCCATGGAGCTGTCGATGCCGTCCAAAGGCAGGGTGAAGGCCGTGACGTCGCCCGGCGCATGCTCCTCGAGTTCGGCCTCGATGCGCTGGGCTATGCCGCGCAGGGCCGGCGCAAGATGCCTGTAGCCGCCACCGGAGAGGCCGGACAGGGAGTCGGACATGGTCTTGGCGCAGGCTATGGCCTGCGTGGCGCTGTGGCGCACCTGCTGGACGTCCATGCCGCGCTCGCCTTGCGCAACGAGCTCAAGCTCGGCCAGAATCTTGGCGAGGTCGGAGTTGGCCTGCAGAAGGTTCTTGAAGGAGCCGTAGCGCTTCATGAATTCGGCGAGCGCCTGCTCGCGGTTCTGCTTCTTCTCCTTGCCGAGGAGCCGCCTCAGCGATTCGAGTATGGTTGCCATGCGCTTCTCCGGAAAAGGCAGAGGGCCGGGGGCGCTGGGTGCGGCGCCCCCGGCCCGGAAAATTGCGGGACGTTGAGGATGGCTACTGGTCGACGCGCACGTCGAGCTGGCGGCGGTCCTTGGACTGGCTGAACCTGGTCTGGCGCGGCGTGTCCTTCATGTCGATGACCACGCGCGTGCGGCCAGGGAAGCTGCCGAAGCGGATGTTGGTGACAAGAACGTTGCGCGGAACGCCGGCCGCGGACACGCTCCAGCTGCCCTGGAGGTCCACCACCACGCGGTCGGGCTCCTTGAGCACCATGTGCTTGTAGGCAATGGGTTCGGCGCTGGAGAGGCGCACCGTGGCACCCTTGTCCCTGGCGAAGACAATAACCTTGCCGGTGCGGATCTTGGCCGGGGATGCCTGCTCCTGCCGCTTCGCTTCCT
>DFDR01000192.1 GCA_002369295.1 Desulfovibrionaceae bacterium UBA3823
CCGCGGGGCTGTCAACAACTTTTTTCAGAGCCTCGAAAAAAACTTTTTGGAGAAGCTTTTTCCCAGCCCGGCTGCGACAACCGGCAAGGGGTGAAGCTACCCGCTTCCTCCCTCCCCGTCAAGAACTTTTTTGCCCCGGCTGCGAAATTCCCTCGGGGAAGATTCGCAGGGCCTTGGCTGAAGCCTTGGCGGAGGCGCTTCCAGGCCAGTCCCGAAGGGCTTTCCCTTGGCGCGGAGAAGGCTTCTACGCGCCCTGCCCTCCCCTGTCAACAAAAACATCGCTTTTTTTTCGCTGACACAAACTTTTGCGCCATCCCCGTCCTGCTCTGCGCCGTTCCCGCCCTGGTTCCGCGCCAATCCCGCCCTGCTCTGCGCCGTCCGCCCTGGTTTCGCGCCAATCCCGCTCTGGTTCCGCGCCGCTCCCGCCGTCGCGCAGTCCGGCATTGCCTTTTCTCCATCTGGGGTGCTAGGAATGGCGGCGCCCGGCTCCCGCCCCGCCGGGGAGGGTCAGGCCGGCGCAAGGAGCTGAGGCATGAGCAGAAAAAGGCGCGGCAGGCAGGCAAAGGCAGGCCGGGGGACGGCAGCCCCGGGACTTCAGGCGGTGCAGACGGGAGCTGCGGCCTTCGCCAACCCCATCCTTGCCATGGGTCCGCTGAAGAAGGGCTTCGTGGCCCTCCTGCTCGCCCTCTTTGCGGCCTTCGGCCCCCTGTGCACGGACATGTACCTGCCCTCCCTGCCCGACATTGCACAGGATCTGGACATCACCACCGCCTTTGCCCAGGCGAGCATCACTTCCTGTCTCCTTGGCTTTGCCCTGGGGCAGCTCTTCATCGGCCCCTTGAGCGACGGCTGGGGGCGCAAGGGGCTGCTGCTTTTCTCGCTTGCCGTCTTCACGGTAGCCTCCCTGCTCTGCTCCCGCGCGGCCGACGGCTGGACCTTCCTTGCCCTGCGCTTCTTCATGGGCGTGGGCGGCGCCGGCGGCGCCGTGCTCTCGAGGGCCATCAGCTGCGACACCTACCAGGGGCCCGATCTGACGCGCTTCATGTCCCTGCTCATGGCCATCCACAGCGTGGGTCCCGTGCTCGGCCCCATCGTGGGCGGCATGGTGGCGGGCCAGGCCGGCTGGCGGGCCGTCTTCCACCTGCTGGCTGCCATCGGCGTCTTCCTTTTCGCCTGCACTCTGCCCGCCGTGCCGGAAACCCTTGATCCAGCCCGGCGCGTGCCTGGCGGCGTCGGCGCCTCGCTGAAGAACATGGCGCGCCTCTTCCGCCAGAAGGCCTTCCTCTGCTACGCCGGCGTCCAGGGCTTCACCATGGCCGGCTTCTTCGCCTACATCTCCGCCTCGCCCTTTGTCTGCCAGAAGATCTACGGCTTCAGCGTGGGCGGGTACAGCCTCATCTTCGCCGGCAACGCCATAGGCGTCAGCCTCCTTTCCCTGGCAGCCGGCCTGCTCTCCAGGCGATTCGGCGACCGCCGCATTCTTGCCGTCGGCGACGCGCTCCACACGCTGGCAGCCTTTGCCCTGCTTGCCTGCGCCCTTGTCCTTCCCGCGTCGCCCTGGCCCATGCTGGCGTCGCTCTTCGCCCTGGTGAGCACCCAGGGCCTCACCATGACCGCCAGCTTCACCCTCGGCATCAGCTCCCAAACCGTCGGCGCCGGCGCGGCCTCCGGCATTCTCGGCGTCGCCGTCTTCCTCTTCGGCTGCCTCAGCTCGCCCCTTGCCGGCCTGGCCGGCCCCATGAGCGCCGTGCCTCTCGGCATCGTCTGCGCCCTCTCCTCCCTCTGCTCGCTTGCCTGCACCTTCACGGGCAACCGCCTCTTCGAGTCTTCGCCGGCCAGGGCGAGCGCGGAGGCCATGCTCGGCGGAAGCCGGCGCTAGCCGGGGCGCGCAAGGCTTGCCCTGCGGAGCGTTAACGGCTATGGGAAGCACAGGATGGCTATTTCCTGCCGGCAGCATCTACTACGAAGGAGGCCGCATGGGATCCGCTCTGGAAAAGCCCCGTTGCGGCTGGGCCTGCTGCACGGAGGGCATGCTTGCCTACCACGACCGGGAATGGGGCGTCCCCCGCCTGGACGACAGGGGGCAGTTCGAGTTCCTCGTGCTCGAGTCGGCCCAGGCAGGCCTCTCCTGGCGCACCGTGCTGGAGCGCCGCGAGGGCTACAGGCGCTGCTTTGCCGGCTTCGACCCCCAAGCCGTAGCCCGTTTCGGCCCAGGCGACGTGGAGCGCCTCCTCCAGGACCGAGGCATTGTGCGCAACCGCCTCAAGATCGAGGCCGCCGTCGCCAATGCCCGCAGCTTCCTCGAGCTCTCGGCGCGCCACGGCAGCTTCGCCCGCTGGCTGCTCGGCTTCACGGACGGGCGCATCGTGCAGAACTGCTGGACGCGCCAGGAAGACGTGCCGCCGAGGACGCCCCTCTCCGACGCCATTGCCAGGGAGCTCAAGCGCCTCGGCTTCCGCTTCGTCGGCTCGACCATAGTCTATTCCCATCTGCAGGCGACGGGCCTGGTCAACGACCACCTCGCCTCCTGCTTCAGGCATGCTGAAGTCGCGCGCCTGGCAAGCGCCTGCGCTTCCGGCGCGCCAGCATAAACAAGGAGTGTCCATGAAGCTTTCCACTCTTCCCAAAATCCTCTTCTGCGCAGCCTCCCTCTGCCTGGCGATGCCGCTGGCCGCTTCCGCAGCCGGCCACCAGGGCTGCTGCTCAAGGCACGGCGGCGTTTCCCAGCAGTGCAGCAACGGCTACGTCGTGTGCAACGACGGCACCCGGAGCGCCTCCTGCCTCTGCGAAGGCGGCTCTGTCCAGTCCAGGCGTCCCAAGGGCGATGGCGAAGGCTACGAACCCCGCCGCAATCCGGCTCCGCAGCGCGAGGCCGCCCGTTCCGCCAAGCGCGAGAAGCCCTATGATCCCGGGCATCACCCCAGCCAGGCGAACCGCCCTGCGCCAAACCAGGCGAACCGCCCTGCGCCGAACCAGGTGAACCGCCCTGCGCCGAACCAGGTGAACCG
>DFDR01000213.1 GCA_002369295.1 Desulfovibrionaceae bacterium UBA3823
TACGAGCAGCTGCCCATGCCGGCCGTCTCCACGGCGGGCAAGTCCGACTTCCTCAAGGACGGCCAGGAATGCCGCGTGCTGCTCTACCAGGGCAAGCCCCTCGACATCGACATCCCCACCTCCCTTGTGCTTGAGGTGACCGAGACCGAGCCCGGCGCCAAGGGCGACACGGTCAGCAACGTGACCAAGCCTGCCACCCTCGAGTCCGGCGCCGTCATCCAGGTGCCGATCTTCGTGAACGTGGGCGACCGCGTCAAGGTCAATACCGCCACCAAGGAATATCTGGGCCGCGAATAATGCTGCGCGACGGGAGCTCGTCTGAATCGTCCTGGTTCGGGAAGGAGATCTTCGGCCTCTTCCTGCTCTTCGGGGCGCTCCTGCTCTTGCTCAGCCTGGTGACCTTCGACCCGGCGGATCCGAGCATCAACCACTCCGTGAGCGGAGGCGGCCAGCCTGCCAACAAGGCCGGCCTCTTCGGCGCCTACGCTTCAGGCTTCCTCAACGACCTCTTCGGTTCAGCCTCCCTGCTCCTGCCCTTTGCCATCGGCGGGGTGGGGGCCTCCTTCCTTTCCCGCAGCTTCACCATGACCTGGTGGCGGTGGTGCGGCTTCGCGCTGCTGTCGCTCTGCATCCTGACCACAAGCGCCGCCTGGAACATCGGCCTCGGCGATCTTTCAGGCGGAGGCCTTGTGGGGGGCTTCCTCGCCCACACCTCCTCCCTCTTCCTCTCCTCCTTCGGCGCGGTTCTGCTCTGGCTCTTCTGCTTTTTCGTCGGCCTGCAGCTCTTCTTCAACCTTTCCTGGAAGAAGCTCTGCCAGGAGGCCGGCGAGATCATCAGCGACTACGCCCAGCGCAAGCGCGAACTGCGCGAGGCGGCGGAGGCGGGCCAGGCCGGTTCCGAAGCCTCCGGCGGAGGCGGCTCCGGCCCTTTTGCGAAGGCGGCGCGGCTGCTGGGGGGAGTGGCGTCGCTGGCGAGCTTCCTGTTCCAGCGGCTTGGCGGAAGGAGAGCCGCTTCCGCCCCCATGCCGGACATCGACAGCGCTCTCCCTTCTACCGGCTCCGGCTCCCCAGAGGCCAAAAAGAAGCGGAAAGGGCCCAAGAAGCCCCGCAAGGCGACGCGCCTGGATCAGGACAAGGATGCGCCCTTCGCCAGCCTTGAGGACTCGCTGGTGCCTGCAGACAGCGAGTTTGGCGCCATGTATGCCAAGGCTCACGGCCAGGAGCGCGCCGAGGAGCCCCGGCAGGACTTCTCCTCCGATCTGGACATAGAGCCTTGCGGCAGCGGTGAAGACCAGCCGCATGGCGCTGTGCCTGACGACATCTTTGACGGGCAGGACGAGCCGGAGGCCGATGCCAGGCCGGCCGCTGCCGTCAAGGAAGAAGTCGTGCCCTGGCGCGACGACGATGGGGGCGATGTCTTCACGGGCGTCGAACCTGCCGGGATGCATTCCGGCGGGGACGATGTCCAGAAGCCCGCCGCCAGCCCTGCGCCGGCAGTGCAGGGAGCAGAGCCCGCCTTCCTGCGTGGCGCTGAAGACAGGGACGGGCCTGCGCCTGCCCGCCGTCCCGCGGCGCCGGCAGCGGCGCCTGCAGCCCCTGCCGCTCCGGTTCGGCCGGCCATGTCCGCCACGCCTGCCGAAGCGGCCAGATCGGCAGAACCTGCCAAGCCTGCGCCCAGTCCGGCCGCGCGTCCTGCCAAGACCCTCAAGCTGCCTCCGCTCGAGCTCCTGGAAAAGCCTGCGCCTGGCCCTGCGCGCGCTGCCGAGAACATCGAGGAGCGGGGCGCGGCCCTCATGCAGTGCCTCAAGGACTTCAACATCCGCGCCGAGCTCGTCGAGGCCACCCCCGGCCCCGTGGTCACCACCTACATGCTCAGGCCCGACCGCGGCGTTTCCGTGCGCGTCTTCAACCGCCACGCCGACGACATCGCCCTGTCCCTCAAGGCCGTTTCGGTCTTCGTGCAGGCCCCCGTGCCCGGCACCGACACCGTCGGCGTCGTCCTGCCCAACCAGAACCGCGAGATCGTGAACTTCCGCGACATTGCCCAGTCCAGGCTCTGGCTGCAGGATTCCTCGAACATGGCGCTGCCGCTCATCATCGGCAAGGATCCCACGGGCAAGCCCTTCGTGGCGGACCTGGCCAAGATGCCCCACCTGCTCGTGGCCGGCGCCACGGGCCAGGGCAAGTCCGTCTGCCTCAACGCCATGCTCTCGAGCCTCATCCTGCGCAAGCTCCCCACCGAGCTCAAGCTCGTGCTGGTGGACCCCAAGCGCGTCGAGATGGGCATCTACGAGGACGAAAGCCACCTCATCCATCCTGTTGTCAAGGAAGTGGAGGACGCCAGGAACGCCCTCCAGTGGGCCGTGCACGAGATGACGGAGCGCTACACCCGCATGTCGCGCCTCGGCGTCAGGAACATTATCGGCTACAACGAGAAGCTGAAGCTGCTTGGCGGCACGCTGCCGCCCGACCTGGCCGATCTCGAGCCCATGCCCTACATCGTCATTGTCATCGACGAGCTTGCCGACCTCATGATGCAGTGCCGCAAGGAAGTGGAGCCGAGCATTATCCGCCTGGCCCAGCTCGCCCGCGCGGCCGGCCTCCACCTCATCATCGCCACCCAGCGCCCCAGCGTGGACGTGGTCACCGGCCTCATCAAGGCCAACTT
>DFDR01000032.1:0-150 GCA_002369295.1 Desulfovibrionaceae bacterium UBA3823
CTTCGGTCCGTGGCCAGCCATGACGGTGGAGCGCTGCGCCATCGCCTACGGCACCCGCATCTTCCCCAACGCCCCCAACGGCGCCATCTTCGCCCTCGGATCGGCGGAGCGCGGCTAGTCCAGGCCCGCCGAACGCCCGTGCATCCGCCG
>DFDR01000032.1:206-3863 GCA_002369295.1 Desulfovibrionaceae bacterium UBA3823
CCACACCCCCCGAAACAGCAGGAGCAAACCATGAAGACCGTCGACTGCAGAGGCCTGTCGCGCCCCCAGCCGCTTGAACTCGCCCGCAAGGCCGTTGCCGAGCTGCCAGGCAAGCTGGAAGTGCTGGTGGACAGCCCCGAGGCCGTGGAGGAGATTGCCCGCCTCCTTGCCGGACAGGGCTACAGCGCCCAGAGCGTGCTGGACGGCGAGCAGGTCTACCACATCCGCGCCGAGCGGCCAGGCTTCGCGCATGCTGACGGCGGGACGGCCATTCGGGCTGGCCAGCCCGAAGGCCTTGGCCAGCGCCCCCGCACCTTCCTTATCCTGACAAGCGAGACGCTGGGCGAAGAGAACGGCGGCCTCGGGCGGGGCATTCTGGAAAGCTTTCTTGCCACCCTGCCCGGCAGGCGCGGACTCTGGCGCCTGGCCCTGCTCAACGGGGCAGTGAAGCTGGCAGCCGAACCCGGTCCCGCCCTCGGCATGCTGGCGAAGCTAGCCGGCACGGGCATAGAGATCCTCGTCCACGATGCCAGCCTTGCCCACTTCGGGCTGGCCCATGCCCTGCAGACAGGACGCTGCACCAGCATGAGCGAGATTGCCGCCAGCGCCGAAGAGGCGGACAAGGTCGTCCGCCTCTAGACCCGACGCATCCCCGCCCACGCCCCATGCGCACCTTCAGGGGATACGCCTCCCGCGCGAGCGCCGGCATCCTGGCTGACGACCCGCAAAGCCCGGCCTGGAGCCGGACGGATCAGCCAGGCGCCCAGGCGCCCGGCGCCAGAGGCGGGATCCTTCTTCGGGGGGGATGCGAGGAGACGCACGCCGCCGGCGCCGCAGGCTGCCCAAGTGCGCTTGACGATGCCGGGAGCGGAGAGGACCTGTCCCCCGAACTGCCGCAGGGCTCACGCCGGGGCCTTTTCACCCGGCTTGGCGAAGCCCTCCTTCCCCGCCTCTCCTTCCGGGCCCTCGCGCTGGCCCTCCTCGTGAACGTGCTGCTGGCGCTGGGCTTTGCCAGGCTGGTCGAAGAAGACCTCCTGCGCCTGCCGAAGCCCGTCTTCTGGATTTCGCTGGCAAGCCCTGCCGGCAAGGCGGCCATGGAAGCGCAACCTGCACCCGGCGGGGCCGGAAGCGCCAGCGCAGGAAGCAGGGATGCCAGATCGCACGCCATCAAGGCAGGCTCCTTTGCCCGCTCTGCCGCGCGGCGCCTTGCCGGGAGGACTTCCGGCGACCCCCGGGACACGCAGCCCCATCGACCGTGACCGCCCGCCAGCATTTGCCAGACTCGCCGCTTTCGTCCTATTCTTGATGGACGGGGGCGCGCCCCGGCCTGCCCCGACGCCGATCCCAAGGAGGTCTCATGTCCCGCCGCAAGACGCACTTTTCCGCCCTTCTGGCGCAGGGCCTTGCCGCCTTCGCGCTCTGCATGGCGGCTCCCTGCCAGGCCGAAACGCTGGAATATCCCGGCCCTCCCCTCAAGCGCTCCTTCGACGGCATCTTCTCCTCGCTCATCCCCGGCGCCCCCTCCTCCAACACGGTCATCGTCAGGGATGGCGCCATTCCCGGCCGCGTCTACGGCGGCAGCGCCAAGGGCGAAGACACGGTTTCAGGCAACACGGTCATCTTCCAGAACGGATCGGCGACCCGCGGCGTCTTCGGCGGCTTCAACTCCCCCTCGGAGGCGCCGGCCGTGTCCAAGGAACAGGCCGCGGGATCGAGCGATGCATCCGAGGGACTCGGCTCGGCCGAGGCCAACACCGTGATCCTGCTCTCGGGCACCATTTCCGGCGCCGTGGGCGGCTGGGCCAACGGATTTGCCCAGCGCAACAGCATCGTCGTCTCCGGCGGCACCCTGACGGGCCTGGTGGCTGGCGGACTGTCCTATGCTCCGGTCACAGGCAACATGGTGACCATCAACGCCGGCACCGTCAAAGCCAACGCCTGCGGCGGCGTCTCCAAATCCGGCATGGCCTTCCAGAACCGCGTCAGCATAGGCGGCGAGGCCGTTGTCCGCAAAGCCACGGGCGGCGAGGGCATGGGCAACGCCGTTCGCAACGCCGTCTTCATCTGGGGCGGCGCCCTCGAGGGCGACTGCTCCGGCGGCCATTCGGACAAGGGCATGGCCGTGAGCAACGAGGTTGCCTTCCATGCCGGCACGGCGGGGGGCCACGTGGCAGGCGGCATTGCCGAAGAGCTGCTGGCTTCGCGCAATACCGTCGTTCTGGGCTACCCCGTCAGGGCGGCCGCGCTCGAGTGCCAGGGCTTTGTCACCGGCGGCCAGAGCGGCCAGGGCTCTGCCGAGTGGAACTCCGTCGTGATGCACCGCGGCGTCGTTGCCGGCAGCCTGCGCGGCGGCGCCGGCGCCCAGCAGGCCACAGACAACATGGCCACCGTGCGCGGAGGCTCGGTGGCCGGCGAAGTGTCGGGCGGCGTTTCCCTGCACAAAGCCTGCGACAACAGCGTTGCCATCAGCGGCGGCAGCGTTGCCGACGTCGTGGGCGGGCGCATTGCCAGCGACGTTCGGGCGCCCGGCAGCGCGTCGGGGATGCTCGGCGCGGATTCGGGCATCGATGCGCAGGACAAGGCAAGTCCTGAGCAGGAGGCAGCCAGAGCCCAGGAGGACCTGGAGCGGCTCGTGCGCGAAGGGCATCCCGTGCCGGCCGCGAGGAGCCGCGCCAAGCCTAGGGAAAAGGCAAAAGACAAGACCAGAGAGCAGGCTCCGAAGGACTCGAGCCCTGCCATGGCCTGCGACAACACGGTTGCCGTCACCGGAGGCCGCGTTCTTGGCAGCGTGACAGGCGGCATCAGCGACAAGGGCATTGCCACGGGCAACACCGTCCATGTAGCCTCCAAGGCATCCTTTGGCGAGGCCTGCGTCCTGCAGGGCGGCGTCGGCAAGGAAGCCTTCGAGGGCAACTCGCTCGAGGTGGAGGGCCCAGTGAAGGCTGGCTCGGCCAGGGCCTTCGAAATCTGGAGCTTCGCCATGCCGCCTGCGGGCGAACCCTGCCTCCAGCTTGCCGGCAAGGCTGTTCTTGGCGAAAAGGGGAGAACCACCCAGATAGCCATCCTTGGCGCCGATCCCGCAAAACCCCTGCCCGAGCGCTTTGTGCTCGTCCGCGCCCAGGCCGGCATCGATCTCGCCGGCGGCCGCCTTCAGGCATCCCAGGAGGGCATAGCGCACGGCACGAAGCTCTTCGACTGCGACTTTGCCGTCGAGGGCGACGAGCTCGTGGCTATCGTCAAGAACGTCCGCAAGGCAGGCGGCGCCAAGTAGGCGCCTTGGCCGCAGGCATCGTCCCTGCCGGCCCCGCGCTGCTGGAAGGACTCCCAGGACTTGCTTTTTTTCTGCAATGCACTAGACAGGATCTGCCGGGCTTTGCTGTTTCGCCGGCACTATTTCGGGCTAACATCATAGCAAGGACGGAACACATGCGCAGACTGCTTATCCTTTGCTGCCTCGCCATGTCGCTTTTGGCCTTCGGCTGCGTCCACAACGGCGACTACTACGGCGACGACTACTACGGCGACGGCTACTACGGCGGACCGCCTCCGCGCGGATACCACAGACCGCCTCCGCCTCCGCGCGGATACCACAGGCCGCCCCCGTCGGGAGGCTACCACAGGCCGCCTCCGCCTCCGCGCGGCCCCAGGCCCAGCTAT
>DFDR01000194.1:0-7070 GCA_002369295.1 Desulfovibrionaceae bacterium UBA3823
TTCTCTTCTTCCAGTCTGAAAACGGTGCCAGGGCAGGTGCGACCCTGTATTCGATCATCCTCACGGCCAAAGCCATCGGCCTGAATCCAGAGCAGTATCTGATGACGCCCCTCAAGCGCCTCAAGAAGACACCCGAGAGCCGCTGGGAAGAGCTCCTTCCGTGGAACAGCCCAAGCTGGAGCCCTTCTCGGACGACGAATACTAATCGATTTGACAGCAGGCACTTCATCCTGCCATGCTACCACCCCTGTCGGGTTCGTCTAGGTACGTATTTGCTGGGACAGATGCGGCGCAATGCCACCCGCTTTCTGTCTGCGCTTGAACCCGGCATGCGGCTCGCAGACCTTAGCCGACCTCCTCCATCCCTCGCCAGCGCCGTCGGCGACAGCGTAGGAGCCCCGACGCAACAAGCCCACCGCCGGCTGACGCACCCGACTTGCCACCCTGGGAGCCCCCCCCGCGCCCGGCGCCGGTAAAGCCCGGCATTTTTCCATAGCCATTTAGGCAAAGCGATCTTATATTGGTAAATGCGCCACGCGCCTCGGCGAACGGGGTCCAGGGCCTTTTCAAGGCCTGCCCTGCACGCTGCGGAAGCGCTCCGGCGCCCTCCGCCACTCATCTTCCGGACTCTTCTTCCGGACTCTTCCGAACGAGGCTACACGACATGCAAAGCTCCAGCTCCAAACGAGACGACCGCGACGTCATCGACGTAGAAGTCGTCGGCCAGGAGGAGAACGCCGGCTGGCGCCAGGACGGTGCGGGCCAGCGCTCGACCTACGTCCACATGACCTCGTCCATCGCCCAGGCAAACCGGGACAGGTCCATCTCCACCTTCGTCACCTTCTTCCTGCTCTTCTTCTGCCTCTTCCGCTGGGGCTTCCTTGCGGGCCTCGGCTTCTGCTTCTTCATGGCCATCGGCACCGGCATCGGCATCTGGCACAACATGCGCTGCGTGCTCGAAGGCCGCAAGCCCGAGCCCTGGATCGCCCGCATCGCCAACTGGACCATCTCCATGGCGCTGGTGGCATGGCTGGTCTAGACCTGGACGAAGCTCCCGGCTGGAAGGTCTACCTCCTGCGCTGCGCCGACGGCACGCTCTACTGCGGATCGACCGTCGATCTGGCGCGCAGGCTGGCCCAGCACAACGGCGAAACCGCCGGCGGCGCCCGCTACACCCGCTCCCGCAGGCCCTGCGAGCTCGCCTGCTTCGCCCCCTGTCCCGACAAGTCCTCGGCGCTGAGGCTCGAGGCGCAGATCAAGCGCCTTGCCCGCAAGGACAAGATAGCGGCTCTCGAGGGCCATCTTCCCCGCTCCTGACGCACCTCCACCATTATGATCTCCCTCTCCGTCGCCATCTCCTTCTTTGCCACCGCCATCCTCCTGGCCTATGCGCCGGGACCTGACATCGTCTTCGTGCTCGCCCAGTCCGCCGTCTACGGCGCCAAGGCCGGCCTTGCCACCACCTGCGGCCTCATGACCGGCCTGTGCGTGCACACAGCACTGGTGACGGCGGGCGTGGCAGCCCTCATCCAGGCCTCGCCCACGGCCTTTCTCCTCTTGAAGGCCGCAGGCGCCCTCTACCTGCTCTACCTCGCCTGGCTTTCCTGGCGGGCCGGGGCCATGCGCGCTGACGGCGTGAAGCCGGCCTTTCCCGGCTGCCTTGCCCTCTACCGGCGCGGCATCTTCATGAACGTCACCAATCCCAAGGTCTCGATCTTCTTTCTGGCCTTCCTGCCGCAGTTCTGCGATCCGGCCAGAGGAAGCGTAGCCTGGCAGTGCCTGCAGCTGGGGCTGATCTTCATGCTGGCAACGCTCGTGGCCTTCTCCTCGGCCGCCCTGCTTGCAGGCCGCATCTTCTCCAGGTTCAACGCCAGCGCCAAGGGGCAGATCATCCTCCAGAAGTGCTGCGCCCTCATCTTTGCGGGCCTGGCCGTCCTGCTTCTGGCCTCCCAGGCCTAAAGCCCCCGGCGTTTCAGCCGATAGGAAGACATGCCTTCCTCCCGCTTCCAGGCGGCCGCAGGAGGAAGCAACGCGCCCAGCCGCCGCAAGGCACCGGTTTGCCACATGGATACGCACAAAAAGCATCTTGTCGCCCTGCGCGACCTCCCGCCCCAGGGCAAGGACTTCCTCGTCAGCGATCTGGCCGTCTGGTCCGAGCCCATCAAGGAATTCCACATGGACTGCCGCCTCGAGGGCATCCCGGAGATGGACCTGAACATCCTGCCCTCCACCGAGGGCTGGCTTCTGCGCGGAACGGTGCGGGCGAACGTGGTCGTTCCCTGCTCGCGCTGCGCCAAGGACACGCCCCTGGTCATAGCCGAGGCCTTCGAGGACTACATCCAGATGCCCGACGAAGAGGGGACGCTTCCTGAAGACGCGCTCTCCGAGGGCGACGACCATCTCCTCTTCGACCACGGCGCGGTCCTGCTCGACCTGGCGGCCGTGGCCTGGGAGCAGTTCGCGCTGGCGCTTCCGCCGACGCCCCTCTGCGATCCGGCCTGCAAGGGCCTGTGCCCCACCTGCGGCCAGGATCTCAACGCCGGCCCCTGCGGCTGCGTGCACGACGAGGGCGACCCGAGACTGGCCAAGCTCCGGGGGCTCAAGCTGAAGAAGAGCTAGACACGGCCCCGATTGTCTGCTATTTATCCCTCCTTTGAAAAACCACCCGTTATCAGCGGGTTGGACACTGCCCAAGCATCGGCCACAAGGCCACCCGGACTTCCCGCCTGAAATTCCCGTCCGAAATTCCCGCAAGGAAGGCCCGTCCGGCAGAACAATCTTCGCAAGCGTCATTGAAGGAGAAATACCATGGCTGTTCAGCAGAATAAAAAATCCCGCGCCCGCAAAGGCAACCGCCGCTCCCACGATCGCGTCGCCATCCCCGCCGTGATCTACTGCAGCTCCTGCGGCACCCCCACCCTTCCCCACTGCGTCTGCCCCACCTGCGGCAAGTACAAGAACAAGGCTGTCGTAGTGAAGAAGGCGCAGGCCGAACAGGCGTAATTCGTCTATGCGGACACCAGCAGCCGTCAAGGAACGCATCCGTTTCACGTGTGACGCTTGAAGGCCTGCTTCCCCTCGGCTTTGGCGCGCAAGCGCCGAAACGGAAAGGGAAGCGGGCTTTCGGCGCATGAACCGGTTCCAGCGGCGGGCTGGCCGCACCTTTGTCAACGCAGCAACTCCAGGGAGGCGGCGCACGCACCCCGGGCCCCAGGCCGGGACAGCCAAGCCGACGCAACGATGAGCGATCGCCCAGTTATCGCCGTGGACGCCATGGGTGGCGACTTCGGCCCCGCCGTGCTCGTGCCAGGAGCCATCGAAGCCTCGCGCCTCTACGGCGTGAAAGTGCTCCTCGTGGGCGACACGCCGAAGATGGCGCGCGTCGCGGAGGGCATCGACTGCACGGGCGCAGAGTTCGACTACGTCCAGGCGGACGAAGTGGTGCTCATGAACGAGCGTCCTGCGGACGTGCTCAGGCGCAAGAAGAACTCATCCATCCAGATTGGGTGCCGGCTGGTGCGCGAAGGCAAGGCCGATGCCGTGGTCAGCGCAGGCCACTCGGGCGCTGCCGTCGCCTGCGGCATGTTCATCATCGGCCGCCTCAAGGGCGTGGAGCGCCCTGCCCTGTGCACCCTGCTCCCCACGGAGAAGAAGCCCGTCATCGTGCTCGACGTGGGCGCCAACGTCGACTGCCGCCCCTACCACCTCTTCCAGTTCGGGCTCATGGGCGACGCCTTTGCGCGCGACATCCTGAACTACGCCTCCCCCAGGGTGAGCATACTCTCCATCGGCGAGGAGGAGGGCAAGGGCAACAGCCAGGTCAAGGAATCCTACGAGCTCCTGAAGCTGGCCAAGAACCTGAATTTCATCGGCAATGCGGAAGGGCGCGACATCTTCACCGGCGACGTGGACGTCGTGGTCTGCGACGGCTTCGTCGGCAACATCGTCGTCAAGATGGGCGAAGGCCTCGCCATGGCCCTGACCCGCATGCTCAAGAACGTGTTCAAGTCGAACCCGCTCGCCATGCTGGGCGGCCTGCTGGCCCGCGGCGCCTTCCGGAAGTTCAAGCGCACCATCGACTACGCCGAATACGGCGGCGCCCCCCTGCTCGGCCTCAAGCGCCTCGCCATCGTCTGCCATGGCAAATCCAATTCCAAAGCCATGACGAGCGCCATCCGCATGGCTGCCACCTTTGTGCGCAAGAACACCCAGGAAAAGCTTGCCGAGACCATCCAGACCAACGAGGAACTCACGCGCGTGCACAGGCAGCTGAACGCCTAGCCCCGGCGTCCCGGCAGGCTCTGGACGGGCCTGCAAGGCTTGTGCTTGGCGTGGCGGTACGCTATGTTTCCCGAAAAACAGTAGAGGTGAAGCTGTGACCCCCCTTTCCCCCGAAAAAGCCACTGCCGTCGTCACCGGCGGCTCGCGCGGCATAGGCAAGGCCTGCGCCCTCGAGCTGGCCAAGGACGGCTGGCAGGTTATCCTGACCTACGTGAGCCGCCCCGAGGCCGCCGAGCAGACGGTGGCTGAAATCGAGGCTCTTGGCGGCTGCGCCAAGGCCTGCCAGCTGGACGTGGCGGATTCCGCGGCCGTGGCGGCCTTCTTCAAGGACGAAGTCAAGGGCAAGGTCAACCTCGGCTGTCTCGTGAACAATGCCGGCGTGACCCGCGACGGCTTCCTCGTGCGCATGAAGGACGAGGACTTCGACGCCGTCGTCGGCACCAACCTCAGGGGATGCTTCCTCTGCACGCGCGAGGCCGCCAAGATCATGACCAAAAACCGCGCCGGCGCCATCGTCAACCTGGCCTCGGTCGTGGGCCAGATGGGCAATGCCGGCCAGGCCAACTACGCGGCCTCCAAGGCCGGCATCATCGGACTCACCAAGTCCAACGCCAAGGAGCTGGCCATGCGCGGCGTGCGCGTCAACTGCGTGGCGCCCGGCTTCATCGACACCGAAATGACCAAGGCGCTTCCCGAAGAGCAGCGCAGGCTCTACGAGGAAAGCATCCCCCTCAAGCGCCTCGGCACGGCCGAAGACGTCGCCCAGGCGGTGGCCTTCCTGGCCTCGCCCAAGGCCAGCTACATCACGGGCCACGTGCTCGCCGTCAACGGCGGCATGTACTGCTAGCACGCAACACGCAGGGGGTCCGGGCTCCCTGCGCATCATGAACATTGCTCTTTTCAAGGAGAACACCATGTCCGAAGTTTCCAGCAAAGTGACCAAGATCATCGTTGACCAACTCGGCGTCAGCGCCGACGAAGTCAAGCCCGAAGCCTCCTTCGTCGAAGACCTCGGCGCCGACTCCCTGGATCTCACTGAACTGATCATGGCGATGGAAGAAGAGTTCGACATCGAAATCGCCGACGACGATGC
Source organism: Desulfovibrionaceae bacterium UBA3823 (assembly GCA_002369295.1). Classification (GTDB taxonomy): domain Bacteria; phylum Desulfobacterota; class Desulfovibrionia; order Desulfovibrionales; family Desulfovibrionaceae; genus Desulfovibrio. The sequence continues at coordinate 5,375 of DFDR01000194.1, forward strand.
GCAGAAGATCCAGAAGGTACAGGACGCCGTCAGCTACATCGAAAGCAAGAAAGGCTAGTCTTCTCGCAAGACCGGCGCTCATACCAATGCATCGACAGGGGGCGGGACTTGTCCCGGCCCCTTTTTCATAAGGAAGGAGCTCCAATGACCCGTCCCCGCGTAGTCATCACGGGCGTTGCCGGCGTGACGCCCCTCGGCCTCGACATGGAAACCACCTGGAAGGGCATCCTTGCCGGCGAGTCCGGCATCGGCCCCATCACGCTCTTCGACGCGAGCGAGTACAAGGCGCAGATCGCCGGCGAAGTGAAGGGCTTCGATCCCGAGAAGTACATCTCCAAAAAGGAAGCCCGCCACCAGGACCGCTTCACCCAGATAGCCCTGGCCGGCGCGGCGCAGCTCATGGAGGACTCCGGGTTCAAGGTCTCGCCCGAGAACGCGGAGGACACGGCCTGCATTCTGGGCGTCGGCATTGGCGGCCTGCGCACCATCGAGGTCAACCACGAGAAGCTGCTCAAAAGCGGGCCCGGCAAGATTTCCCCCTTCATGATCCCGGCCTTCATCGCCAACATGGCGCCCGGCCTCATCGCCATCAAGTACGGTCTGCGCGGCCCCAACGCCGTGGTCACCACGGCCTGCGCCTCCGCCACCCATGCCATAGGCCAGGCCTACTCCGAGATCGTGCTCGGCCGCGTGCGCGCCTGCGTCACCGGCGGCGTGGAGTCGGCCGTCACGCCCGTCGGCATCTCCGGCTTCTGCGCCCTCAAGGCCCTGTGCACGGACCACAACGACGATCCGACGCACGCCTCCCGCCCCTTCGACGCCAAGCGCAACGGCTTCGTCAGCGGCGAGGGCTGCGGACTGCTCATGCTCGAGCGCCTCGAGGACGCCCAGGCCCGCGGCGCGAAGATCTACGCCGAAGTCGTGGGCTGCGGCGCCTCCTGCGACGCCTTCCACATGACCGCCCCCGACGAGGACGGCAGCGGCATGGCCATTTCCATGCAGCGCGCGCTCAAGGACGCGGGACTGCCGCCCGAAGCCATCATCCACATCAACGCCCACGCCACGTCGACCTACCTGAACGACCTGTGCGAGACCAGGGCCATGAAGATGTGCTTCGGCGAGCACGCGAAGAAGCTGCGCATCTCCGCCACCAAGTCCATGACCGGCCATCTGCTCGGCGGCGCCGGCGGCATCGAAGCCTGCTTCACCGCCCTCGCCCTGCGCGACCAGGTGGTGCCCGGCACCATCAACCTGAACGACCCCGACCCCGAGTGCGATCTGGACTACACGGCCGACGGCACCAAGCACGCGGACTTCGAGTACGCCATGTCCAACAACTTCGGCTTCGGCGGCACCAACTCGAGCCTCATCTTCAAGCGCTGGGACGCCTAGCGCCACCCAACAAGGAACACGCCTCATGGACGAAATTCTCCTCCAAGATCCGGAGCTCGCGCAGGCCATCGTGCAGGAAAGCGACCGCCAGATCAGCAAGCTGGAACTCATTGCCTCCGAAAACTTCGTTTCTCCCGCCGTGCGCCAGGCGCAGGGCAGCGTCCTGACCCACAAGTACGCCGAAGGCTATCCGGGCCACCGCTACTACGGCGGCTGCGAATACGTCGACGTGGCCGAAAACCTGGCCATCGAGCGCGCCAAAGCCCTCTTCGGCTGCGGCTACGCCAACGTCCAGCCCCACTCC
>DFDR01000194.1:7120-13198 GCA_002369295.1 Desulfovibrionaceae bacterium UBA3823
GCCCCACTCCGGCTCCCAGGCCAACATGGCCGCCTACCTCTCGGTCATCCAGCCGGGCGCGACCATACTCGGCATGAACCTCTCCCACGGCGGCCACCTCACCCACGGCAGCCCCGTGAACTTCTCCGGGCGCCTCTTCAACATCGTCGCCTACGGCGTGTCCAGGGATACCGGCCGCATCGACTACGACGAGGTCGAGGCCCTGGCCAGGGAGAAGCATCCCGACGTCATCATGTGCGGCGCCTCCGCCTATCCCCGCGTCATCGACTTCGAGCGCTTCCGCAAGATAGCCGACGAAACGGGCGCCAAGCTCATCGTGGACATGGCCCACATCGCGGGCCTGGTCGCCGCGGGCGAGCACCCCTCCCCGGTGCCCCACGCCCACATCGTGACCACCACCACGCACAAGACCCTGCGCGGCCCCCGCGGCGGCATGATCCTCTCCAGCGAGGACATGGCCAAGAAGATCAACAGCCAGATCTTCCCCGGCATCCAGGGCGGCCCGCTCATGCACGTCATCGCGGCCAAGGCCTGCGCCTTCGGCGAGGCCCTGCGTCCCGCCTTCAAGGCCTATTCCGCCCAGGTGGTCAAAAACGCCGCCGTGCTCGCCAAGGTCCTCATGGACGGCGGCTACAGCCTCGTCAGCGGCGGCACCGACAACCACCTCATGCTCATGGACCTCACGGCCAAGGACTTCACCGGCAAGGACGCCGAGCACGCCCTCGATCTTGCGGGCATCACCGTCAACAAGAACACGGTGCCCTTCGAGACCAGGTCTCCCTTCGTCACCTCCGGCATCCGCCTCGGCACCGCGGCCCTCACCACGCGGGGCATGAAGGAAGCCGACATGGAGACCGTGGGCCGCTTCATCGTCACCGTCCTCGACAGCATCAAGGACAATACCGTGATCGAGAAGACCAGAAAGGAAGTGGAGGACTTCGCGAGGTCCTTCCCGCTCTTCACCTGGTAGCCCCGGCCGCCGGCCATTTTGCACGCGCCAAGGGAGGCCGGCCGCAAGCCGGCCTCCCTTTCGCCCCCCTCAAGCCCCCGAGCGGGAAAGCCCCCGGAGCACGACCATGGCAGACGCCGTCCCGCATGAGCGCATTTCCTGGCAGGAGTACTTCCTGCGCATCACCTACATGGTGAGCGAGCGATCCACCTGCCTGCGCCGCAAGGTGGGCGCCATTGCCGTCAAGGACAGGCGCATCCTCGCCACGGGCTACAACGGCGCGCCGTCCGGCGTGCCCCACTGCCTGGAAACGGGCTGCCTGCGCGAGCGCCTCGGCATCCCCTCGGGCAAGAACCACGAAATCTGCCGCGGCATCCACGCCGAGCAGAACGTCATCATCCAGGCAGCCACCCACGGCATCTCCATCCAGGGCGCCGAGATCTTCTGCACCACCTTTCCCTGCACCCAGTGCTGCAAAATGCTCATCAACTGCGGCGTCGCCTGCATCCACTACTGCGAAAGCTATCCCGACTCGCTGGGCGAAGAGCTGCTCAGGGAGGCGGGCGTGCCCATCGACAAGCTCCCCAAGCCCGAAGGCCTGTAAGATGCCCCACTCTCCCCTCGACGACGCCATGCGCCTTGCCATAGGCGAGGCCAGGAAGGGACGGTTCACCGCCTGCCCCAATCCCACCGTCGGAGCCGTGCTCATCAAGGACGGCGAAATCCGCGCCAGCGGCTGGCACCGCCAGGCAGGACAGCCCCACGCCGAGATCATGTGCCTTGCCGACGCCGAGGCCAAGGGCGTCTCCCCGAAGGGGGCGACCATGGCCGTCACCCTGGAGCCCTGCAACCACACCGGCCGCACGGGTCCCTGCTCCGAAGCCCTGATCAAGGCGGGCGTCGCCAGGGTGGCCGTCGGCATGCGCGATCCCAATCCCGTGGCCTGCGGAGGGCTGGAGCGCCTCAGGAGCGCCGGCATCGAGGTGGTGGAAGGCGTGCTGGAGCAGGAGTGCCGGGATCTGGTGGCCGACTTTGCGACCTGGACCCTGCACAAGCGCCCCTTCGTCATGGTCAAGATGGCCTCCACCCTGGACGGCCGCATCGCGACGCGCACAGGGCATTCGCGCTGGGTGACCGGCGAAGAGGCCAGGGCCGCCGTGCACCGCCTGCGCCAGGGCATTGGCCTTGCCGGCGGCGCCGTGCTCGTGGGCGGCGAGACCTTCCGCCTGGACGATCCCCTGCTCACGGCCCGCATCGAAGGCCTGCCCGCAGAGCAGATCCGCCAGCCTCTGGCCTGCGTCGTGACAAGCCGCCTGCCCGGTCCCCGCGACGGCTTCAAGCTGCTGACCGAACGGCCGACCCAGACGGCCTTCTTCGTGGACACGAAGTCCATGCTCTCGCCCGAGGCCATGAACCTCTGCGACATGGGGCTCAAGGTCGTGCCCATAGACCGCGGGGAAAACGGCGCCTACGACTTTGCCTTCATGCTGGAGTGGCTCTTCAGGCGGGGCGTGCACTACGTGCTCTGCGAAGGCGGCGGCCGGCTTGCCCTCTCCCTCATGGAAGCGGGGCTCTGCGACATGCTCCTCCTGCACCTCGCCCCGAAGATCCTCGGCGACGGCGAGGCCAGGCCCGTCTTTGCCGGCAGGCACCCTGCGGCCATGGACGAGGCGCTGGGCTTCCGGCTGGCGAAGACGGAAGCGCTCGGCGGGGATCTGGCCCTCACCCTCTTCCCCCGGCCCTTATCGCGGCAGGAGCGCTGACATGTTTACCGGCATCATCCAGGGCGAAGGCCGCATCGCGCGGCTCGACGCCAAGGGCTCGGAGATGCGCCTGCACGTCTCCCCCGCCTTCGCGATCCCGAACATCGTCGACGGCGAGTCCATCGCCGTCAACGGCGTCTGCCTCTCCGTGGAGACCCATTCCGGATCGAACTTTTCCCTCTACGCCTCGGCGGAAACCATGCGCCGCACCACGCTGGGCGAGCTGCGCGAAGGCTCCGCCGTCAACCTCGAGCGGGCGCTGGCCCTGGGCGACCGCCTGGGCGGCCACATCGTTGCGGGCCACGTGGACTGCGTGGCCACGGTGGAGAGCGCCAAGCCCTGCGGCGACTCCATCGCCGTCGCCATGCGCTACCCCGAAGCCTTCAGCGGCGAGGTGGTCGAGAAGGGCTCCATCGCCCTCGACGGCATCAGCCTCACCGTCAACGAGTGCCAGCCCGGCCGCTTTTCCGTCAACATCATCCCCGACACCCAGCTGCGCACCACCATGCGGCACTGGAAGCCGGGCGTCCACGTCAACATGGAGACCGACGTCATCGGCAAGTACGTCAAGCACCTGCTTGGCGCCTACACCGGCAAGGCAGCCGGGAACCCCTTCGGGGGAGACGCGTCCGAGGCCTCCAGAATCACCAGAGCCTACCTTCTGGAAAACGGCTTTTTGTAGGAGAACCCGCCATGCCGAAATCCATCGACGGCCACATGAAGGCCGACGGCCTCAAGGTCGCCATCGTCGCCACCCGCTTCAACGACTTCATCGTCGACCGCCTCGTGGGCGGTGCCATGGACTTTCTGACCCGCCACGGCATGAACCCTGACGATGCCGTCATCATCCGCGTGCCCGGCGCCTTCGAAGTGCCGCTGGTCTGCAAGAAGGCGGCCGAGAGCGGGAAGTACGACGGCATCGTGGCCGTGGGCTGCGTCATCCGCGGCGGCACCCCCCACTTCGACTACGTCTGCAGCGAATGCGCCAAGGGCGTGGCCCAGGTGGAGCTTGCCTCCGGCACGCCCATCGGCTTCGGCCTGCTGACCTGCGACAACCTCGAGCAGGCCATCGACCGCGCCGGCGTCAAGGCCGGCAACAAGGGCGTGGAGGCCGCCTCCGCCATGCTCGAGACCATCCGCGTTTTGGAGCAGCTGTAATGAGCAAAGGCCGCAACGCCACGCGCCACAGCGCCCGCGAGCGCGCTTTCCAGGTTCTCTACAGCCTCTTCTTCTCCCCCTGCCAGACCCTGGAGCAGCTGGAGGAGGCCTTCCGCAACCGCCCGGACGACGACGCGGCCCTCGAGGAGCTCAAGCGCCAGGCTGCCGAAGCGTCCCCGGACGAGAGCGAGGTCCAGGCCGAAGAGCCCCTGCCCGAGCCCGAAGGCTTCGACTGGGACCTCGTCAAGGGCGTCTGGAAGCACGAGGCCGAGATCGACGAGCTCGTCATGCGCTACTCCCGCCACTGGCGCAAGGACCGCATGGGCAAGATAGAGCTCACCATCCTGCGCATCGGCGTCTACGAGACCCTCTTTGCCGAGGACGTGCCGCCCAAGGTCGCCATCGACGAGGCCGTGGAGCTGGCCAAGTCCTTTGCCGGCGGGGCTGCCGTCGGCTTCGTCAACGGCGTCCTCGACGCCGCCCACAGGGACAGGAAGCGTGCCTAGCCCTCTGCCCTGCACCCCTGCAGCATGAGCACAAGGAACAAAGTCAATGAAAATGGAACGTTACAATCCCCAGGACATCGAGAAGAAGTGGCAGGAGCGCTGGGCCGAAAGCGGCGCCTTCGCCTGCACCCATGAAAGCGCCAAGGAAAAGTACTACGTGCTCGAAATGTTCCCCTACCCCTCGGGGAACCTGCACATGGGGCACGTGCGCAACTACTCCATAGGCGACGTGCTCGCCAGGGCCAAGCGCATGCAGGGCTTCAACGTCATGCACCCCATCGGCTGGGACGCCTTCGGCCTGCCCGCCGAGAACGCGGCCATCAAGAACAGCACCCATCCCGCGGCCTGGACCTACTCCAACATCGACAACATGCGCGCCCAGATGAAGCGCCTCGGCTACTCCTACGACTGGGCGCGCGAAGTGGCCACCTGCCGTCCCGAATACTACCAGTGGGAGCAGCTCTTCTTCCTCAAGTTCCTGGAAAAGGGCCTGGTCTACCGCAAGAAGGCGCCCCAGAACTGGTGCCCCTCCTGCCACACCGTGCTCGCCAACGAGCAGGTGGTGGACGGCAAGTGCTGGCGCTGCGACTCCCAGGTCGAGCAGAAGGAGCTCACCCAGTGGTTCCTGCGCATCACGGCCTATGCCGACGAGCTCCTCAAGGACCTCCAGCTGCTGGAGGGCGGCTGGCCCGAGCGCGTGCTCGCCATGCAGAACAACTGGATCGGCCGCTCCGAGGGCGCCGAGGTCAAGTTCAAGCTGGAAAAGCCCGTGGCCGGCATCGGGGACATCACGGTCTTCACCACCCGTCCCGACACCATCTACGGCTGCTCCTTCATGGTGCTGGCGCCGGAGCTGCCCCTGGTGCAGGAACTCGTCAAGGGAAGCCCCAGCGAGGCGGAGATCCAGGCCTTCATCGAGCGCGTGCGCAACATGGACCGCATCGACCGACAGTCCGACAGCCTGGAAAAGGAAGGCGTCTTCACCGGCGCCTATGCCGTGAACCCGGTCAACGGCAAAAAGGTCCCCATCTGGCTCGGCAACTTCGTCATCGCCACCTACGGCACGGGCTGCGTCATGAGCGTGCCCGCCCACGACCAGCGCGACTTCGAGTTCGCCCGCAAGTACGGGCTGCCCATCGTCCAGGTGGTGAGCGAGTCGGGCCAGGCCGAGTCCACCGACGGCTGGGACTGCGCCCGCCCCGGGGCAGGCACCATGGTCAACTCCGCCGAGTTCGACGGCATGCCGAGCGAGGAGGCCAAGAAGAAAATCACCGAAAAGTTCGAGGCCATGGGCGTCGGCCAGGCCAAGGTCCAGTTCCGCCTGCGCGACTGGAACATCTCGCGCCAGCGCTACTGGGGCGCGCCCATCCCCGTGGTCTACTGCGACGCGTGCGGCGTGGTGCCCGAAAAGCCCGAGAACCTGCCCATCGTGCTGCCCCTCGACGTGAAGACCCGGCCCGACGGCAAGTCGCCCCTGCCGACCACGCCCTCCTTTGCCGAGTGCACCTGCCCAGTCTGCGGCCGCAAGGCCCGCCGCGAGACGGACACCATGGACACCTTCGTGGAGTCCAGCTGGTACTTCGCCCGCTACACCTCGGCCAGGAACGGCAAGGCGGCCTTCGACATGGACGCCCTCAAGTACTGGCTGCCCGTGGACCAGTACATCGGCGGCGTCGAGCACGCCATCCTGCACCTGCTCTAC
>DFDR01000137.1 GCA_002369295.1 Desulfovibrionaceae bacterium UBA3823
TGCCAGGCCGGCGCCGGCTTGAGGCAGGCAGGCCTGCCCAGCTGGGATCTTGCCGGCGCCGCAGACGGCGGAGACGACGGTCGCCAGGACGGCTTAGAAGACGGCGGGGAAGATGCCTTTGCCGCCTGCGCCACGCCGGCGGGGCAGGCGGGAGAACCCGATCCGGTCCTGCCTGCGCCCGGAAAGCAGGCCTGGCCGCGCCGCGAGGACGCCGACGGCTTCCTCATTCCCGACTACGACGGTCCCGTGACGGATCCCGCCATGCGCTACCCGCCCTCCAGGGACGTCCCGCGCAGGGCTGATGACGCGGCCGCAGACGAGGCCTGCGCGGCGCAAGGCAGCATTGGCCCCTGGAATCCCATGGCCTGGATGCCCCGGCTGCACGTCCACCTCGACTATCTGGACGAAAGCCATCCCCGCGATCCCGCCCGCGAGCAGGGCGTCTTCGTGCACGCCTGCCTCGAGCGGCTCTGCGGCCTGCCGGCTTCGGCCAGGAATCCCGAACTCGTGGTGGACCAGGCGCTTGAAGCCCAGCCCTGGCTTGCCGGCACCGCGCCGGCCGACGGCTCGGCCGCTTCCTTCCGGGAGCAGGCCCTGGCCGAGCTCAACTGGTTCCTCAGCCTGCCCGAGGCCTGCCGCTGGCTTGCCGCAGGCCTGGCCGAGCAGTCCCTGCTCGATGCCCGCGGCGGCGGCATACTGCGCATGGATCTGCTGGTTCCCGGTCCCGGCGGCCTGCTCGACCGCCCCGTGGTCGTCGACTACAAGCACGGCATGGCCCAAAGCCCCGATCCCGAGCAGGCAGCCCTGCAGGCGGCCCTGCAGGCCAGGCACGAGGGGCAGATAGCCCGCTATCTCGCCTGCCTTGAGGATGCGGGAGCGAGGCGCCCCTGCGGGGTGCTCTGCTACCTTACCCGCCGCCAGATCCGGGTGATCGCGGCCGACGGCCGCGCGCGCGACGCAGATCCGGCCGGCCTTGCCGCCATGCTGCGCGCCCTTCAGGAAGGAGGCCCCCATGCCTAAGCCCTTTCTCGTCTTTCCCTGGAACCGGCCCTTCCTGCCAAGCCTGAAAAGGCTGCTCGACAGGGAGTCTGCGCGTCCCGGCGGCGCCGTTCCCCTCATCGTGAGCCCCACCTCCAGGCCCTGGCAGTACCTCAAGGCGCTCTACCGCAGAGAGGCGGAACAGGCGGCCGCCCGCAGGCTGCCCGCCGCGTCGAGGCTCATGCCCCGGGTCGTCACCCTGAACGAGCTTGCCTGCGCCTGGCATGCCGAAGCCACGGGCCAGGCCGCAAGGCAGGCGAGCCTGCTCGACGAGATCGCCGTGCTCTACGGCGCCGTCAGGGCGGCCGGCGCCGAGGCCGAGGCCAGGCAAAGCCCCTTCGACAGCGGCGAAGGACGCCGGCGCCAGCATCTCTGGGATCTGGACCTGGCCCGCTTCTTCCCCTGGGGCGTCAAGCTGGCGCGGCTCATGTCGGAGCTGCTGGAAAACGGCATCGCGCCCTCGGACATGGCGGGCCTCGAGGGCGACGTCATGGACTACGCGGCCGACCTCCTGGCTGTGCTTGGCCGCGTGCACCAGGAATACCTCGCCAGGCTCGGCGAACGGCAGCTCGCCACCCAGGCCCTCATGGGCTTCGAGGCGGCCCGCGTCCTTGACCGGGGCATTCCCGAGGCCTTCCGGCCGGCGCCGGACCGGCCCGTCTTCATTGCCGGCTTCCACACCCTCACCCGCACCCAGAACGCCATCCTCAAGGCCCTCTGGCAGGCTGGCGCCAGCGTCTGCCTGCACAGCGATCCCCGCCTCCTCGGCGAGGGGGGCGAGCACTGGATCTGCCGGCGGCACCGGGAATGGATGGCGGACTGGGGCGCCGGCTGCCAGCTTGCCGACGCCGGCGGGACGGCCCCCGAGGCCGCGGGCGAGGACGGTCCCCGCGTCAGCTTCCTGGCCGGCTACGATCTGCACTCCCAGCTCGGGCGTCTGGCCGCCGATCTCGATGCCCGCGAGCGCACAGGCGTCTCGGCCGCCGTGCTCCTGCCGAACTCGGCCCTGCTCATGCCGGTGCTCCACCACCTGCCGGAGCGCGACAAGGGCAGCGTCAACGTCACCATGGGCGCAAGCCTCGACGAGACGCCGGCAGCCCAGCTCGCCAGAGCCTGCATGGCCGTGCAGATCACCAGGGGCGTCAAGGGCGATCTCGGCCGCTACCACTGGAAGGAGCTCGTCGCCCTCTTCCAGCATCCCCTGCTCCGCTGCCTCGACGACGACAGCGGTCTGGCGCTGGGTCCCATGCTGGACCGCTTCTGCCAGGCCGTGCGGGCGGGCCTGCGCTTCACCGATCCCTGGAACGACACGCTCAGGCACGAAGTCTTTGCCAACAGGGACCTCGACAGGGCGGCGCTTGGGCGCGTGCTCTCGGCCGCGGTGGCTGCCTTTGCCGAAGCCTCGACGCCGCGCGGCCTGGGATCCGCCCTGCAGGGCCTGTGCGACTTCATCCGCAGACGCTGCCCCGAACAGGTGCGCGCCACGGCCAGCATGGACATGGAGGCCCTGCACCGCATCGAGCACGCCGTCGTGCCCATGCTCCAGGGAAGCCTGCTCGCCGACGACGAGCTCCCGCTGGCCGCGCTTTCCTCCCTGCTCGACGGCCTGCTTGCCCACGAGCGCATCTTCTTCGAGCCGGGACGCGACCGCCTCGTCAACCTCCAGGTCATGGGCGTGCTGGAAAGCTCGCTGCTGCACTTCGACAAGGTCTACGTGGTCGATGCCACCGACGACCGCCTGCCTGGCGGAAAGCGGCGCGATCCCCTGCTCCCCGACTCCCTGCGCGCGGTGATCGGCCTGCCGGCTCTCGACCTGGGCGACCAGGAGACGGGCTATGCCGTCTACCGCCTGGCGCGCTGCGCCGGCGAAATCCACTTCTACTGGCAGGAGGGCATGGGCGGATCCTCCCTCTTCGACGGCAAGAAGTTCCGCAGCCGCTTTGCCGAAGAGTTCATCTGGGAGCGGGAGCAGCAGGAGGGCCGCATCTTCGCCCCCGGCGAGCCGCCCCTCGAGCTGGCCGAGGCGCGGCTTGTCCCCATGCACCCGCAGAGCCGGATCCTCTCCCTGGATGCCGGCACCCGCGCGCTGGCCCGCATGGAGCGCCTGCTGGCAGGGCCCGTTTCGCCCACCATGCTCGACGAGTACCTGCACTGCCCGGCCAAGTTCGGCTTCCACCGCCTGGCGCGCCTCAGCGAAATGGAAGAGGTCAACGAGGGCGACGATCCCTCGGGCGTCGGCACCCTGATCCACGAAGTGCTGGAGCAGTTCCACATGCGGCGCCTGAACCAGGCCCTTGAGCGCTCGGAGGAGGAAAAGCAGGAGATCGTGGGCATTTTCCACGACCTGCTGCACGACGACAGCCGGCGCCTGCTGCAGGACCTGCCCCCGGAGAGCCTTGCCGTGCTCGAGGCCGCGGCGCCGCCGAAGCTGAGAAGCTACATCGACCGCCAGCCCGCCAACGCCCTGCCCTGCCTGCTCGAGTGCAGCTTTGCCGCAAGCGTCTACGCCGGCGGCAGGCGCTTCCAGCTGCAGGGCCGGCTCGACCGCCTCGACGTGCGCGGAGAGCTCGACGACGACGGCACGCCCATTCCCGGCTCCCCGGAACGCCTCGTCATTCTCGACTACAAGACCGGCAAGCGCCTTCCCGGCATCAGCCGGCTCCGCATCTGGAACAACGACAGGCTCTTCGAGCGCATCGAGCGGCTCATGCGGGACAGATCAGGCTCGGCCGGCGTGCTCGGCGAGCTGGACGAGCTTCTCGAGGAACTGCGCCAGGGCGCCGCCTCCGTGCAGCTGCCCGCCTACGTTGCCATCGCCCGCAGCGCCGGCGGCGTCCAGATCCTGCCGGACGACAAGCGCCCGCACAACATTGCCGACTGGCCCGCCATCCCGGTCGGCGACGCGGCCTTCGTGGAGCTTGCGGGCTCAGGCGAGGAGGTCTCCTTCTACCGGGGCGGCCGGGGCGACCACGCAGAAGAGCGCCAGCGTGCGCTCTCGCGCTGCCATCTGCTCGTCAAGCTGGTCCTCCTGCACATGGCAAGGGCCCGCGAACTGCCGCAGGCCAGGGACGAGCTGCGCTGCTCCTGGTGCCCCTACGCCCCGATCTGCCAAAGCTAGCGACGCGCTGAGGCTGCGGCATCGGCTCGACAGCCTTTTGATACATCAGGGGGTTAGCTCAGTCTTGTCCCCGGACGATGCCTTGCGTCAGCGCTTCTCCGGCACGCTTCGCCGCCTGGCATCCCCCGCGGCAGGCGCTCTGCAGGCCTCGCCAC
>DFDR01000088.1 GCA_002369295.1 Desulfovibrionaceae bacterium UBA3823
GGCCTGGTCCGCGCCGGGGGGCACGGGCAGGAGCTGGTCGTACTGGAAGCGCTCGCTGAAATAGTTGAGGGGCCGCTCGAAGGCGACTAGGGAGAAGCCCGGCAGGTTCTTGTACTCGAACATGGCGTTGTCGAAGGAGGGCAGAAGCTCGCGCGACTCCACGAGCGGGTAGTTGCCGCCGTTCTCCTGGTAGGGCTTGGCCAGGCAGAAGCGGATGTGCACGGCGTCCAGAAAGGCGCGCAGCTCCGCCAGGCCGCAGATCTTGCTGCCGGGCGCGAGGTGGTCCTCGTCTGTCCAGTCCATCCCGTTCCGGGTGAGTGTCTCCTGCCATTTCACCATGCGTGGGCTCCTGCGCCGGGCTTCGCAGACCCGTTCCGTGCCCGGGCCTGCGGCCCTGCGGCCCCAAGGCCGGCAAGGCGCAATCAAGATAAGGTTCTTGTAGGACATTTCTAGTCCCGAGGCAAAGTTTTTCCTGCTTTCCTGCCTTGTTTCGGGCGGTATCGGACAGCGCCCGATCCCGGCCTGCGCGGTCGGGGCACGCCCTGCGCGCCTGTCCCGCATGCCAGCTCTGCGTGAAGGAGACCGCAGCCAGGCTGAGAGGCTGAGTCAAGGCATTGCGGGCGAGGGATGCCTCTGCTATTCTGCCATGCCTCCCGGAACCGTCCGGAGGAAAGCCCTGCCCGGCAGTCCGCCTTCCTCCGGCAGTCGTCCAGCCTTTCCTCCCTCGACCGTGCGCCAGCCCGTCTGGCGCCAAACCCCCCGGATCTTGAGCCCATGCCTGCACTTTCCTCCACGCTTGAACAGCAGATGCTCGGCCTTGCGGCCAGCGTCTTCGATGCCAATTCCTGCGTGCTCTTCCTTCCCGACGCCAGGGAGGGCGAAGAGCCCGAAACTTCCCGCCTCGCCGACTGGTTCTCCCTTGGCGACGGCATCCTGCCAGGCGCGCGCCTTGCGCCGGGCCAGGGCCTTGCCGGCTGGATACTGCGCAACCGCAAGCCCCTCATGGTGCCCGACTTTGACGGCGAGCACAGCAAGCTCGACTACTACAAGACCGGCGAGGAGGCCCGCGTGAAGGCCTTCATGGGCTGTCCCCTGCCCACGGGCGGATGCCTCTGCGTGGACACGCTGGAAAAGCGCGCCTACACGGAAAAGGACAGCCGCCTGCTCCAGCTCTTTGCCGAGGTCCTCGACGGCCTGCTGCGCCGCCGCGGCGCCGAGGAGGCAGCCGGCGAGATTCCCGGCTACTTCCTGCAGCTCGGCCTCATCGGGGAGTGGCTCAGCCAGTACAAGCACTGGTCGGTCTTCATCCGCAGCTTCCTGGCGAGCGTTGCCGAGGCCACGGGCTTCGAGTACTGCGCCTTCGCCTCGGTGGTGGTGCAGGGCGAGTCCTACTGCATCGAGGCCGAAAACGCGCCCCTGCTCGTCCAGTCGGGCGAACCCTTCTACCAGAGCGTCTCGAGCGGCCTGGCCGGCTGGGTCTTCCGCAACGGCCAGCCCGTGGTGCAGACCGGCTTCGACGGCCGCGCGCCGGCCCTCTTCGGCACGAGCGACAACCTGCCCTGCGACTTCGAGGCCGTCGTGTGCCTGCCCGTCAACATCAGCAAGAGCACGCGCGGCGTGGTCTGCCTCGGCAGCCGCCAGCCCCGCGAAGTGGGCGAGACCATGCGCACCTTCCTGCGCCAGGCCCTGGGCCTGCTCTCGCTGCATCTCGAAAACCTCTACCTCAAGGCCCGCCTCAAGAGCTCCATGGAAAAGGCCAAGGTCTACCGCCAGGGGCCCAGGCTCCACGATCCCGACACCTCGCCCTACCAGCCGCCCCGCAGCGGAGAGGAAGACTAGGCAATGGGCCTGTGGCAGCGCTTCCTCGGCCTCTTTTCCAAGGACATCGCCATGGACTTGGGAACGGCCAACACCCTGCTCTACACCCGGGCCGGCGGCATCGTCGTCAACGAGCCCTCCGTGGTCGCCCTGGACGCGCAGACCCGCGAGGTCCTCGCCGTCGGCCACGAAGCCAAGCGCGCCTGCGGCCGCACGCCGGGGCGCATCCGCACGGTGCGCCCCATGCGCGACGGCGTCGTTGCCGACTTCGACGTGGCGAGCCTCATGATCATCTCCTTCATCCGCAAGGCCATAGGCCGCCTCGGGCTGGTCAAGCCCTCCATGCTCATCTGCGTGCCCCGGGGCATCACCCAGGTCGAGAAGAAGGCCGTCATCGACGCGGCCCTTGCGGCCGGCGCCGTCAAGGTCTCCCTCATCGAGGAGCCCATGGCCGCGGCCATCGGCGCGGGGCTTCCCGTCACCGAGCCGAAGGGAAGCCTGATCGCCGACATCGGCGGCGGCACCAGCGAGGTGGCCGTCATCACCCTGGCCGCCGTGTCGGCCTCCCAGTCGCTGCGCACCGCAGGCGACCGCATGAACGAGCTCGTGCTGCGCATGCTGCGCGAACGCTACCGCCTCGATGTCGGCGAGAACACCGCCGAGCGCATCAAGATCGCCATAGGCTCGGCCATGCCGGTGCCCGGTCTGGAGGACATGCAGGTGGCGGGCAAGGATCTCGTCGCCGGCGTGCCGCGCACCTTCACGGTCAAGGCCGAGGACGTGCGCGAGGCCCTCGCCGAACCCGTGGAGGAGATAGCCGGCGCCGTCATGCGCACCCTCGAGCGGACGCCGCCGGAGCTGGCTGCCGACATCTATTCCAACGGCTTCTGCCTTGCCGGCGGAGGCGCCTTGCTGCGGGGCCTGGCGGAGCTGCTCTGCGAGCGCACGAAGCTGCGCGTCTTCCTTGCCGAGGATCCCCTCACGGCCGTCCTGCGCGGCACGGCCAAGGCCATGCTGAATAGGCAGGCCTTCCAGGACGTCTTCATCGCCTAAGCCTTGATCCAGGTCTTGAGCCAGGCCTTGTTCCTGGCAAAAGCCCGCGGCCGCGGCCCGGATCCTGTCTGCAAGCCCTTCCGGCCGCGCAGAAAAGCCGCTCCGGCTGCCTGCCTTCCCCCGCCGTTTCCACCTTGTCCTTTCCACGCGTCCAAGGAGGACCCATGCCGCTCGACCATGCCCAGAGGGTGCAGGCCCTGGACTGCCTTGCCCGCTGCGCGAAGCTCATGCAGGACGCCTGGCACGAGCCGCGCCGCTTTGCCCGCAAGGGGCCCATCGATCTCGTCTCCACCATGGATCTGCGCCTCCAGGAGGAGCTTGCCGCCGGCCTTGGGGCCGTTGTCCCGCAGGCGGCCCTGCTCGGCGAGGAGGGGGCCGATCCCCAGGCCCAGCCGCCGGCAGGCCCGTGCTGGATAATCGATCCCATCGACGGCACCACCAATTTCATCCAGGGCTATCACAACAGCTGCG
>DFDR01000043.1:0-7094 GCA_002369295.1 Desulfovibrionaceae bacterium UBA3823
CGAGGCGAGGGCATGCAGGTCTGCCTGCCTGGGATCGTCGCTCTCCCCCCTAGGCGTGGCGGATATCGTGTCTTCTGCAACGACCTGCCTGAGCCTGCCGGCGCGGGCACAGCGCTTGCCACGTGCGTCATGCGGAGCGGGGCGCCTTCTTGGCAGGAGCCATCAGGGACGCCTTTGCATCGTCGTGAAGCGGGATGCCAGGAAGCAGGCTTCCCGGAGATCGTCGCCTGCGGTGAGGCGCAGTCCTTCGCGAAAGGGCGGATGGTGACAGGAGGCAGGACGCAGGCTTTAGCCTGAGCACCAAGCCTGCGACCATCCCCTTGCGGCGACGGCGATGACCCTGCGCGTGGTCTGGATGCCCGTCAGCATGGGCAGCTCAGCCAGCAGAAGTGCGACCGCAACGTCATCGACAGGCGGACGAAGCAGCGGGGCTCGAGTCGCTCTGCGTTGCTGATGATGACCTTCCGCCAACCGGCCTCGAGGGCATGGAGCAAGGGAGAATCGCGATTCTGCATCAAATCAGCACATGTCGCAGAAGTGCAATTTTTCACATAGCCAAAGGTGCCTGTGATTTCACAGGGATAGCACGGCATAAACAAGCTTTGGCAATGCTGATTCAGGAATGATTCTCAGCGAGGATGCGCTTTTGCATCGATTCCCTGTCCGCAGGCAGGGAAGCACCTGTCAGCGTGCCTGCCGCGGACCTGACTGAAGCTTGCGCCAGCCGCTCGCGCACAGGGGCAGTCAGCTTTCCCAGACCACGCCTGCATGCTGTTCTGCGCCAGTGTCGAATCTGCCCTGAGCTGACCACAGGGTTCGCGGCAAGGCTTTGCCTGCCGGCTTGCAGCCGTTTCGGCGAGGCGATTTTGGGCTTGGCGCTATGCTTGGCGAAACCGTCATGCATGGCGAAATCGCCCGTGGCACTTGCGGGCGCAAGCAGGTGCAGGCGTCCGGAGCCGTGTCGTGGCGCCTGCCACTCGGCCTTCATAAAGGCATAGCTGAAGGGCATTGCTGAGCAACGTTCCCAGGCGTGTTTCGGTTGCCATCCTCAGGCTCACTGAACAGGCACCGCCGGCCTGACAGTCTCGTGCTCCTGTCGCTTGGCAAGAGGCTGTCCGTCGTTGCCATCATTGGGAATCCTTCCCTCAGGCAACTGAAAGAGCATCTGGTAGCGTACCTGACAGTGTACTGACAGTCTATCTGGCAGCGTACCTGATGGATGTCTGGCAGAGCCTTTGGCAGGGGCTCTGATGAGGGTATTGGGCAGGTTTTTTGGCAGGTGGCCGGCAGGACTCGTGGTCGCCCTGCTTGCCTGCCAGCCTGCTTGCCTATCTGCCTCTCAGCCTCTCTGCCTGCCTGGCCTCGTGGTCGTCGTCCCCATCCTGTTCTGTCTCCCTGCCAGCCTCACGCCTTCTCTCCCGTCCGGCCACCCTGCATCCCCTCCCTCCCCAGCGGTCGTTGACGGCCGGCTCGCCTTCCGACCGTGTTTGGCATGGAAAATGCTATGAAGAAAGCAGTCCAAGCCGCACGGCCACCGGGCCTCGGGCCCTGCGCCGGAAGCGCTGCAACCTCATGTAAAGCAAGCAAGCTGAAAACATCTTTTCGGAGGAACATATGGAAATCACCGCTCAGTGCGAATGTCTGTCTCCCCAGGAACAGCGCCTTGACGACCGCATCAAGGGCAAGGTCGACCGCTACCGCGCCACCCACGAACGCGTCTTCCGCATGCTGGAGCGCTTCGACGGCATGAAGCCGCGCATCGACATCGAGCGCGCCCTGTACTTCACCAAGTCCATGGAGCAGACCGAAGGCGAGCCCCTCGTCCTGCGCTGGGCCAAGGGCCTGATGAACGTGGCCAAGAACATCACCGTGACCGTGGACGAGGACTCCCTGCTGCTCGGCCGCGCCGGCGGCTTCGAAGGCCGCTACGGCATCCTCTACCCCGAGCTCGACGGCGACTTCCTCGACATCGCCGTGCGCGACCTGCCCACCCGCAAAACCTCTCCCGCTTCCATCACCCCCGAGGACGCCAAGCGCGTCATCGAGGAAGTGGCCCCCTACTGGAAGGGCAAGACCTTCCACGAAGCCCTCAACGCCGCCCTGCCGGCCGACGTCCACAAGCTCACCTACGACGATCCCCAGGGCCTCACCTCCCGCTACATCGTCAACGAGACCGCGTCCTTCCGCTCCTCCATCCAGTGGGTGCACGACTACGGCAAGATCCTGAAGCGCGGCTTCAACGGCATCAAGCAGGAGGCCCTGGAGAAGCTCGAAGCCCTCGACCCCCTCTCCGCCAAGGACATCTGCGAGAAGAAGCCCTTCCTGGAAGCCGTCGTCCTCGTCTGCGACGCCATCGTCCTCTGGGCCAAACGCTACGCCGAGGCCGCCCGCCTCAAGGCCGCCGAGACCAGCGATCCCGTCCGCAGGGAAGAGCTCCTGCGCATGGCCGCCAACTGCGAGCGCGTGCCCGGCGAGCCTGCCCGCGACTTCTGGGAAGCCTGCCAGAGCCAGTGGTTCACCCAGATGTTCTCCCGCCTCGAGCAGAAGACCGGCACGACCATCTCCAACGGCCGCATGGACCAGTACTTCTACCCCTACTACAAGGCCGACGTGGAAGCCGGCAAGCTGGACGACGCCCGCGCGACCGAGCTGCTCGAGTGCATGTGGGTCGGCATGGCCGAATTCATCGACATGTACATCTCCCCCACCGGCGGCGCCTTCAACGAAGGCTACGCCCACTGGGAGGCCGTGACCGTCGGCGGCCAGACCCCCGAGGGCGCCGACGCCACCAACGAGCTCACCCACCTCATCCTCAAGAGCAAGCGCGAGTTCCCGCTCCACTACCCGGATCTGGCTGCCCGCGTGCACAGCGGCTGCCCCGAGAGCTACCTCTGGGACGTGGCCGAGACCATCAAGTACGGCTCCGGCTTCCCCAAGCTCATCAACGACGAAGAAGTCGTTCCGCTCTACGTCTCCAAGGGCGCGACCTTCGAAGAGGCCCTCGACTACGCCGTCTCCGGCTGCACCGAGGCCCGCATGCCCAACCGCGACACCTACACCTCCGGCGGCGCCTACATCAACTTTGCGGCAGCCGTGGAAATGGTGCTGCGCAACGGCCGCATGAAGAAGTACGGCGACCAGGTGCTCGGCGTCGAGACCGGCGACCCCCGCGATTTCACGACCTGGGAAGAGTTCTTTGAAGCCTACAAGAAGCAGCACTACCTCTTCCTGCGCGCCGCCTTCGTCCAGCAGTACCTCATCAACAAGATCCGCGCGACCCACTTCGCCCAGCCCATGGGCTCCGCCATGCACGACCTGTGCATGAAGCACTGCGTGGACCTGCACCAGGAGCAGGTGCCGGAAGGCATCAACTTCGGCTACTTCGAATTCATGGGCCTCGGCACCGTGGTCGACTCCCTCGCCGCCGTGAAGAAGCTCGTCTTCGAAGAGAAGAAGCTCACCATGGACAAGCTCATCCAGGCCATCGACGCCAACTTCGAAGGCTTCGAGGACGTCAAGGCCCTGCTCAAGTCCGCTCCCTGCTACGGCAACAACGACGACTACGCCGACGAGATCGGCCGCGAGCTCGACCGCATCAGCGTCGCCTACGCCGGCAAGTACGGCATGAAGGACCTCGGCATCCACAACGACTGCCGCTACGTGCCCTTCACCTCCCACGTGCCCTTCGGCAAGGTGGTCTCCGCCACGCCCAACGGCCGCGTGAACTGGTTCCCGCTCTCCGACGGCTCCTCTGCCTCCCACGGCGCGGACGTCAACGGCCCCACCGCCGTCCTGCTCTCCAACTTCCACACCAAGAACTACGGCATGCGCGACCGCGCGGCCCGCATGCTCAACCTCAAGTTCACCCCCAAGACCCTGGAAGGCGAGCAGGGCACCGAGAAGCTCGTGGCCTTCATCCGCACCTTCATCGACTTGAAGCTCTGGCACGTCCAGTTCAACGTCATCAACAAGGAAACCCTGCTCAAGGCCCAGAAGGATCCGGCCAAGTACCGCAACCTCATCGTCCGCATCGCCGGCTACAGCGCCTACTTCGTCGATCTTTCCCCCGACCTGCAGAACGACCTCATCGCCCGCACCGAGCATGAAACCATCTAGGGCTCGGGCTGGATTACATAGCTAGACAGGACATGGCGAGGGCCTGCCCCCTTCACCCGAAGGGCGGCGGGCCCTCGCAGGCGTGTCCGGCGCCGGCAGACGCCTCTGCCGCCATCCAACGACATTTCACGGGATTAGGCTATCAGGGAGCAAGCATGAGCCGACTCGACGACAAGAAGACCGAAGGCCTCGTCTTCAACATCCAGAAGTACTCCGTCCACGACGGCCCCGGCATACGCACCATCGTCTTCCTCAAGGGCTGCCGGCTGCGCTGCCGCTGGTGCAGCAACCCCGAGTCCCAGCGTCTGGAGCCCCAGCTGGCCGTCAACGCCAACCGCTGCATAGGCCTCCAGCACTGCACGCGCTGCATTGACGCCTGTCCCCGGGGCGCCCTCAAGGCCCTGCCCGAAGGCCAGCTTGCCGTCGACAGATCCCAGTGCGCCGGCTGCGCCTTTCCCTGCGCCGAGGCCTGCCCTGCCGAGGGCCTGCTCGTCTACGGCAAGACCCGCACCGTGGACGAGGTGCTGAAGATCGTCGAGCAGGACGCGCCCTTCTACGCGCGCTCCGGCGGCGGCATGACCCTCTCCGGCGGCGAGCCCTTCCTCCAGGCCAAGTTCGCCCTGGCGCTCCTGCGCGAAGCCAGGGCCCGCTACGTGCGCACCGCCGTCGAGACCTGCGGCGAGGCGGAGACCGACACCGTGCTCGAAGCCGGCCAGTGGCTCAACTACGTGCTCTTCGACGTCAAGCACATGGACTCCGCCGTCCACCAGAAGTTTACGGGACGCCCCAACGAGCGCATCCTGGCCAACCTCAAGGCCCTGACCAGGGAATACCCCCAGCTGCCCGTGCTCGTGCGCACGCCCGTCGTGCCCGGCTTCAACGACACCGAGGAGGCCGTCAGGGCCATTGCCGAGTTCGTCGCCGGCTTCGGCCCCCAGGTCGAGTACGAGATGCTCCCCTACCACCGCCTCGGCACCCAGAAGTACCTCTTCCTCGGCCGAACCTACCGCATGGGGGACGTCTCCCTGGAAACGAAGCGCTTCAACGCCCTGCAGAAGGCCGCAAGCCAGATCCTGGGATCGCGCCAGCGCATCGCCAAATAGCTGTCCAGCCGGGAGCGGGCCCCGAAGACCCCGGTCCGGCATGGGGAGCGGCGTTTGGGATTTTGTGCTAGGCTTGCCAGCCGTGAGGAACGCGCGCCGGCCTGTGCGGCGCCATAGCGAGAAGGAGCAGCCATGCCAAGCGATGTGGAAAGCGTGTTGTCGGGATACATCCAGGCCGTGCTGGACGCCCTCAAGGACGGCGTCTACATCAGCGACCGGGATGGCAAGACCGTCTGCGTCAACAAGGCCTACGAGCAGCTGACGGGCCTGCGCAGCGAGGATCTCGTCGGCCGCAGCGTGCAGGAGCTCATCCAGCGCGGGGTCTTCGACATCGCCCTCAATCCCCGGATAGTCCGCACCGGCGAGCCCGCCGAGCATGTCCAGCACCTGAAGGACGGCACGATCCTCGTGCTCTCCGGCTGCCCCGTCTTCGACGAGGCCGGCCAGATACGCTTCGTCGTCACCTTTGCCCGCGACGTCTCGCGGCTCATGAGCCTCACCGAGCAGATCGACCAGCAGCGCATCCTCATGAACCAGACGGCCGGCCAGATCGCCTACGTCGCCAGGCAGCAGGAGAAGAAGAGCCACACGCCCACCTTTGCCAGCCCCCAGATGGCCGGCGTGCTCTCCCTGGTCAACCGCATCGCCCCCACGGACGCCACCGTCCTCATCCTCGGCGAAACCGGGGTCGGCAAGGACGTCGTGGCCAGGCTCGTGCACAGCCGCAGCCCCCGCCACGAGAAGCTCATGCTCAAGGTGGACTGCGGCGGCATCTCCGAAACCCTCACCGAGTCCGAAATCTTCGGCTACGTCGGCGGCGCCTTCACCGGCGCGTCGTCCAAGGGCAAGGCCGGCTACTTCGAGATAGCCAACGAGAGCACGGTCTTCCTCGACGAGATAGGCGAGCTCCCCCTGTCCATGCAGACAAGGCTCCTGCGCGTGCTCCAGGACGGCGAGATCGTGCGCGTGGGCTCCTCCCAGCCCCGCAAGGTCAACGTCCGCGTGATCGCGGCCACCAACAAGAACCTCCGCGACTGCGTCGAGGCCGGCACCTTCAGGCGCGATCTCTACTACCGCCTCAACGTGGCCGTGATCCAGATTCCGCCCCTGCGCGAGCGCAGCGAGGACATCGCGCCCCTGGCCAGAATGTTCCTCGAGGAGTACGCGGCCAAGTACCACAAGAAGCTGCGCTTCATGGACATCACCCTGGAGATGATGCGCGGCTACTCCTGGCCCGGCAACGTCCGGGAGCTCCAGAACCTGGTGCACAGCATGGCCATCACCGCCACCGGCGAGGCCGTCTCCCCCCAGGACCTGCCTCCGCAGATTTCGGGCCCCTCGCCCCTGAACAAGCGCTTCCTGAACGACATCTATGCCGGGCACCGGACCTTCAAGGAGATCATGGGCGAAGCCGAGGCCGACTTCCTGCGCCGGGCCATCGAGATGTACGGCTCGGTCCAGAAGGTGGCCCAGGTCTTCAAGCTCGACCGCTCCACCATCTTCAGGAAGCTCAAGGCTGCCTCCCGCCATTAGCCAGCCCCTTCCCTGAAGGCTTCCTGCGCTCCCTGGGGAGGCCAGACGCCGCAGGCAGGGCCTGCAGCCATGCCCGGCAGCCTGCTGTCAGCGCCGTGCCTGCAGAGAAGTCAACGCCGCCCTTTCCCGCCTTTGCCTTCAGCCTCTGCCCCGCCTGAAGCGTCCGCCGTTCTTCAGACCGGACGCCTGTCCTGCAATGCTGGAAGCCTCCTCCTGCTGAGGGAAAGGCCTGCGGAGCTCTTGCCGTGAAAAGCATCCTTGTCCTGGTTCTGCTGCTCTGTCTGAACCTTGTCTTTTTCTCCTCCAACTCCATCCTCTGTCGGGGAGCCCTGGTCTTCGCCG
>DFDR01000043.1:7300-8132 GCA_002369295.1 Desulfovibrionaceae bacterium UBA3823
GCGCTCTTCCTGTTCGGCTACATGGCGTCCTTTTCCTTCGGCTACGGGAGCGGCTGCGGGGAAGGCGGCGGGATGTCCTCGGCGGCCGGCACCCTCATCCTCAACATGTGCGTCCAGATCGGCATGCTGGGCTGGGGCTTTGCCAAGGGCGTGCGCCTGAATCTCGTCCAGAGCGCAGGCTTCGTCCTGGCGACGGCCGGCCTTGCCTACCTCGTCTCGCCGGGCCTCTCGGCGCCTCCGCTCCTGCAGTCGGCCCTGATGGCCCTGGCCGGCTTTTCCTGGGCCGGCTACTGTCTGGCAGGCCGTCATGCGCCCCATGCCGCCCTGGCCTGCGCGGGCAGCTTCCTGCGCATGGCGCCCCTGAGCCTTGCGCTGCTCGCCTGCGCCCTGCTCCTGGAAGCCGCACCCACGAAGGAAGGCCTTGCCTGCGCCCTGCTTGCCGGCGGCCTGTGCTCAAGCCTCGGCTACGTGCTCTGGTACTGGATCCAGTCGCGCTGCTCGCTGGTGGTCTCCGCCGTCGTCCAGCTGGCCATTCCGCCGGTCACGGCCTGCATGGGGGTGATCTTCCTGGCAGAAGACGTCACCCTGCGCCTCGTGGCCTCTTCCGTGCTCATCTTGGGCGGCATCTGCCTTGCCGTGTGGCCGGCGCAGAGCGGAAAGCCCAGCAGGCCCGCAAGGCAGGGCAGGCCCAGCCGTCCTGCGGGGCCTTCTTCGGATCCTTCTTCGGATCATGCCGCGGGTTCTTCTGGCTCAGGCAGGCCTTGCGGATCTGAAGCGCCCGGCGCTGGGGAGGGGTTGCAAGCCGAGACCTCGGCACAGCGGTGCGGGGCAG
>DFDR01000070.1:0-8419 GCA_002369295.1 Desulfovibrionaceae bacterium UBA3823
CGCGCCGGGGAAGGCTGCCCAACCGCAGGCCCCGCAGCGAAGACGAGGTCTGCGACATGCTCTTCGAGGTCTTCGAGGCCAAGACGGCCAGACCGCTCAGGGACGCCTCGGGCAAGGCAGCAGGCCAAGACAGCGGGGGCGACGTGGCGGCCTTCATCGACCGGGTGCCCCAGGAGTTCATTGACCACGCCCTGCGCTGGGAGACGACCCTTGAAGAATACGAAGACCTCGTCGATCGCATTATTGCCGAGATGGCTCCCAAGGACACCGGCGGCGCCAAGCCGGCAAACCGCCCTGCTCTGCAGGAAGGAGCAGAGCTTCAAGCAAAGGTTGAAGATGAGCCCGTCCAGCCCGCCAAGCATGCCAAGCCTGCCAAGCCAAGGAGGGGCGCCGCGCTAGGCGCGAAGCCCGCAGGTCTTCCCCGCAAGCTGATCCAGCACCTGCTCGCCCATGCCCTTGACGCAGCCATGGCGACTGGCTTGACGCACTTCGACAGGCTGACGGACGAAATGCTCGACCAGACGGCCCTTGACTCGGCCTGCTGGTCGAGCCTTGCGGAGCGCCGAAGCGCCCTCTTCCCAGCGCGCTTTGCCGGGGTGCCGGACGCTTTCGACGCCAGGATCAGCGTGGAAGACGCCCGCAGGGCAGCCTGCGACTGCTTCGGCAAGGCGGCGTCCCTGGCAAGCCTGCCTGAGGACAGCCGCGTCTTTGCGCCCCAGGCTGGCGAGGCAGCCTGCCGCAAGGCCTGCGGCGCATGGATTCTCGGGCAGTGGCGGGGATGGGGCGGCCACGGCCTGCGCGTCAGAACCGGGACTGTCGAATCCCTTGGCAAGCTGTCGGCCATGGCTGGCGAGGTGCTGGACGCGAAAGGGCAGAAGCGGGGAGAACTCCGGGTGCTTGTCCGCCCGGATGCCAGCTCGCCCTTCGGCTTCGTGATCGAGTCTCTGCATCTTGACCAGCCTGCAGCCTGCCAGTCTCCCCCGGCACGCTCCTGAAGCAGGATGCCGGCTTGCCGCGGGCTTTTCGCCAGGGACCTGGCCATTGCAG
The DNA here is from genome assembly GCA_002369295.1 of Desulfovibrionaceae bacterium UBA3823. Taxonomy (GTDB): domain Bacteria; phylum Desulfobacterota; class Desulfovibrionia; order Desulfovibrionales; family Desulfovibrionaceae; genus Desulfovibrio. The sequence goes on from DFDR01000070.1 coordinate 1,048, forward strand.
AGCGGGACGCCAGCCAGGCAGGCTCCGCCCCGGGAACGCCGCCGGCGCATCTGCGCCTGTCCTGGGCGCCCGCCGGCTGCAGGGACCGCACCGCCCTCTTGGCCGGCGCCCCTGGTTCAAGGTCTTCACGGCGAGAGGCCATGCCTGCGCGATGCCGGTCAAGCGCGGACAGCTTCCAGTCCTGCCTGAGGCCTCCTTTTCTTTGGAAAGGACTCTCTGAGAAGGACGCTCTGGGAAAGACTCTCTGCGTGCGCCTGAAGCGACTTCGAGGCGTCCGTCCTGAACGCAAGAGGCCTGGCCTTGAAGAACTCATGAATCCGCTCGATCCACCAGTCCTCCGCGTCCCTGGGCAGTTGCCTGCCAGTTTCTACCGGGTCAAGCCTGCTCCACAAACATTGTCAGCGTGGCCTTGGCCCTCTCGTCCAGCATCATGCACATCCATGGAACGGGCGAGCGGAGCCAAAAAGGCCCGCGCAAGAAATTCGATGACGGGGACCACGACGGCATCGCCCATGGCGCAGCGTCCGTCGTTGTCGGAACCCTCTAAAATCCAGCCGGGAGCGCCCATCAGCGCGGCATATTCTCCCGGCGTCAGAAGTCGCGCGTGTGTTCCGCTTTGTCCCTTGACCACGACGTACTGCCGGCTGCTTCCGCCGGCGACCGTGCGCAGGCAACCGGCAAGGCCGTCCGTCCGGATCTCCATGACCTGCCGTCCGTTCCGCGTCCTGCGGTAGCCAGTTGCAACGACGCGCCCGGGACGCCGGAGCTTCTCTCGCTGCTTCGGCGGGATCAGGGGAAGAACGTGATCGCAGTCGTACCTTCGCCGTTCAAGGACATCCGCCAGCTCCAGCGTCCGTGCCGGAGGCTCCGTCGCCGTCCACCAGATCCAGTCCTCGAGCTTGGCTCCGAGAGTCGCGAGTCTCGGGGAATGCAGCCAGCAGGGACCACTTCCAGAAAGTCCTGCGGGGATGGAGACACCGCGAGGAACGGCGATCACGAAGACGCGCGGGCGCGATTGGGGAACGAAGAGAGCCGCATCGACAATCACGGCGCCGGACTGCCAGCCCCGGGCGCGGAGCTCCTCATGCACGGCCGCGAAGTGCCGGCCACCTCCGGCCGTCACGAAGCCGGCGACATTTTCCATGACGATCACGCACGGCTTCTCGGGCATCTCGTCGATCACGCGCAGAAACTCCCAGACGAGGGAACTCCGTGTCCCCTTCTTCAGGCCAGCCTGCATGCCGGCAAGGGAGAGGTCCTGACAGGGAAAGGACGCCCAAGCCAGCTCAGCAGAAGGAAGTTCCATGCCGGACACGGCGCGGATGTCGCCAAGCACGAAGACGCTTCCGTCTCGATTGGCATCGTAAACGGCTTTCTTCCTGGGACAGATGTCGTTAGCCCAGACAGTGCGAAAATCTTTTCGCAGTCCGTACCCGGCGAGGCCGCTCCCCGCAAAAAATTCCAGCATCCTCAGCAAGAAACACCCCTTTCATGACGGCCTTCCGCATGCCGTCCGCGCCGGGAAAGAGTGCCGCAGGACATGAGCTCGCGCAAGGCAGGCACTTGCCCCCGCAAAGCGTTGAAGGCCGATGCACGCGCCCGTCTCCAGGAACGATGGCCTTACCTTTATCTAGACTTCCCGGCTGCTGCTGCCCCTACGCGATCCGATCAAGCAATATCTCAAAAATAACATGTTGACTGTCTAGAGGTGCCGGCCAGGTTTGTCCCTACGCTCGCCGAGGGATGGTGAGGGCGTAAACAGTCCTGCCAAAATTCGTCCAAATACTACCCTGCCGGGCGGTCTGCCTCAACCCCTTCCTTCTTCTTGTTACTGGAACCCTTGGGCCGTCCCGGACCACGCTTTGGAGGCGGGAGCTGTCCCTGCATTTCGGCTTCGCGCTCCAGCGTCTTTTTGTTCTTCGAGCCCTTCGGCCGTCCCCTTTTCCGCCCGGGTTCAGCTGTCGCTTCGCTCCCGGAAGCTTCCGTTTCAGCAGCCGCGGCTTCAGCCGCGGCGCGGGCCTGCGCCTCGCGCTCCAGCTTACGTCTTGGCTTTCCGGCAGGCGTGCTTGGCAAAGGGCAAGCCCTGCCGTATTGTCCTGCGCCGCAGAAGGCTTCCGGCATGTTCTGGCGCCAAGGACGGATCGGCCGCATGTCCGGCACCCGCAGCGGCGCTTCTGCGCAAAGACTGCCCCTCAAGGAGAGCGACAATGAAAATTCAGCAGATCCGCAATGCCTGTCTGCGCATCGAATACGCAGGCCAGATCTTTCTCACCGACCCGTGGCTTGCCCCCAAGGACTCCATGGGCACCATCCGCCAGCACGGCTTCAGCGCCTACAGCGACGCCGAGGCAGACACGCCCATGCCCATGACGGAGCTTCCCCTGCCCGTGGAGGAGGTGCTCAAGGGCGTCGACGCCTGCCTTGTCACGCACGTGCATCCCGACCATATCGACATGGCCCCGGATGGCACCGTGGGCGCCCCGCTCGACAAGTCCGTCCCCGTCTTCGTGCAGAGCGCGGAGGACCGCGCCGTCCTGGAGAAGTCCGGCTTCGCGGACGTCGCCGTCCTCTCCGCAGACTCGTCCTTCAAAGGCGTGCGGCTGGTGAAGACGCCTGGCCGCCACGGCGTCATCACCCCCTGCGGTCCTTCCTGCGGGGTGGTCTTCCAGCATCCCTCCGAAAAGACGCTCTACCTTGCCGGCGACACGGTCTGGTTCCCCGGCGTGGAGGAGGCGCTCGGCCGCTTCAGGCCCGGCGTGGTCGTCCTCAACGCCTGCGGGGCGCATCTTGTGGAGCATGGCCGGCTCATCATGGACGACGAGGAGGCCTGCCGCGTCAGGAATGCCTGTCCGGGAGCCGCCGTGGTGCTGAGCCACATGGACGCCGTTGCCCACGCCACCGTTTCGCGAAGGCGCATGCGGGAGCTCATGGAGCTTCGGGGCGTCATGGGCGGCTTCCTCATGCCTGAAGACGGAGAGACGCTGGAGCTGTAGGCGCGCCCGCGCCAGGCGGCAGGGATGTCCCAGGGGCTTCGATGCGCCCCGCTAGGCGTTTCCGCACCATTCGGACCTGGAGCCTGCCGAACCCAAGGCCTGCCGGCCGAGTTTCCCGGCAGCGGGCAAGGGGCCGGGCTCCGCACGCAGCCTTGCGCAGCCCTGCGTTCGCGCTTGAGCACTTCGAAAAGGCCTTGGCCCCCTGCCTGCCCCGGCGGGTGGGCTTGCGGCTGAAGCCGCCATGGAGAAAAGCATGTACAAGGAAAACAAAATCGTCCGCATTGCCCTGTCGGGCGGCATTGTCGGCGCGCTGTGCACAAGCCCCAGGCGCGCAATCGACGCGGCCGTCAGGAGGCACAACGCCGAAGGCTGGAACTGCCGCCAGGTGCTGCCGCATTCGACGTCGAATCTGGGCGTCGTCATCCTGCAGCTCATCTGTCTCGTCTGCACCTTGGGCCTTTGGACTTTCGGCGCCGGCTATCTGCTCCTTTTCGAACGCCCCCTGCCCGCTCCGGGACAGCCTGTGCATCCCGCTCAGCTGGTGCGCTGAGCCTGAGGCATGCAGACAGCGGCCCGGGCTTGCGCGGCGACTGCGTGAAAGCAGGCGCCGGGCGTTGCGGACAGGCAGACGGCAGTGCGCGAGGCTTGCGGCCTGCCCTGGCGCCTTCGCCTGCACAAGGCAGTGCCGGCCACGCCAGCCCCGCATGGCGCGGACTTCTCCTCTTTTGGCCATGCCGAACGAGCCGGGCCGTGGCGGCAATTCTCTAGAATATGCTAGACGTACCCTAGAGAAATGTATAGAAAAGGGGCGCTCCCACGAGCGATGCATGAACTAGTGGCTGCTTTGCGCCCGCAGGCCGTCCTTGACGGAGGCCCGATACGTTTTTCTGTTTGGAGTCTTACTGTATGGAATTCAGTTTTTTCTCGATGGTTGCCAACGCCAGCCTCGTGGCCAAGGTCGTACTGCTCCTCCTCTTCATCATGTCCGTTGGCAGCTGGGGCCTGATGATCCAGAAAGCCCTCCTGCTGAGCTCTGCCCAGCGCAAGGCGACCAAGGGGTCGACCAGCTTCGAGAAGGCGCCCAACCTGCGCGAGGCGGTCCAGATGCTTGGCACCGATCCCGCATCGCCCCTTTATTCCGTGGCCCAAAAGGGAGTTTTGGAGTTCAACCGGTCCAAGGAACTCGGCAACTCGCCGGATGTCATCGTTGACAACGTCCGCCGCGCCCTGCGCCAAGGCGTCGGCTCGGAGCTTTCCCGCCTGCAGAGCTCCTTCTCGGTGCTGGCAACGACGTCCAACTGCGCGCCCTTTATTGGTCTCTTCGGCACAGTCTGGGGCATCATGCACTCCTTCCACTCCATTGGCCTCTCCAAGTCGGCATCCCTTGCCACCGTTGCCCCCGGCATTTCCGAAGCCCTTGTTGCCACGGCCATAGGCCTTGCCGTGGCCGTGCCTGCCACCATGGGCTTCAACCTCTTCCTCGGCAAGCTTGCCCGCATCGACACGCTTCTCGTCAACTTCGCCGGCATCTTCCTGAACCGCGTGCAGCGCGAGCTCAACGCCCACCGCGCCGTCTCCCGCACCGGTGCCACGGAGGGCTAGCATGGCGAACCGCTTTGTTTCAGAAATCAACGTCACGCCGTTCGTCGACGTCATGCTCGTCATGCTCATCATCTTTATGGTGGCGACGCCCATGATGAGCTCTGGCCTCGACGTGGATCTCCCGCAGACCAAGCAGGTTGAGTCCCTGCCGACGGAGTCCGACCACATGGTGCTGACTGTACGTCGCGACGGCGCCCTCTTCCTCGACGAGTACCGGGTGGACAATCTGGACCAGCTGGAAGGCTACCTCAAGAGCCTCGTCAAGGAGAAGAACAAGACGCTGTTCCTGCAGGCCGACAAGGAAGTGCCCTACGGCATCGTGGTTGACGTCATGGGACGCATCAAGTTTGTCGGGATCGAAAAGCTTGGCGTCATCGCCGAGAACATGGATCCCGCAGAGGCGCAGGCGGCTGCCAAGGCCGCTGGCGGGCCTGCCCCTGCGGGAGCGCCTGCCGGCGGGCAGGCCAAGTAGGGTGTACAAGCTATGCCGGTGGCATCATATGTACTTTCGCTCTGCCTCCATGTGCTGATCATTCTGATCATCTGGTTCTGGCCGGCAGGAAAGCCCCTCATCAATCTTGAGCAGCCTGTCATGATCAGCCTCGTGGACGGTGCGCCTGGCGGCAACAAGACGCCCTCCCCCATCCTTGGCCCCATGGGTGCCAAGGCCGAGGGCGAGCCTGCCCCTGCGCCGGCTGCCCAGCAGGCCGAGGTGGCTGCTTCCGAGCGGGAAGCGACCAAGGCGACGGAGATCAAGGCCCCCAAGGACGAGAAGCCCATGCTCAAGGAGGAGCCGAAGAAGCCTGAGCTCAAGCCGGAGCCGAAGAAGGAGCCTGAGCCCAAGCAGAAGCCCGTCTCTCCCAAGAAGCGCGAGGAAGTCAGGAAGCCGGAGCCGAAGAAAGAGGAAGAGAAGCCCAAGCCCGATCCCAAGAAGCCGCAGGAAGAGAAGAAGGACAAGAGGCAGACGACGGCAGGCCGCGACCAGAAGAGCTCCGAGCGCAGGGCCAAGGAAGACAAGGACGCCATTGCCGGCGCCCTGAACCAGGCACGCCGCAGGGCCACGTCCCGCGGAAGCTCAGGCAGCTCCCAGGGAAGTTCCGTTGAGCAGGCCCTGGCTGAAGCGCGCCGCAACGCCGGCGGCAACCGCGGAGGCGGAGGCGGCCAGGGCTCAGGCCCGGGCGGAGGCGGCCTGCATTCGGTCTACATAGGCCAGGTCATGCTCGCCGTGCGTCCCAACTGGGGCTATGCTTCGGCAAGCCGGCGCAACCTCCAGTGCACAGTGCACATCACCGTATCCAAGCAGGGCGAGGTCAAGACCACGCAGATTGTGCAGTCCTCCGGCAACGCCCAGTACGATAGCTCCTGCATCAACGCCATCATGCGCACCAGCAAGGCTGGCGACTTCCCCCCGCCGCCAACGCCTATGTACGAGGAGCTGGACATAGTCTTCACCTTAAGCGATCTGCGGGGATAGCGGCGCAGGGCGCTGCCGTCTCTTGCCTGATCCGCCAAGCATCCTCCGGGGCTTGTCCCCTTCCCGGAGGATGCCTTTTTGTCTTGGAGATGTTCGCCCTCTGCCCTCTGCCAGCTGGCGTCTTTGCCGCGCTGGATCAAATTTCCCAAGTATTTGGCCTAAGATATAGGCCAGGCAACAGCAGCGGGCTGGCGCAGAAGCGGCCTACCCGCATGCATATTCCGGCTCTCCCTGCCAACACCCTGCTTTATCGAAGCTGTTGGGCGAGGCGGGGAGATTTTTTTTAGAAATAATCACCCCGCAATACTTGGAATTATAGAACTAAAACTCATGATAGATTCTATAAAATATTCCACAGTTGTTGGAAATATTTACAAGAAATCCTTCAATTCCGTGGGGAGGCCGAGGAAGGAGCCTGAAGGCGAGCCGAAGCCGAAGCGCCCTGTGGGCAGGCCGAGGAAGGAGCCTGAAGGCGAGCCTGCGCTTAGCCGTTCCGGTGACGGACCACAGAAAGAGCCGACGGACGCTGGGGCATAACGCTCACGAGCTTGATCATGTGCCCCGCAAAAGATGAAGGGAGGGAAGCCGGTTCCAGAGGGGGAAAAGTCCGAATGTGCGGGAAACTTTTACGGCTCCTGCAGGACGCGCGCCACCTCCGCGGGTGCCCCTCGCAGAGCCGTTTCGGCGGGACTTCCGCTGCCAGCGCTGGCGCAGCGCCGGCAGGCTTTCTGCTTTTGCGATGCTAGGAACCCAGGACGCCTCGCAGCGTTTTGATGTTCTTCTCCATGATTTTCTTGTACCAGCCGGGCTCGGGACTGGCAGGGCCCGAGGCAAGGGGATCGAGCTCTATGGCAGGGGTGCCCGTCTCCCGGACAAGCATTTCGACGATGCGGGCCGGGAATTGAGGCTCCGTCACAAGGACATACCGGCCCTTCCCGTCGCGCATGGCCCTGGCAAGACGCGCAACGTCAGACGCAGAAGGCTGGGCGTCTGCCTCCGCCTGCAGAACGAAAGCGACCTCGAGGCCAGCGTCGTGGAATAGCCAGGACAGGGCGTCGTGCTGGAGCACGAAGCGCACGCCATGGCCAAGAGGCCCAAGTTCTGCAAGCTTTCTGCCAAGGGCCTCGAAGCACTCTGCGGCCCTGCTTCCCCCAGCCTGCAGGGCTTCAGCCTGCTCCGGAACCAGCTTGGCAAGGCCCTCAGCGCAGGCTCTTGCCATGACGGCTGCCTGCACAGGGCTGGCAAAGCAGTGGGGATTGCCAGTGGCCGCGAAGTCATGGTGATGGTCATGCCCATGCCCGTG
>DFDR01000070.1:8477-16826 GCA_002369295.1 Desulfovibrionaceae bacterium UBA3823
TGCCCATGCCCGTGGCCATGGCCGTGCTCGCCTTCGTGCTCATGCCCGTGGCCATGTGCATGCACTTCATGTCCGTCTTCTTCCTCGGGCACTGCGGGATCCAGCTCGAGCCGGGGCACGCCGGCCCCAAGCTCCAGGACGGGGAGCTTCGGGAACTCTCTGGCCACGTCCTGCAGGAAAGGTTCGAAGCCCTTGCCGACGGCGACAAGGACGCCGGCCGAACCGATCTTCATCAGGTCCCGCGGAGCGAGCATATAGTCGTGGGGGCAGCCGGCCTGGGCCTGGACAAGCAGATCTATCCCGATGCCGGGAACGCTGCCGGCGACCTCTCTGGCCAGGAGCCAGGCGGGATACGTGGCTGCCAGGATTTTCAGTCCGGCGGCCTTGGCAAGAGAAGGCGGAACGGCGCAGGGCGCAAGGGAAAACGCAAGCAAAGACATGACGGCGCGGCGGCGGGACAGCATGGGGCACTCCTTTTAAGGGACAGGACAGCAGCAGGGGCAAACTCAACACGCGGGGTTTTGTAGACTTGCGGGCTGTCTTTGTCCATGCCGGCATGAAGGACGGCCATGCCAGGGGCATCTTCTCTCGCCTGCCCTCCAGCAGGCCTGCACCGGGCGTGTCTGCGCCCCGCCCTGCTCTCCCTGGATGGCGCCTCGCCTTCGCTTTCTCGCTTTCGTTCAGCCTTGCGGCATCCCCCGCGGTGGTGTATCCTGCGAAGCAGAGCTGGGACAGGCCAGTTAGGCGGCCTGCCTCCGGCTCAGCGGATGCAGTTCGTCATTGTCTCCTTTGGCCACGCCTTTCTCTCCGAAGGGCGTGGCCTCTGTGTCTCTCTGGGATGGCCTTCCCTGCCTTCCCGCCATGCCGGTCAAGGATATGCCGGTCAAGGATGCGAGAAGAGCAGGCGAGGACGTGCCGGCAGCAGAAAGGAGCGGACCTGGAGAGCGAAGGAAAGGCGTCCTAGGCGTCAAGGCATTCGACGATATTCACCAGGCAGGCCCGGGGCATCGGACTGCGGCCTCCAGTCCTCGATCCTTGGGGGCTTCAACAATGATCCCGTGGATCCTCCCCTCTTCATGAGCCTAAGCACCAGCTCTGTAGCGCCCGCGCCGGACGCCGTTCCGTCCGCGGCAATGCCGTGCCGTCTCGGCGCCGAGGCATGTCTGACTGGCTCTTAGGCATAGGCCATGCCATCAAGAATCCTCTGCGCCGTCTCTGAGAGACAGATCCACCTGGAAGAAGGGAATGAGCTCCTTAGGCAGCCCGCGACAGTCCTGGCTGGGGTTCTGACTGGGCAAGGCATCTTCATCCGCATCGCTCTCGCTGACCACGACACTGCCGTCCTTCTCCTTCTCTTCGGAGACGTCCTGGGAAAAGTCCGGGCAGCCGAGGAGGATCTCCTGCTTCTGCGCCCTGGCCAGCACCGTCTCGTACTGGAATGTGTCGTAGTCGTGCGCCATGAAGGGGACGCCAGAAGCAATGACGCGCTCAGAACCTTCGCCCCGCAGGGCGAGGGAGCCGACACGATCCACCCGGCCGGTCCGCTGCTCGAGCAATGCGGGGTTCCAGGGCAGATCGTGGTGGACGACGTCCTGGCACTCGAGGTGCAGGTCGATTCCCTCTGAGCCTATGGCCGTGCAGATGAGAATGTCCGGCAGCAGGGGCGAGTTGAAGGCCGCGCAGAGGTTGGAGCGGCGCTCCTCGTCGATGCTGCCGTTAAGCACGCCTACAGCGCCGCCGTCGTCCTGGTTCTTGAGAAAGACGCCGCGCCAGAGGCGGAACCGCCTGCTTCTTGCGGTATCGGGAAGAATGCTCCCCTCCTCGTCCGCGAGCATGCCTGCAAACTTGACGGTCTGCTGCCAGGCGGAGCGGGGTTCGCCGCTCCGGGACTTGAGAAACGCGACCATGGCTTGGCCGTAGCCTCCGCGGCAGCCCTCCATGCCCTGCATGCGATCCATGCGCAGGAGCACTTTTCTGAGTCCCCTCGGCACATCGACGAGAAGCTTGGCCAAGGTGAAGGCGCTTGCATCATCCTGCTCCGTTCCGGGCAGAATCCCCTCTTCAAGCTGAACCGCCTCCGAGTCCAGCAGACGCTGGACTGCCCTGTGGAGATCGCGGTCATTGTCACCGGCATGCCAGATGCTGGGGCCCGCGCACAGTGACTGGACGAGCCTGTCAAGACGCGTCATCTCCAGCGCTGGAGCCTTCGCCTGCTCCCTCAGCAGGACCTGCTGCTCCTCGCTGTCTTCCACGCTGTCTTCCACGCCGCCAGCCTGCCCGGACTGGGCGCTCCACAGCGTCCGCCCCCAGAGAAGGTGGCGAAGCGCGTCCTCCTTGCCTTCGTCAAGCAGCTTCGTGAACCTGCAGTCCGGATAGAGGCGCCTGGCAAGGCAAAGATCGGCGAGGCGCATCTGTCTGCGTTCAGTGAAGCTGTCGGCTCCCATGCGCTGCATGACGGTCTGCATGTCCGCGCGCACCTGCTCCAGCACGGTGACGGCAACGGAAAGCCGGTGGCCTTGGACGCAGGCCAGCGACCGGGTCAGATAGAACTCGACGCACGCGTAGTCCTCGAGCACCTTGGCGCGTATCCTGGCAAGCCGCTCCCTGTCGAAGCCGGTCTCCTTGAGGATGCGGGCGCGCAGCGCCTCCTGGGTTTTGAGCCGGCTGCAGAAGACAAGCGTCTTGCGGTGGTCGCGGTAGTTGGCGACGGCGCGATCGCAAGTCGCCTTTACCTTGGGATGGACTGTCTGCCCCACAAGGTCCTTCAGGAAAAAGTCGAGATAGCGCCTGGCGTCGCCGCCAACTGACGATACGCTCTGGCCCAGGCCGGCATTGTTCCAGCTTTGCTGGAAGGCTTCGTAGCTCGAGTTGAGGCCTCCCAGCAGGTGCACCCGATCCCGTTCGCCCAGAGCGCGGCTCAGAAGCTGCTGGGCGCGCATGCCGACGAACGCGACCATGTCGCCGCCCTCGGGCGAAAGGCCTTCTGTCTCGTAGACGACGCTCCGGAGCGGAGCGCATGGAAGTCCTTCGGTCCTGTACTGCGCTCCGCAGTGCCAGCCCCGTATCGACCTGTCGCGGGTGTGGCGGATGACCACATCCTTCAGGGCCTTCTCAAGATCGTCCAGCCGCTCCCTGTAGGCCAGCGCCCTTTCGGCAAAAATCTGCAGCGCCGCAGGAGCGGAGGCGTCGCCGGCAAGCTGCAGAAGGAAGTCCTTCAACCACTCCTGCAGGCCTCTCTTGCCGGCAGCATGCCCTGCCAGGCGCGCCTCCAGCATGCGCACATCTTCCAGGGAAAGAGTCTGCCAGGCCTTCTCGAAAAGCTGGCTTGCCCTGAGCGCTTCTTTGGCAGGCCCGCCAGCGCGCATCGCTTCCTCCACCTTCTGCATGGACTCGTCGTCCGACAGCTTTCCCTGCCCCTTGCGCCAAAGGCCCGTCGCCACGGTAAAGACGTTGCGCAGCTCGTCCTCATGGATCTGGAAGGGCGTCGCCGACATGAGGAGCCTGCGCGGAATGTGGGGCGCCCAGTCGCTGCGGAATGCGCGTGCGCCGTTGGCTGTCCCGCTTTTCCAGTTGTGCGCCTCGTCCACGATGGCAAGGCCGATGCCCGCACGGTCCAGCTGGGCGCCGAGCAGCCTGGGGTAGATGAGCTTTTCAAGCAGCCTTGGCATGCGCTCGACGATGGCCTTCTGCACGGCAGGATCGTTCAGCGCGGCATCGACGGCCTGCTCGAGGCCGTAGAAGTTCGACTTCGTGAACGGCTCCACATCGACCTGCCCCGTGCCGTGCTCCACCAGGCCGCACCAGGCTGCGCTGGAGAGCCAGTCCTCCTTCTTGTGCTTGCCAGCGACAAGACGGCTTGCCACGTAGCGGCCAAGCAGAGACTCCCATCCGCTCTTGCTTTTGATGCCGCGGCCGAGCCTGCCTGTGCTGACAATGAGCACGTTGGGTTCAAGGGCGTCCTGCAGACTGGCGAATTCCTTGAACATGCCAGTCAGGATGGCGAACGCCCTGCCCTGATTGGCGTAGCCGTCGCCAGCAAGGCGTGCGACCAGATCGCGGATGCGCTCTTCCCGAAGGGCGTTCACGCGATCGAAATAGATCTCCGCAATGGCGGGGGAAAATCTGGCACAGAAAGACTCCCAGACGGACTGGCCTACAGCTGTCTGCAGAATGTCGGCCTTGAGGAAGGGCGTCCGGGGTCTGCCTTTCCTTTTGATATGCCAGTCCCTGAAGCAGCGGGCGAAGAGGCGCACGTCCACGCCGCTGGCCCGGTCTACTTGGATCGTGCGGTAGTCGTTGAGGCAGTAGAAGAGCTCGGACAGCGTTTCCACACGGTAGGGACGCAGGGTCTTGCGCCCTCCGCCGGCAAGTGCGGGGTTCAGGTAGCGCTTGGCGAAGGTGGTGATCTCCTGCTCCCACTTGTCGAGCAGAACGCTGCTCTTGGGGACGACCAGGAGCACCTTCCGGTTGTTCTCCTCAGTCTGGAAGATGTCGTCCGCCATGACGGCAAGGGCCGTGTAGGTCTTGCCCATGCCGACTTCGTCCGCCAGAAGGACGGTTCGAAAGCCCCGTTCGAAGCGCTCGGCGATGGCCCTGGCTTCGCGCCGCTGGCGCTTCCAGCTCTCAAGGACGTCTTTGCGCAGATGTTCAGGCGTGGCGAGGATTTCCTCCATGTCGCGGCATCTCATGACTTGTCCTCCTGGCCCGCCTCGGCTTCGCAGGCGATGAAGGCGAGGTATCTTGCAAGCGCCGATCCCGCTTCCGGCGCCAGCTGGGCCAGCTTGGCGCAGAGATCCTGGGAAACGGCGTCCAGCAGGGCGCGTTCAGCCTGGCGGCCTTCGCACTGCCGGGCAAGCCGGCGCGCAAGCTGGAGCGTCTCGCCCGTCTTGAAGGCCCAGGCTTCGCCGCTTGAAGCCTCCCTCTCGCGGTCGCAGTCCACAAGCCTTGAGAGCGTCCGCAGGAAGCCGGCCACCAGATGCCCGACGCGGTCCACCGTGCTTCGCCCGTCTTCGAAGATGCCGGCAAGGCGCTGCTCGAGCATGCGCTCGCAGGCGCCGAAGAGCTTGAGCCAGCTCTGCATGGCAACAACGGGATTGCTGTTTCTGTCGGGACCAAACTCAGGCGGGAGCTCCTGTTCCTTCCCGTCCTCCCCGGCGCCGGGGGCGAAGACCTCAGGCCCTATGCCCCTGGCGGCAGAACCTGCCGGACAGAACAAGGCAAGCCACTCCAGGCTCGACAGGGAAAGGAGGCTTTCCCGCCGGGCAACGAGCTCGCCCGCATAGAGGTAGGGAACCCAGAAGCATGTGCGGCTGGGGCGATGGAAAAAGGCGAGGCTCCTTCCCTGGAGCAGGCGTTCCTGCCACTCGCCGTTCTTCATTCTCTGGCTCCGGCCCTGGAAGCCGAAGCTGACGGCGAATCCGTCCTGCACATGCCGTCCCCCCCAGAAAACGCTGTACTCCCGCTCGAGGATGTCCCGCCAGCCGGCGGCATGGTCCGGCAGGGGATGCAGGAGGAAGTAGGCGTCCCTGCCAGTTTCGTCGAGTTCCAGCGTGACGAAATCGATGAAGCCGGGATAGGCCAGGCTTGCGACATTCTCCTCGTCAGCGTCGCTGGCTGGCAGGTCCACGGGCAGGTCCGGCAGCTCCGCAAACCGGCTGCGTCCGGTGTCGGCATAGAGTCCGCTGAGCGCCGCCTTCATGGTGCCTTCGGCATCGTCCGTTCTGAGGGCAAAGCCGAGCTCCTGATTTCTGCCGAGCCAGGCGTTGCAGCTGAAGTTGGCGCTGCCCGCGTAGACCAGGCCTTCTGATCCCGTGGCCAGCACAAGCACCTTGGCGTGCAGACGCCGGGAGAGAACGGCATCGTCAGGAAGGGATGTCCCTTCTTCCCAGGCTTCCTGGGCGATGCGCCCGCGCTCGGAGGCGCCGACCTCCCGCTTGATCGCATAGAGCTCCCTGCTTGCAAAGCCGCTGAAGTGCGCCTTGGACAGGGAAGAGAGGCTGTTTTCTTCGGTGACGAGGACGAGGCGCCGCAGGCTGGGAAAGGCCTGCTTGAAGCTCCGCGCCAGCGGCTGTTCTGCATCCTGGTCGAAAAAGGGCGAGACGGCGAAGAGCGTGTCGGGCTCCTTGCCGGGATGCCAGGCAGTCCAAACCTCCTGCAGGCGATCAAGGCCTCTTTCGCGGTCCTTGTACCCCGACCAGACCAGGGTCTGCGTCTGCCCCTGGAGGCCGGGAGACAGGGGAAGCTCAGCCAGCCGGGTCTTGAGACAGGACGCTATGGCCTGCAGGGCGGATGCGGTGGATGCATGGACATGGGCGCCGAGGCAGCCGGCGAGGAAGCGGACCCAGTCGCCGAGCATGCCGGCATCGCTGGACCTGGCGCCATCTCCGACACGCCAGCAGAAATGTCCGAGCACTTCCCTGTTGCGCGCAAGGCCCTGGTAGGTGAGGTTGAAGCTGCCAAGGACAAGATGCACGGCAAGCTCGGTGACGACAAGGTAGGCCTTGCTGTGATGGCAGCCGAATGCCCGGGACTGCCACGGATGAAGCTCCAGCAGGGGCGGCAGGGCGCTCGTGTCCCGGCTCTTGGCCGCATCGTAGAAGACGACGGGCCGGATGCGGGCCATCTCGGCGTAGTCGGGCTTCCAGAGCCTGCGGCTGGCAAAGAGGGAGCGGGAAAAGAGAAAGTTGGCGAGCTGCTCGGGATCGAACTCGTAGGTGAGCGCCAGCAGGTGCAGAATGCCGCCCTCGGCGGGATCCGACCGGATCGCGTCCACGATCTGCTCAAGGCTTAAGGTGGCATTGCCAACGCCGTTCATGACAGCCTCCCTGCGATCCTGGCCCAGGCGGAAGCGCTTTTGAAGAACCACTCGCCCCGGTAGGCCCAGACCAGCCTGCGGAGCATGCCTTCAGCGCTGCCGGCCGCGATGTCGCCGCCGGCCCCCTGCGCAAGGCGCTTGACCGTTTCTGCATCGACCCGGCCGGAAAGCTGGACGCCGTCATGGGTCAGATAGGCCTGGGCGCCTTTGTACGCCTGGTGAGCCATGTGGTGCTCCACCACGGCGGCACGCAGCGAATCGTAGGTCGAGACGGCCATGAGGCTGTCGCACAGGGACCAGGTCTGATCAATGGCGTTAAGGCGACCGGCAAGCACGCCGGCTGCCTTCACCGTCTCCGCGGCCAGCGCGGCGCGCAGAACCGGCGCCTCGCTCCTGACGCCTTCAGCTAGTCCAGCGTTGACGTACTCCCACTCGAAGACGAACTGCACGAGGGCCGTGAAGCGCTCGAAGGCAGAGCAAGCGGCAAAGGAGGCGGCCAGGTTCTCATGCCGCCCGTAGCGCAGCTCCAGATCGGCAAAGAAGGCCGGACGCGTCGCTTCGTCTTCAAGCAGGAGCAGGGTCTGCTCTGGGGGCGGACTCTCCCACAGGGGGCGTTCGCCGGGGTGCGCCATGCCGTAGGCGTTGATGATTTCGTTCCAGACGGCCCGTTCATCCAGTCCCCAGTGGACGGAGGCTGGAGCGAAGCAGTCAAACTCTCTGATGCCGAGGCGATCCAGAGGGGCGGCGCCGTTGAGCCAGTTTCTGGCGATGCTGGTAAAGCTGGGAACGCCCTGCCCCCCTCTGGCATCCCATGCCTTGGCGAGGTCCATGCCGCGCGTCGCCAGTCGGCCGTCCGTCTGAAGAAGACCCCACTTGACGGCCATCGAGCGGTAGAAGCCCAGGATTCCGTAGCCGAGGCGCGTGTAAAGGTCGTAGCCAGGCTTCTGGGCTTCGCGGAGCGTGACGCGGTCGGGAAGGCGCCCGTAGCGGGTGATGTTGACTATGGCGTTCTTGCTGGCCCTTGCCGCCATGCAGCCAAGGAGGATCTCCACATCCCTGAATCGGGCGGCGTAGTCGAGGCTGGAGGGTTGGAATCCCTCTCCGTCCAGAAAGTCCACGGCCCAGCAGAAGAAGCCAAGAGAGCCGGGGGAAGTGGTGTTGACCGTAAACTGCGGATAAAACCTGTCCGTCAGGCGGGATCTGTAGGTCTGGAAGCCCAAGGGATCCCGGGTGTCGTTCTGGTACGAGAAGACCTTGTATGGCGTGAAGTGGAGCATCGTTTCCTCGCATGCATGGAGGCCAGAAGTGCCCCCAGTATGCGCCGCAGAGCGCCGCTTGTCATGCCCATCTCGAACCCCGGTCCAAACCGTCGCCTTGCAGAACTGGCAGGCGGGGATGCCAGGACAGGCTGGCGTGCAGGGCCGTGAACGGACTGGAGGCGCCCGATCAAGGGCGCGCCTCTGCCCGTCCGGGACAGGAGCCAGGGCACGAGCCAGCCTGCCAGTACTTGAACCAGCCCTTGAACTAGGCCTTGA
>DFDR01000070.1:16890-19522 GCA_002369295.1 Desulfovibrionaceae bacterium UBA3823
CCTTGAGCCAGCGCATGAGGACGGAGCTCCCCATGGCCCAGCCTGGCTTCGGGACGGCTGCAAGACCGTGGCTGCCTCTGTCAGAGCGGCAGGGGCAGCAGGCCCTTGAAGTCCACGTCCGCCCCCTCGCCGCGGTAGAGGCCGTCAGGCCTGCCCGGCTTCCGGACGAGCGGCGCGAAGCCCACGGGCGCCCACCAGCCCCGGAAGCCCCGGTCCATCATGGCCGAGGCAAGCTCGAGCAGGCTTTCCGGCGCACAAACCCGGGAAGCGGGGCCGAGGCATACGCCGACGCAGGC
This sequence comes from Desulfovibrionaceae bacterium UBA3823, assembly GCA_002369295.1. Classification (GTDB taxonomy): domain Bacteria; phylum Desulfobacterota; class Desulfovibrionia; order Desulfovibrionales; family Desulfovibrionaceae; genus Desulfovibrio. The sequence goes on from DFDR01000070.1 coordinate 17,187, forward strand.
CCATTCCGGCTGTCCCGACGCGCCTTTGAACCAGAGCGCCGGCTCCACGTCGGGATCGCTGTTCCAGGAGAGGACGGTCAGGCCCTGCTTTTCAAGAGTCTCGCGGACGATCTGGATGGCGAAGTCGTGGAGCTCCCAGCGGGTGGCCAGGCGGGGTTCCGCCGAGGCCAGATCCTCAGGCCTGACGGGATCGCCCGTGGCCGCGTCCACCAGGCCCCATCCCGGATGGACCGGCTCCCAGGACGCCCTGCCAAGGCCGAAGAGTCCGGACGTCCTGCGCAGGGGCATCCAGCAGGCGAAGCCTTCGTACTCCCGGGCGATGCGGAGCAGGCCCGCCTTCGAGCCGCCGGGGAAGGCGCTCCTGCCGGCGCCATCGACGATCTGCACGAAGTAGGCCTGGCCTGCGCAGAAGAAGGACAGGTGCTCCAGGGACGGCCCGTACGGCACGGCCTTGATCCAGATGAGCGCCATGCCGCGCCTGTCCGCCTCGGCCTGGAGGCTGCGTCCTGCGGCCTTGAAGGCCTCCATGAAGTCTTTCGAGGGGCGGGGATTGGGAATGTCGTGCATGATGCCTCCTTCCGGGACGCCCCGGGGGCGCCCGTCTGGCTTGAGCATAGGCCGGCAGGCGTCCCGAGGCACCGTCCAAAGGCAGATGCAGTTTAGACGTTCCCGCGCCGCAGGCCCGCAGGTAGACTGTCGGCGCTTTCGGCATGGCGCAAGCCTGCCGGAGCCCGGCGCGCCTCCACGGACGGCGGGCTCGCCTGCGGAAGCCCTTCCTGCCCTGCAGGGGGAGGCGGGGCGCCTGTCAAGATGTCTGCCGTCCTGATGCGCCGGAAGCAGGCGCAGAGGAGCACGCCATGTCGCTGTTCAGCTTTTTCAGAAAGAAGGACGCCGGATCGGAAGAGGCCTTGGCGGAACGGCCGGACCCCAGGCCGGTGCAGGAGCAGGCGAAGCCGGACCCCAGGCCGGCGAAGGACTTCAACTGGTTTCTCAGAAGGCTCTTGCAGAAGGCCGAAGACGAGGGCTGGAACAAGGGCGTGCCGCCCGACCCCGAGCTTGTCGCCCTTGCCGCCGGAACCTGCCTCCAGATCGAAAAGCGCATCTGCGAGGTCTGCCGGGAGGCGGGAGACGGCAGCACGGCCAGCGTCATGCGGCATGTCCCCAGGATCTGCTTCCTGGCCGGCATCGTCTCCAGCTGGCACATGGCGCGGAACAGGAACGCCGTGCACGCCCTCGGCCTCTACTGGACCATCACGCATGAAATCGGCATCGAGCACGCGGAGCAGTACGCGCTCTTCCTGATGGGCCTGGACGACGGCCGGGGCACGCCGGCGCCAAAAGGCAGGGAGCTGGCGGCCTTCGCCAGAAGGCAGGCCGAGGATTGCGCGGCCGATCTGGCAGAGATCCTCCTTGAGCGGAGCGACGGCGAGTTCGCGGCTGCCATGGCGGAGGCCAGGGAGGCCATGTTCATCGGCGGCACGCTCGTTGGCGCCTCGCTGATGCCGGGGGCGAGGCCGTAGATCAGTCGCAGATCTGTCGCAGATCAGCCGCGATCTGCCGTCGATCAGGCTGCCCAGGACGGCGGACAGACGCAGGCAGCATAGCCTGCAGAGATGTCTGAGACGTCCTGGGCCAGACAGCGGCAGCGGAAGCGGCGGCCAGGAAGCTCTCTGGTGCCGAGCTCTGCCTCGCGCCGCAGAGCGGCCTTGCCTCGGCAGGCCTGTACCGGGACGCAGGGAAGGAGCGGCCGGCGCGCGCATGGCAGAATGGGACGTGCGGGCCGCTCCCGATGCGCCCACCGGCTGCGAAGACGAAAGGCCGGATGACGGGGGCGGATGAGGGTGCGGAAGACTGCGGGCAGGTGACATGGAGAACCCCAGTCCTGCAGGCACGGGGCCGCATGCCTGCTCCGTCGGCGGGAAGACGGGATGCTCCTTCCGGGTCGTTACGGCTAGGGACAGAGGCAAAAAGACGAATTTTGAGGAAGGAGCATCTTTGGTCTGCTGGCAAATATCATCTAAAGAACTTTGATATGAAAACAAAAATTAAAGGAATTGCTATAAAAATCCAGAATAGCGTGGCAAGGACAGAGCCTGTTGCTCCAAAAATTCCCAATGCAACGAGAACAAGTATAATCTCTTCCATAACAACAACTCCATATCTATGGTTTTTCCATGGTGCATAGGGGCGTCTTGAAGATGCTCTTCATCGTTTCCCCGCTTTGCCTGGCTGAAGGCCAAGCTTAAGGAACGTACCATATTGAGAAGCCTTGCGCCATATTGTCGCCGCAAAAGCGACATGCAAGATGATCGAAGCGCCGATTGCAGGAAGTCGGG
>DFDR01000238.1 GCA_002369295.1 Desulfovibrionaceae bacterium UBA3823
AAAGTATATTTTCAACAATGGAGATAAACTTGTCATTTAGTGAAAATAAATTATAAAATGATGAATATTTATCATAATGGGTATGATAATTAATTGCTTGTCAAACCAATCATAAATTTGTTTAAAAACATTAATATTTAACAGCACAGTACTTGATAAAAAGAGTTCGTTGCATTTCGTGGCATTTTTAACAAAAATTAATTTTTTTATTGTTTCTTTATTGTAATATTTATCAAAATTGTCAATATATGCTTGTCTTGTCCTTTTATAAATGATTTCACATTTATTTTTTGATTTAAAAATTGTTAATTCTTCACATAAAATAGATTTTGAGTTCGCAGAAAAATTATAGCCATAAATATTGCTACCTATCAACAAATCAAATGAAAAACTACATGGTTTATTCAATGTAGCTTCAGATAGTTTGAAGGGATGTACTGGGATATCTTCATCCACAAAAAGAGAATCTGTAATAATTTTTTTTACAAATGAAAAAGCTTCGACAAAATTTGATTTTCCTGATGCATTACCACCATATAAAGTAGAAACAGGAAGTACTCTACAGTTATATTTCTTTAATGGAACTAATCGCTCTGAAAAACGTCTTCCCACAGTTGCAATCATTGAGAATCTAACAGGAAATTGAAAAGACATCCAATTTTCAATAGTAAAATTGAGGAGCATTGAAACCTTCTCTTATGTAATATATTAATCTTAGAAATTCTACTTTGCATTTCACACATGGAAAAATATCTGTATAAAATACAGTTATAAATATATCTTCTAGTTTACAAGTGCTTTATATATTATTGATTTGGGAATTGTTAAAGGGAAAATTCAAAAATTATATATTTGAATTTTGTTCAAATGTTTGTTTTTATGTCGGTCAATATAAATTTTTTCAATACAACTGTATCTTTATAAGGAAAACCAAAAATTCAGTCTATCATTCTCTTGTTATGAGGTGATGCAGTTTTAAATTAAGATATGTTTCTGTTGAACATACTTTGATTTTTATGTTATTTGTAGAATTCAATTGATGCTTGGCTTGCGGGGCATAGGAAAAACTGGTATAACAACCATGTTGAACCATGTCGAAACGTTCTGGCATGCAGGCATCGTGACGTTGCCACTGTGAGCTGTCGGCCGTGGTTTGGAAACGGCGGACTGCCCTGCGTTTGGAGGAGGCTTTTTCATGAGCGAAAGTGCACATATTCTCATCATCGACGACGAGAAGAACTACCTTCTTGTGCTGCAGACGCTGCTCGAGGACGAAGGCTACACCGTCACGGCCCTGAGCGATCCCGAGACGGCGTTGGCCTTCCTCCAGGAGAGCGAGGTGGACGTCGTGGTCACGGACATGAAGATGCCTCACATTTCGGGCCTCGAGGTGCTTGAACAGATCAAGAAGCACTGGCAGCACATCCCGGTGCTCATCATGACTGCCTTCGGCAGCATCGAGAGCGCCGTGGAGACCATGAAGTACGGCGCTTTCGACTACATCACCAAGCCCTTCTCCAACGACGAGCTTCTGCTCTCCATCCACAACGCCGTGGAGCTGGCCCAGGCCCACCGCGAGTATCAGCTCCTCCAGGAAGCCATGCAGGAGCGCTTCGGCCTGCATACCATCATCGGCCGCTCCAAGGCTATCTCCCAGGTGAAGGTCCTGGTTGAGCGCGCGGCGCCGGGCCGCACCACCGTGCTTGTCACAGGCGAGTCCGGCACCGGCAAGGAGCTCGTGGCCAGGGCCGTGCACCTCGCCAGTCCCCGCAAGGACAAGCCCTTCGTGGTTGTGGACTGTGCGGCCCTCAAGGGCGAGGCGCTGGAGCGGGAGATCTTCGGCTCCGAAACCGCCTCCTCCGCCGGCGCGCCCGCCATACGCCGGGGGCGGCTCGAGCAGGCCGAGGGCGGCACCCTCTTTCTCGACGACTTAAGCGCGCTGCCGCAGGAGATTCAGGTCAAGCTCCTGCGGGTGCTCCAGGACCGCAAGTTCGAGCGCGTGGGCGGAAGCACCGCCATCGAGGCGGACGTGCGCTTCGTCATGGCCACGGCTTCCGACCTGGCCGCCATGGTGGCGGAGGGCTCCTTCCGCGAGGACCTCTTCTACCGCGTCGGCGTGGTCCAGATCGCCATGCCGCCCCTGCGCGAGCGGCGCGAGGACATCCCTCTGCTCGTGGCGAACTTCGTGGCCAAGTTCACCGCAGACAACGACATGAAGCAGCAGAAGAGCTTCTCCACCCAGGCTCTCAACTACCTCACCGGCTACGACTGGCCGGGCAACATCCGCCAGCTCGAGAACGTGGTCGAAAGCTGCATGGTGCTGGTGCCGGGCCCGGTCATCGAGGAGGAAAATCTTCCGCCCGAGATCCGCGACGAGGAGTCGCAGTTCAAGAGTGCCGTGGATCTGCTTCCCGTCCAGCTCGATCTGGCAGACACCCTCCAGAAGATCGAGGCCGCCCTCATCCGCAGGGCGCTGGTCAGGGCTGATCTTGTGCAGGTCAAGGCCGCGGAGCTCTTGAACATCTCCAAGAGCCTGCTCCAGTACAAGCTGAAAAAGTACGGCATCACGGGCCATTAGGCCCAGGCCGTCCGCTCCTTCGGCTTCGGGCCCGAACAATGGCTATGCGCCGTCCCGATCCCTCCGCCATCCCGCCAGGACCAGGCGTCTATCTCTACCGCGACGGCACGGGCGAGGTCGTCTACGTCGGCAAGGCGCGCAAGCTTCGCCGGCGCGTGCTCTCCTACTTTCGGACTGAGGGCCTGGCGCCCAAGACGAGGGCGCTCATGGCGCGGGCGGAAAGCGTCGAGTTCCTGGCGACGACCACGGAGAAGGAGGCTTTCCTGCTCGAGGCGAGCCTCATCAAGAAACACAGGCCCCGCTACAACATTCTGCTGCGCGACGACAAGCAGTACGCGCTCTTTCGCATCAACCTCAAGTCGCCGTTCCCCCGCATCGAGATAGTGCGCAGGGCCCGCAAGGACGGCGCACGCTACTTCGGCCCCTTCACCTCGGCCCTGGCTGCCCGGGAGACCTGGAAGCTCCTGCACAAGGCCTTTCCCCTGCGGCGCTGCGCCGACAGGGCCATGAAGAACCGCGTCAGGCCCTGCCTCTACCACCACATGGGCCAGTGCCTTGCGCCCTGCGCCGGCAAGGTGACGGAGCAGGACTATCTCGCGCAGGCCGAAGCCGCCGTGCGCGTGCTCGACGGCAAGTCGGACGCGCTCCTGAAGGAGCTGGAGACTGCCATGCTCGAGGCCTCGGACAGGCTCGAATTCGAGCGCGCGGCAGCCCTGCGCGACCAGATGCGTGCCGTGCGCCAGACTGTCGAGCGCCAGGCAGCCGTCCTTCCCGGCGGAGGCGACATGGATGCCGTGGGCCTGTCCCCCTCTGACCGGGGGCTGGCCCTGGCCGTGGTCTTCGTGCGCCAGGGCGCCGTCCAGGGGGGACGATCCTACTTCTGGCCAGGGCTGGCCTTCGAGGATGCCTCGGAGCTGCTCTGGAGCTTCCTTGGCCAGTTCTACGCCGAGTTCATGCCGCCTGGCCGCATTCTGCTGCCGTGGATGCCCCTTGACGTGGAAGATGCCGAAGATGTCGAAGATGCCGAAGATGCTGAAGTTGTCGGAGATGTCGAGGATGCGGTCGATGCCGAAGCCCCCGAGGCGGGGGCTGACGCGGACGCTCCGGACCGTGGAGCAGGCGCCGATGATCGCGATGGCGCCAAAGGCTTGGAGGCTGCGGGGGCGATGCCGGAGCCGGCAGGCGCAAGCGGCGGACATGAGGCTGCAGGCAGCGGAGAGAGCGTGCCTGGCAGGGACGGCGACGCCGCCGTTGCCGCCATCGCCAGCGGGGAAGCGGAGGATATGGCGGGCGCTGCCCAGGCCGCTTCCCAGCGGGGCGCAGGGGAGTCCTCTCCCTCCTGCGGATCTGCCCGTCAGGGCCACGAACAGGGCCACGAACCGGATGCGGCAGCGCCTGCCGGGGGCTGCGAAGGCACCCTGCCCGAAGCCGGCGGCCTTGCCCGCGAGGCCATGGAGCAGACGCTGGCGGAGCGCCGGGGCGGTCCCGTGCGCATCGTGGCTCCGCAGAACGCCCAGGACAACAGGCTGGTGGACATCGCCACGGCCAATGCCCGCGAAGCGGCACGGCTCAAGGAGCGGGGCGGCCTGGACGGCGTGCTTGCCAAGATAGGCCAAGCGCTGGGACTTGCGGGACCGCCGTCGCGCATCGAGTGCGTGGACGTCTCGCACACGGGCGGAACGGCCACGAGGGTAGGGCTCGTGGTCTGGATTGAAGGACTGCACCAGCCGGACCGAAGCCGCGCCTATGC
>DFDR01000100.1 GCA_002369295.1 Desulfovibrionaceae bacterium UBA3823
CATCGCATCGCGCAGTCTGCCAGACATTCTTCGACGGCGGACTTGGCAGAGCACTGCCGATGCGTCAGGCATGACCATCCCTATGAACGGTCTGCTTGGAGAGGAACCCGCACGACGAGAACGAGGGCGAAGGTTTCCATCATGCAAGACTGCAGAACTTTTGAGCGCTTGGCAAGAGGACCGCGTAAAGCTGCACGACAGGCCCATTCCGCTCGAAGGCATCCGCGCAAGGCGCCTGCGGGCCATCCCCAGGCCTCTGCTCCTGACGCTTCGCCATGCACCGGCAAAGCCCGCCGTCCGCCACGCTCCCGGTTCTCCAGAGCTTTGCGCAGGCGATGCCGGCAGGTTCCCGGCCTCCATGTTGCCGCGCCCTCCGGCATCAACTATATTCTGGCGCGCGCATGCCGCGCCTTTTTCTCCGCGACCGGCGCGCCAAGGGCGCCCGGCTCCGGAGCAAGGCCTGCGCAAGGAGGCTCCATGACGACCCTGCACTCGCCCTTCTTCGGCGACTTTTCCCTGGCCAACGACCAGCCGCTGGCCTTCTTTGCGGGTCCCTGCGCCATCGAGTCCGCGTCCCACGCCCTCGAAACGGCCATGGCCCTGCGCGAGATCTTCCGGAAGGCAGGCATGCCCTTTGTCTACAAGTCGAGCTTCGACAAGGCCAACCGCAGCTCGGGGGCAAGCTACCGCGGCCCCGGTCTCGCCAGGGGACTCGAGGTGCTTGGCCGGGTGAAGGAGGAGGCGGGCGTTCCCGTGGTCACGGACGTCCACGAACCGGCCCAGTGCGCTCCGGCCGCCGAAGTCTGCGACGTGCTCCAGCTGCCGGCCTTCCTCTGCCGCCAGACGGACCTCATCGCTGCGGCCTGCTCCCAGGGGCGCCCTGTGAACATCAAGAAAGGGCAGTTCCTGGCGCCCTGGGACATGAAGAACGTGCTTGACAAGGCCCGCGCGGCCGGATGCCGGGACGTCCTGCTCTGCGAGCGCGGATCCTCCTTCGGCTACGGCAACCTCGTGGTGGACATGCGGAGCCTCGGCATCTTCAAGAGCCTCGGCGCGCCGGCCGTCTTCGACGCCACCCATTCGGTGCAGCTGCCCGGCGCCGGCGGCGCCTGCAGCGGCGGCGACAGGCGCTTCGTCCCCCTGCTGGCCAGGGCCGCGACCGCCGTCGGCATAGCCTGCATCTTCATGGAGGTGCACGAAGATCCCGACCGCGCGCCCTGCGACGGCCCCAACATGCTCGCCATCCGGGACCTCCCTCCCCTGCTCGAAACCCTCAAGGCCATCGACCGGGCCGTCAAGCAGGACGGCTCCGCGGCCCGGGAGCGCCTGCTCTAGCCCCCGCAGCCCTGCCGGCATCCCTGTCTGTTCCGCGACAGCATCCAGAAGGAAGAACCATGAAGATAGCAGCCGTCATCCCCGCCCGCTACGCCTCCACGCGCCTGCCGGGCAAGCCTCTGCTCGACATTCTGGGCAAGCCCATGATCCAGCGCGTCTATGAAAACGCCTGCCGGGCCGGGGGACTCGACGAGATCGCCGTCGCCACGGACGACGAGCGCATCTTCGCCTGCGTCGAAGGCTTCGGCGGCAGGTGCCTCATGACCTCGCCGAAGTGCGCCAACGGCACCGAGCGCCTCCACGAGGCCGCAGGCCAGCTCCCAGCCGATGCCTACGTCAACATCCAGGGCGACGAGCCCCTGCTCGAGCCTGAAGCCATAGACCTGCTCTGCGCCTGCATGCGGGAGCCTGGCGCCCCTGCCTGCGCCACGCTGGCCCGCCCCTGCTCCTTCGACGAGGCGGCCAGCCCCAACCTCGTCAAGGTCGTCCTCGACGCCAGGGGGCAGGCCCTCTACTTCAGCCGGGCCCGCATTCCCTATCCCCGCGACGGCGGGGAAGCGGCGTCCTATCTGGCCCACATCGGCGTCTACGCCTACCGGGCGGACACCCTCGAGCGCTTTGCCGGGGCGCCCGCCTCGCCGCTGGAGGACATCGAGAAGCTCGAGCAGCTCAGGCTCCTCCAGATGGGCATCCCCATCTGCGTGCTCCAAACCCGGGCCTGGGGTCCAGGCGTGGACACGCAGGCGGATCTCGAAGAGGTGCGCCGCATCCTTGCGGGACAGCCGGCAGCCGGGAAGGCGATGCCTGCGCTCGAAGCCAGAAAGGCGAAGATAGCCTTCGTGGTGACGGACGCCGACGGCGTGCTCACCGACGGCAGCCTCTGGTACACGGCCGAGGGCGAAACCCTCAAGGCCTTCACCGCCAGGGACGGCATAGGCTTCAAGATGCTGGAAAAGGCCGGCATACGCACGGCCGTGCTTTCGGGCAGGGACTCCGCGCCCCTGCGCCGCCGCATCCAGGACCTCGGCATTGGCCCGAGCCTGCTCGGCTTCGGGGACAAGAAGGCGGGGCTTGCCCGGCTCATGGCCGACGCCGGCATGACCAGGGAGCAGACCCTCTACATCGGCGACGATGCGCCGGATGCCGAAGCCTTTGCCCTGTGCGGGCTTGCCTGCACCGTGGCCGACGGCCACCCCCTGGCCAAATCGCGTGCGGACTGGGTGCTCGAGTCGCCGGGCGGGCGGGGCGCCATCCACGAGATAGCCGACGGCCTCATGGCCGCGCGCGCCCTGGCCAGCCAGCAGAAGGAGCAGGCCTAGGCCTGCTTCAAGCATCGCTGGATGCCCGCGGCGCCGCTGTTTGCATAAGCAGCCGCAACAGGGTATAGGTTGCCTTCTGCTGGCGTTTCCAGGCGCATTCTTCCCACATGCCCGCCAGCTTGGCCCTCGGCCCATCTCCCCCACTTCAAGCTCTACTTGAGCACCCCAACGGCACATCCCATGCTGAAAAAACTCTGCATCTGCCTTGTTCTCGCCCTGGCCGCAGGCTGCGCCCGCACGGGCAGGGAGCTCCCCCAGGAGCCCGATGCCTCGTATATACAGCCCGACGTGAAGCAGGTCGCCCAGACCCGCGACGCCCAGCTGGTCGATTTCGTCGTCAACAGCCCTGCCGGCGCCACCGGCAGCTTCATGGACACCACCTTCGGCTCCCACGTGACGGTCACGGCCGGCCCCAGCTACTGGTGCGGCCTCGGCACGCCCTGCCGCAAGGCCCAGGTCAGCGACGGCCGCCAAAGCTGGAAGCTCGCCGTCTGCAAGGTTGACGGCGTCTGGCGGGCCGTACCCAATATTTTCTACACTCCCGGCAGGCTTCAGTAATGGCTGAGAGCAACACTCCCTCCACACAGGCTCCGGCTGCTGCGCCTGAAGCAAAGCCTGCGCCTGCACCGGCTCCCAAGCCTGCGCCCGCACCGG
>DFDR01000007.1:0-3912 GCA_002369295.1 Desulfovibrionaceae bacterium UBA3823
TTTCCTCCACGCCGCAGGCTTCGCCCGGGGGAGGCTTGGACACGCACGCAGCCAGGATGCGCGGCCATGGCAAGGTCGTGCCCTGCGGCCGTGCCGGCATCGCCGTCTGCGGACGGAACCATGCAAAAGAAACCATGCAAAAGGGACCGTGCAGAAGGAACCATGCAAAAGCGGGCCTCGGAGGAAAGCCCTCCAAGGCCCGCTGACTTGCTAGCTTAGGCTGGGACTAGAAGTCCAGCTTGCGGTATTCTTCCAGCGCCTTGGCCTGCTCCTCGAAGGAAGCGAAGCCGGCGTGGTGCAGGGCGTCCTCGACGGTGTGCGACCAGTCCCACGTGGCGTAGAGCACGGGCTTGTGGAACGTGGAGCGGAAGGTGTCGAGTTCGGTGCGGTAGAAGCCTTCCTTGGCGGTGCCAAGGTGGTCGCGGAGCTGCTGGAAGCGGCGGCTCTGCTCGCCGTCGTACCATTCCTTGAGGGCCTGGGCGTCCTTGTACATCTTGAGGATGTGGCCGTAGCCGTTGGCCTCCATGACCTTGGTGAGGCGGGCGAAGTGCTGCTGGCTGATCCATTCGCCGAGCTTGGCAACCGGCACGTTCTCCTGCTCCACGGCGTGGATGTCGTGGACGGTCTGGGCGTAGGTGTCCGGGACGACCGAGGCGGAGGCGATGCCGGCGATGGCAACGACGCCGCGGATAATGAGGCTGTTGGACACGCCCTGGCCGCAGAAGCCGACTTCCTTGCCGTACTTCTGGCCGGTGAAGATGGCGGAGAGGATGGCCCACACGACGGCGGGGTCGCGCTCGTCGTAGATGGGCTTGAGCATCGCGTTGTCGCGGTCCGTGGCGAGCACCATCTGGGTCATGTCGTTGGAGCCGATGGAGAAGCCGTCGAACTGGGCCATGAACTCCTTGGAGACGATGGCGTTGGACGGGATTTCGGCCATCATGATGATCTTCAGGCCGTCCTCGCCGCTGACCAGCTTGTGCACCTGGGCGAGGTACTCGCGCATGGAGGTGGCTTCCTCAAGGGTGCGCACGAAGGGCAGCATGAGCTGGAGGTTGGAGGCGCCGTAGACGCCGCGGGCCAGCTTGAAGGCCTCGAGCTCCCAGTCGTGGACGTTGCGGGACACGCCGCGGTAGCCCAGCATGGGGTTGGCTTCGTGCATTTCGAAGAGGTTGCCGCCGATGAGGTTGCGGTACTCGTTGGACTTGAAGTCCGTGGTGCGGTAGACGATCTTCTTGCCGTAGAAGGCCATGGCGAAGAGCGCGAGGCTCTGGGCCAGAGTCTGGACGTAGTGCTCCTTGCCGGTCCTGTAGCCGCGCGCCTTGATGACGCCGGCGATCTTGGCAGGCAGGCCGCGGACTTCGTCCATTTCCTTCTTGAGGCCCGCGCGCAGGCCGACTTCGTCGCGCAGCTTGGCGATGTTGGCCAGATGCGCCTTGACGGAGGGCTGCTCCGCGGCCGTCTTGGCCTGCTCCTGGATGGCGGCCTGGATCTCGGCGATGCGCTTGGCGCCCTCGGGATCCATGTGGTCGCACTTGGAGAGCTCGTCGTCGTAGCCCATGATGTATTTCACGTGCTCGGCAACGCTGTTGGAGGTCTTGAGGACGCTGAGGTGGTGCGTGGCGTTCTCGAGGTACTGGTCCAGCTTGTGGTCGAGCTCGCGCATCTTGCGGTGCAGGAAGAGGATTTCCTCGGCATTGAGGCCCTTGTCGCTGTCGGCAAGCTCCTTGATCTGCTTGGAGAGGCCGGAGACGTCGCCCACGTACTCGCGCAGGTTGAAGTCGAAGACGATGAGGCCGGCTGCCAGCTGATCGACAAGCACCTTGGAGAGGCGTTCGTCGAGCTCGGCGAGCTGCTCGCTCACGATGCCGTCGAGCTCGCCGCTGTCGTAGGCCTCAAGGGCGCGCGGATGGACGGCGATGTTGCCCAGCATGAACTCGGCGCGCAGCAGGCCCACCTTGAAGCGGGGGTAGTTGCGCAGGCGGGAGAGCACGAGCGCCTGGCCCACGTCGGCGAGAATGAGGCCGACACGGCATTTGGTGATCGGGAACTTGGCGGTGTCGAGCTCGCCGCCGACTTCCTGCAGGGGCAGGATGCCGCGGTACACGCAGCCGCGGGAGCCGTCGACCGTGACTTCGGTGCCGTCCATGGCGCGGATGGCGTCGATGTGCTGGATGCCGATGACGGCGGGAATGCCGAGCTCGCGGGACGTGATGGCCGCATGGGAAGTGTCGCCGCCCACGTCGGCCATGATGGCGGTGGCGATGCGCATGCCGGGCACCATGTCGGGGTCGGTGCGCTCGGCCGCCAGAATGTCGCCCTTGTTGACCTTGTTGAGCTCGAGGGCGGAGCGCAGGAAGCGGACCACGCCGTGGCCGGCGCCGCGGGAGGCGCCGTTGCCGGTGAGCAGGACTTCGGCCTTCTCGAGGGCTTCGGGCATGACTTCGAGGCGGCGCATGTAGATGGTGGTCGGATGGAGCTCGAGCTCCTCGTTCCAGCGGGTCTCGGGACGGGCCTGCACGAACCAGAGCTTGTCGTGGGCGTCGATGCAGAACTCGGTGTCCATGATGATGCCGCCGTAGGCCTTGCTCACGGCGCGCACGCCGCGGGCGACGGTCTCGGCCTGGCTCAGGGACAGGGCCCAGCGCAGGGCCTCGAGTTCGGGAACCTCGACTTCCTTGGTGCCGCCGCGCTCGTCGTAGACGATTTTCATGGACTTGCAGCCCATCTGGCGGATGACGACTTCCGTGCCGTCGTCGCGCTGGAACACGTAGAGCTTGTCGGGCGTGACCTTGCCGCCGACGACCGCTTCGCCGAGGCCGTAGGAGGCGTCGATGGAGACGAGGTCGTTGCGGACCGTGCCGCGGCAGCCCGTGGCGGTGTCGGCCGCAAAGGCGGTGCCCGAGACCACGGGGTTGATCATCTGCATGATGCAGACGGAGAGGGACGTGCCTTCAATGGCCCAGTCCTTCTTGGCCTGCTCGGCAATGCTCCAGTCGCCGAGCTCGTCGGCCTTGGCGAGGGCGTCGAGGACGGCCTCGCGGCGGTAGGTCATGGAGCGCAGGTTGTAGGCGGAGGCGCAGTCCCAGTGGTAGGCTTCGGCCACGTTGTCGGGGCCGACCTGGTTCAGGTAGGTGTCCTGCAGGCCCGCGAAGGCCTTCTTGCGGGAGTCTTCGCCGGCCGCCGAGGAGCGTACGGCCACGGGGGTCATGTCGTCCTCGTTCTCGCGGCAGATGTCGCGGTAGGCGCCGCGCACGGCTGCATCGACGTCGGGCGGCAGGGGCACGGAGAGGATGGCGGCCTGAACCATGACGGAGCGCTTGCGGAGCTGGTCGATGCCCTCGGGAGAGGTCGCAAAGCCCTCGACCACGTTGTTGATGAAGGTTCTCAGCTTCGTGGAGCCGGGCTCGCCGCTCTCCTGCTGGGCAGCCTGCACCTGCTTGCCGAGCTGGCGGACGAATTTCTGGAGGTAGTCGGGATCGCGGTTGATCTCAGGATCGTTCCAGTCGATGCGGCTGTACTCCTGGTCGACCATGGAGCGGACGATGCGGCTGTTGACCTTGGTTTCGTCCAGAACCCGGTGGAAGGCCACAGAGGAGATGGCCCTGAAGTGGGGAGCCTGGATTTCTTTGATCTGGCTGATGATGGCAGTATTGTAGTTTTTGCCGCCAACAAGGAGCTCGCCGCTTTCGCCAAGCCGGACGATGTCCGCACCGGTCAGGACAAGCTGTTTCTTGATTTCTTCAGGCGAAGCGGTCTTGGCCGCTGCCTCGGCGGATTTGTTTGCCATGGCTTCCTCCGGGATGCAGGCAGGTTGAATTACAGAAAGAACTCGCTTGTGTTGCGGCGCATCGCAAAGAAGCGCCTACCCATGAAATACATGAACATCATGTTTCTGTCCACCAATGGCGT
>DFDR01000007.1:3995-9437 GCA_002369295.1 Desulfovibrionaceae bacterium UBA3823
CCCGGCCGGGGGCTAGGACAGGGATGTGCCGCAGAAGGGGCAGAAGCGGGCGTCCTCGCTGGGGATGGCGTGGCCGCAGGCCTCGTTGGGACAGACCTTGGGCACGGGCCCGAGCTCGACCAGGAGCTCGCCCTCGCGCACGGGAACCATCTTCTTGTTCTCCTTGAAGTCGGCTGTCTTGAGCACGCGCTTGACGATGCCGTCGCAGGGGGCGAGCACGGCCTTTTCCTGCTTCATGATGGAGACGTTGAAGATTTCCTCGCCCTTCTTCACGATGTCGCCGGGCGCCACGTACATGACCCAGAGGTCGCCGTTGCTCGGGCTCGGCACCTGGTAGACGTCGGAGGGATCGGCCATGGGCACGCCCTGCCCGTCCTGGCCCGCGGGCTGCGCGAGCTGGACCTCGGCGTTCATGAACTCGGAGTCGAGCACGAAGCGCACCACGCTCATGCCGGCCGCGTTGGGCCTGGAGATGGCGAGCATCTGCAGGGTGTGGGGCTTGCCGTCGGATTCCTGGAAGTTGATGGTCTCGCCCACCTCCATGCCCTCGAACCAGGTGTTCAGGGGCAGGCAGTTGGGGTCGCCGAACTTGTTCTGGAAGCGTATCGTCTTGAGCGCGTCGCCGGGGAAGTTGAGGTACATGACGTACTCTTCGTCCGTGGGGGCGCGGCGAAGCATCTTTTCGCACTCGGCGCGCTCCCTGGCGAGGTTCACGTCGGGCAGGGTCTCGAGCGGGGATGCCTCGGTGCGCTCGGCAACGGCCTTGCGCCAGTCGCGGCCAAAGGCGCTCTCGTAGACCCAGTCCGGCGGGAAGCCGAGCGGAAGGCGGCCGAACCTGCCGAGCAGGAGGTTGCGGAAGGCGTCGTTGCAGTCGCGGTAGACCAGCAGGCGGGCCTGCTTCATCTCGGCCGAGAGCTCGCTCTCCGGGGTGCGGGTGACTTCCTGCATGACCTCGAGCAGGTACTTGACCTCGTCGACCCCGCCGCGCTTGAAGGCGCCGGTGACGCCAAGGAAGGCGGTGTTCCAGGTGATCTGGCTGCCCGGGGTCACGTCGTGGTAGCGCACGATCTTCCTCGTCTGCTCGAGGAAGCGCAGCATGTAGGGAAGCAGGTGGATGTGGCCCTGCTTCATGGCGCCCTCCTGCGAGGAGGAGGTGGCGCCGCCGGGCATGCCGTGCCTGATGACGTCGTAGTCCACGCCCCTGAAGTAGGGCGAGCAGTACCTGTCGTAGTAGGGCATGAGCTGCTTGTTGACGAAGTTGGCGTCGCGCACGGCCTGCATGTCGAGGCCGGTTTCGAGGCCGAGCTCGTCCTCGAGATAGGCCACGAGGGACTGCACGTCGCCCTGGCCGTAGCTGCGCACCGAGGAGCCGAGGGCGGCGTCCAGAATCTGGCAGCCGGCCTTGGCGGCCGCGCCGCAGGCGGGCACGAAGAGGCCGTCGGTCATGTGGCGGTGGTAGTGCAGCACGAGCTCGGGCCAGGCCTTGCGGAGGCTGGCGACGAGCTCCGCCATGAAGCGCGGCGGGCAGACGCCGGCCATGTCCTTGAGGCCGAGGATGATGTGGCGCGAGGCCTTGGCGGGATCCACGCCGAGCAGGCGCCCCATCATGCGCAGGATGTGCTCGGTGACGCCGAGGTAGTGCTGCACGTCGAAGCCCTTGGCCCAGGACATGGAGAGCGCGGGCTCGAAGACGCAGTCCCTGCGGTTCATGACCACTTCGGCGAAGGGCAGCATGTTCTCCACGTGGTTGAGGAAGTCGAAGCTGCGCACGATCTGGTAGTTGTCGCAGATCATTTCGCCCGTCACCTGCATGACGTTCCTGGGCTGGGGCTTGTAGCCGAGCACGTTGGTGGAGCGGACGAGCAGCTGCTTCAGGGTCTTGGGCGCGAAGTGGTTCCACTCCTGCGCCTCCTTGAAGGGATAGGTCATGTTGGCCAGCATGGCCACGTGGAAGTGGGCGCCGCCGCCGTTCTCGATGGAGAAGAAGCCGGCGTTGTCGAGATAGGGGCCGATGAGGCGGTCCTCGGCAAGGCGCACGCGGTTGCTCGTGTTGGACTGGGTGATGTCGCGCGGGGTGGTGTCGGTGAAGTGGATGCGGCCGCTGTCCCTGACGTAGTCGAGCAGGGCCTCCCTGTCGCCGTGGGGATAGGGGCTGGGACGCCGGCGCGCCTCGAGGCTGATCTCGGGCATGGCCGGCTGGAAGGCGCCGAGCCTGGGCGTCTCGCGGGAGCGGTACTGGCCGAGGGACACGTAGGGATTGTAGCCCTTGGCGGAGATTTCGGCCACGAGGCGGGCCAGGCGCTCGCCTTCGGGCAGCAGGTCCTCGTACTGCATGAGCTCGGGATGCCGGTGCACGAAGTCCGTGGTGATCTCGCCCGTGCGGAAGTCGGGGTTCGCAATGACCTGGCGGAAGAAGGGGATGGTGGTGTGCACGCCGCCCACGGCGTACTCGTCCAGGGCGCGGCTCATGATGCCGAGGGTCTTCTCCCAGTCGTGGGAGTAGGCGATGAGCAGGGCGCCGGCCGAATCGTAGTTGGCCGGGAAGTCGTAGCCTGCGGAGATGTTGGAGTCCAGGCGCACGCCGGGGCCGCCGGGGGAGACGTAGCGGGTGATGACGCCGCAGTTGGGCGCGAAGTTCTCCTGGGGATTCTCGAGGTTGATGCGCACCTGCATGGAGACGTTGGAGGGCCTGAGGCTGTCTTCGCTGTAGCGCAGCTCCGCGCCGAAGGCGACGGCGATCTGCTCCTCCACGAGGTCGATGCCGTAGCGGCTTTCGGTGATGCCGTGCTCGACCTGGAGGCGGGTGTTGACCTCGATGAGGTAGGGGGTGCCGTCGGGCAGCACCAGGAACTCGACCGTGGCGAGGGAGTGGTAGCCCACCGCGCGCACCAGCCTGCGGGAGTAGTCCTTGAGGCGCTCGCGCAGCTCCCGCGTGACGCCGGGCCACGGGGAGGGAGTCACCTCCATGAGCTTCTGGTTGTTGCGCTGCACGGTGCAGTCGCGCTCGTCGAAGGCGAAGACGTTGCCGTAGCGGTCGGCCAGCACCTGAATCTCGATGTGGTGCACGTCGGCCAGGAACTTCTCCACGAAGAGCCGGGGGTTGCCGAAGGAGGCCTGGGCCATGGTGGAGGCCTTGAAGAAGGCGTCCTCCAGCTCGGCTTCGTTGCGGATGGCGAAGATGCCGCGGCCGCCGCCGCCGCCCTCGGCCTTGAGCATGATGGGAAGGCCTATCTCGCCGATGAGCCGGCGCGCCTCCTGGACGTCCACGGCGCCGTCGGAGCCCGGCACGACCGGAATGCCCAGCCTGCGGGCCACGGCGCGGGCCTGCACCTTGTTGCCGAGCAGGTTCATGGCCTCCTCGGTGGCGCCGATGAAGACGATGCCGTTCTCCTGGCACAGGGCCGGGAAGCGGCTGTCCTCCGACGCGAAGCCCCAGCCGGGATGGATGCCGACCATGCCGCGGCGCCGGGCCTTCTGCACGATGGTGTCGATGTCGAGGTAGGCGCGGGGGTCCGGGCCCAGAAGGAGCAGCTCCTGGGCCGTCGAGGCCGCAGGCGCGGTCTTGTCGACGTCGGTGGCGGTCATGGCCGCCACGGCATCGAAGCGCTCGCGGATGGAGCGGCAGATGCGGCGCGCCGGGATGCCGCGGTTGGCGACCAGAATGGTCTTGCCCTTGAGAAATTCCTGTACGTCCTTGAATGTCTTGTTTGCCATGAGCGCTTATCCTTCTCCTGAATCCGTGCCTTCTTCCTGGCTTCCCCGCGCAGGCGCGAGGCTTCCGCTCAGCCGCCTGATCTGGCGGCCATCCTGCTCGACAACGATTTCGCCTGCAGGGCCGATGCCAGACAGCCTGCCGGCGACGGACGAGGGGCCGTCCTCCAGCTCGACCGCACGGCCGCGCCAGAGAAGGAGGCGGTTCGCCAGGGCGAGCCACCCGCCGCACTCGTCAGCTTTATCAGTATAGACCGCATAAATGCCGTTTACAATAGCTTCCCAGACAGCGCCCAGCTCCGGCAGGGGGCGGCCCGGCAGGGCCTGGGCCAGCGAGCAGGCAGGCAGGGCCGTGCGCTCGCGCAGAACGCCGCGCTCCGGGCAGGACGCGACGTTCACGCCTATGCCCGCCAGCAGCACGTCCCCGCGCTCCTCGAGCAGGGTGCCGCAGACCTTGCCGAAGCGTCCCTGCGCCAGGACGGCCACGTCGTTGGGCCACTTGAGGCGCGGTTCATAGCCAAGGGACGCAAGGCCGAGGCAGACCCCGCAGCTTGCGGCCACGGCAGCCTCGGTGCCGAGGAAGGGCGCCTCCATGGGCAGGCGCAGGGCGCCGTAGACATTGCCGGCAGGCGAGGCCCAGCAGCGCCGGCGCTGGCCGCGGCCTGCCGTCTGGGACTCCGCGAGCAGGCTGGCAAAGGGGACAAGGGCGCCGGCATAGCCGGGCTCGCGGGCGCTGTCGAGCACCGACGCGACCTGGCCGACCCGAAAGACGCGAAAAGGGGGCATGGGAGACATGGGGGCTGGCCTAGGCATGCCGGCCTGCATGCTCTGCAGCGACTTCTTCACCTTCTTGTTCACCTTCTTCTTCACCTGCAGCTTCACCCTGCGCCGCAGCCTTCTCTGCGGGCTTCTCTGCGGACTTCTCTGCAGCCAGTTCTCCCGCGGCCGCTTCGGCAAGATAGGCCAGGCCCGCGGCTTCGAGGAGTTCGGCAAAGGCGTCCATGGCCGGTCCGTGGTCGAAGCCGCAGACATGCCCCATGCCGTGGGCCAGCAGCCGCGCCAGGTGCGCGGCCTCAGGCTGGCCGTAGAGCAGGCTCTCGCGGACAAGGGTCTCGCTGGAGAGCGCCAGGGACGCCCTGCCCCCGAGCGGCCGTGCCGGAAAGGAGAGGACGTTGGTGGGGCCGGGCAGGCCCATGGCCCTGCGGTTCAGGGCAGCCATGGCGCCGTCGCCGGCAACGGCAAGCTCGACTGCCGAGGGGCAGCCGGGGCAGCGCCCTGCCCTGCAGAGCGCCTCCGCCCGCTCCCGCATGCGCGCGAGCATGCCTGCCAGCTCGCGCAGCGGAACGGGGAGCAGGGCCGATGCCTGCGGCGAGGCCGCGCGGACGTCGATGCAGGAAGGCGCCTGGCCGCGGCCGGGACGCCCTGCCCTGCCCTGCCGGACTGGACTAGCCATGGCGTGCGCCTCCTCCGGCGTCCCTGTCCGGGGCGGGCTGGGCGCTCCTGAAGGCCTGCTCCACGAGATCGGCCAGACCGCCCGAGGCCGCCTGCCAGGCCTCGACGCCGGCAGGCTCGCCAAGGCGCAGGGGGCCGCCGTCGAGCAGGCTTTCTGCGCCGGCGCCAGCCTCGGGCGCGGGCGCGGCCGCGGACTTGGCCTGCACCGGCGCATCCGGCTGGCCGGCAGCCGGCGCGATGCCGCGGGCATCGGCGGCCATGGCGCGGGCCTGGGCCTGG
>DFDR01000007.1:9496-15340 GCA_002369295.1 Desulfovibrionaceae bacterium UBA3823
GCTGGTAGGCCGCCCGTGCCTGCCGCACGGCGTCTTCAGCCCTGCCGGCATAGGGCTGGGCCATGGCGGAGGCGTCAAGGGGGGCGGCCTGCGCCTGGGGCTTGCCAGCCCCGCTTTCCGTCCCGCTCTCTGGCTCGGCCGGCGCTTCCGGGGTCCTGGCAGCCTCGGCCTGCGGGCCCGACGCATCGCCGGCTGCAGGCTGGCCCGGCTGGGGCCGCTCCGCGCCCTTCCGGACAGGCTCGGGATAGGCGATGCGCTGGTGGAAGATGCCGGTGAGCACGCGGCGGAAGCTCTCGCCCAGCAGGTGGAGGTCCTTGAAGGTGAGCTCGGACTCGTCGAGCTGGCCTTCGGCGAAGATGCCCTTGATGATCTTGTCGATGTGGGCCGTGAGCCTGGCGGGCGTGGGATCGCTCAGGGTCCTGCTCGAGGCCTCGACCGAATCGGCCAGCATGAGAATGGCCGCCTCCTTGGTCTGCGGCTTGGGGCCGGGATAGCTGTAGTCGCTCTCCGAGGGATCCTCGCCCAGATTCACGGCCTTCTGGTAGAAGTAGCGCACCACGCGCGTGCCGTGGTGCTGGGCGATGATGTCGGTGATCTCCTTGCCAAGGCGGTAGCGCTCGCACAGCTCCATGCCCTTCTTGACGTGGGAGGTGATGATGAGCGCGCTCATGGAGGGGGCGAGCCTGTCGTGGCGGTTCTCGCCGCCGAACTGGTTCTCGATGAAGTACTGGGGATAGAAGATCTTGCCGGCGTCGTGGTAGAGGGCCGCCACCTTGCACAGGAGGGAGTTGGCGCCGATGGCCTTGGCGCCGGCCTCGACCATGTTGGCCACCACGATGGAGTGGTGGTAGGTGCCGGGGACGGTCACCATGAGCTCCTGCATCAGGGGCTGCTCGAGGCTGATGAACTCCATGAGCTTGAAGCGGGTGGAGTAGCCGAAGACGGTTTCGAGCACGGGCGAGAGGGAGAAGAAGAGAATGAGGGTGAGCAGGGAGTTGATGCAGGTGGCCGTCAGGAGCATGGGCACCTCCGACAGGGAGACGCTGTCCACGAAGGAGGCCCCGAGCACGAGCAGGCACTCGCCCAGGATGAGCGGGATGAGGTTCCAGACCGTGTCCTGGCGGCTCACGGAGGTGACCACGAGCCAGGTGGCCAGCATGGCCGAAAGGAAGTGGAAGAGGCAGAGGGCGAAGCCGAGCTTCATGGCGAGGCCCGTGAAGAGCGTGAGCAGCAGCCCCATGGTCACGTAGCGCTTGGCCGCGAAGACCATGGCCACGAAGCCGACGGCGCCCGCCATGGGGAAGGCGACGTTGAAGGCGTCGGCGAGGGCGTTGCTGCCCGTGGCGTCGCCCAGGGCATGGACGCCCTTGGCGCAGAGGGTCGTCAGCAGCGTGATGATGCTGACGAGGTAGAGGTCCTTGTTCGAGATGGGCGAGCCGGGCCTTCCGCTTGGCGAAAGGAAGAAGCCGAGGGAGAGGAAGGACGCCATCAGGAAGGCGCCGAGGGAGCGCTGCCAGTCGAGGAGTCCCTCGCTCGCGCGGTAGAGGGCCTGGAGCTTGATCTGCTGCTCCCGGCCCACGCGCTCGCCCCGCCTGAGGATGAGCTCGCCCTTCTGGATCTGGTAGTAGATGGGCGCCACCTTGTCGACGACGTCGGCGGCCCGCTTCTGGGTGGCTTCGCGGTTGAGGATGAGGGTGGCGGGCAGGCAGGCGGCGAGCACCACGTTGATGGCGCGCCTGGAGTTGTGGGAGAGGTTCTCTTCGCCCCTGGCCACGGCGGAGATTTCGCCGAGGAAGGACTGCATGTCCGGCAGGGTCGCAACGTCGGGCCTCAGCATTTCGGCGCCGGTGTCGAGGTTGCGCACGACGACGCCGCTGCGGCCCACGCGGGCGGTGCGGATGTCGCCCACGACGCCTTCGGAGAGGCGGGCGCGCAGGAGCGGCAGGAGCTTTTTGAGCACGAAGGTATGGGTGGAGGAAAGCCCGAACTCGGGCAGGATCTCGCGCGCCAGATCGGGCCCTATTTCGGCGCTGAAGAGCTCGCTCGGCGCCTCCCTGCCCTTGAGGGGGATGCCGTTGAGCTCGCGGATGAGGTCCATGAAGCGCTGCTCGAAGACGAGGTAGGGCTCCATGCTCAGGTCGTAGACCGGCGGCTGGAGCAGCATGACCTGCTTGCGCCTGGCGTCCGTGGCGGTCTTGTCCGCGACAAGGAGGAAGCGGTCCGCCACGACGTCGCTGTCGGCGACCTGTCCCTGCACAAAGAGCTTGTGGCCCGGCTCGAAGTTGAAGCCGGCAAAGAGGGAGAGGAACAGCAGCGCCAGAGCGTAGACAAGGATGCCCCGCTTGCACTGCCTGTGGCTTTGCAGCGCCCGCATAAGGGAGAGGGCGCAGGGCTTTCTGGGGCTATCGGCGAGCTTCAGCTTCGTCATAGGCGTGCACTATGGCTCCGACCAGAGGGTGCCGCACCACGTCGGCCTTCTGGAAATGGTGGAAGGCGATGCCCTTCACGCGGGAAAGAATCTGCAGCGCCTGCACGAGGCCGGACTGGCCCCGGGGCGGGCCGGGCAGCATGGGCAGATCGACCTGCGAGGGGTCGCCGGTGACGACCATGCGCGAGCCGAAGCCCATGCGGGTGAGGAACATCTTCATCTGCTCGGCCGTGGTGTTCTGCGCCTCGTCCAGAATGATGAAGGCGTCGTTGAGGGTGCGTCCGCGCATGAAGGCCAGAGGCGCCACTTCGATGGCGCCGGACTCGAGCATGGAGGCCACCCTGGCCTGGGGGAGCATGTCGTTCAAGGCGTCGTAGAGGGGCCTGAGATAGGGGTTCACCTTTTCCTCGAGGTCGCCCGGCAGAAAGCCGAGACGCTCGCCGGCCTCCACCGCGGGACGGGTGAGGACGATGCGCTTGACCTGGTGCTGGGCAAACATGGAGAGGGCCATGGCCACGGCAAGATAGGTCTTGCCGGTGCCCGCGGGCCCCACGGCGAAGACCATGGAGCAGCGCTTCAAGGCGTCGAGATAGGCCTTCTGGGCCATGTTGCGCGCCGTCACCGTCTTGCGGGGCGTGTGGATGAAGACAGCGTCGCGGTAGACCTGGGAGAGGACGACGCCGGGATCGCTGAGGACCATCTCGTAGGCCCTGGCGATGTCCTCCTGGCTCACGGCAACGCCCTGCCGGAAGAGCTCGTAGAGCTGCACGAAGACGCTCACCAGCGCCTGCCTGATCCTGGCGTCGGGCGTGTCCACGAGCAGCTTGGAGCCGCGGCTCGAAAGCTGGGCCCCGCTCGCGCTGGCGAGCAGGCTCAGGTGGGCGTTGCTGGGGCCGAAGAGCTGGCTGGCCGCAAGGGGATCGTCGAACTCCACAAGCTCAGCCGTAGAAAAATGGTCTGACATGTCTTCGTGCTTAATGAAAATCGCAGGGGCTGTCCACGAAAAATCTTTCCCCCGGCGCCTGTGCCAGGCAAGCCTTGCGCATGGCCGGAAAAGCCTTACTATGGGAATGCGCCCGATCGCGGCCCGCCATCTCCCTTGCGGACCGCCCCCATACAGTATATAAGCCTGCGCTCCCCCGCCAGCCCCAGCGCCTGCGGGAGGACGCCATTTCAACCTACTCTTGCCACGAGGCCTGCATGCCCACACTGTCGTTCACGCAAGAACCCCTCCGGGGGCCTGTCACCATTCCGGTCATGTCTCTCAGGGAAGTGGTCATCTTTCCCCACACCGTCGCCCCCCTGCTGGTGGGCCGCGAAGGCTCCATCAAGGCTGTGGAGTCCGCCTTCCGCTCCTCGGCGCCCGACAAGCCCATCTTCCTCGTCCTGCAGAAGGACGCCGGCCAGGAGTCGGTTACCGGTCCGGAGCACCTCTACAGCATGGGCGTGGTCTGCCGCGTGCTGCAGACCCTGCGCCTGCCCGACGGCACCGTGAAGGCGCTCTTCGAGGGCCTCTACAGGGCGACCCTCGCCAGCTACCAAAACGGCGACCCCTTCCCCATGGCAACGGTGACCGAAGTGCCGCAGGAGAAGGGCGACGAGACGAGCTTCGACGCCGCGGCCTCCCTGCTCAGCCAGGAGCTGCAGTCCTTCCTCAAGTCGGGCCGCAAGATCAACCAGGAGACCGTCACCGCCCTCACCGCCATCAAGGACGCGGGCGCCCTCGCCGACAGCATCATGTCGCGGGTGAACGTGCCCTACCAGCGCAAGCAGGAGGTGCTCGAGATCACCAACGTGGCGCGGCGCCTCGAGGAGGTCTACGTCTGCCTGCACGGCGAAAACTCCATCGCCGACGTCGAGGCCCGCATCAAGGGCCGCGTGCGCGACGCCATGGAGAAGAGCCAGCGCGACTACTACCTCAGCGAGCAGCTCAAGGCCATCAACAAGGAGCTCGGCCGCGAGGACGACCCCCTGCAGGAGCTCGACAGCGTGCTCAAGGCCCTCGAGGCGCGGGACATGCCCGAGGAGGCCAAGGAGAAGGTGCGCTCCGAAATCCACAAGCTGCGCATCATGACGCCCTCGGCAGCCGAGTACACCATCCTGCGCAGCTACGTGGACTGGGTCATGGACCTGCCCTGGAACAAGCTCAAGGACATCGACATCGACATCGCCGACGCCAGGCGCATCCTCGACGCCAACCACTACGGCCTGGAGAAGCCCAAGGAGCGCATCCTCGAGTACCTTGCCGTGCAGAAGCTTTCCGGCGGCCTCAAGGGCCCCATCCTCTGCTTCGTCGGCCCGCCAGGCGTGGGCAAGACCTCGCTGGCCAAGTCCGTGGCCAAGGCCACGGGGCGCGAGTACGTGCGCCTCTCCCTCGGCGGCGTGCGCGACGAGGCCGAGATCCGCGGCCACAGGCGCACCTACATCGGCGCCCTGCCCGGCAAGATCATCCAGTCCCTCAAGCGCGTGGAGCACAACAACCCCCTCTTCTGCCTCGACGAAATCGACAAGATGACGAGCGACTTCCGGGGGGATCCGGCGGCGGCCATGCTGGAGGTGCTCGACCCCGAGCAGAACTGCACCTTCATGGACCACTACCTCGATCTCGACTACGATCTGAGCAAGATCTTCTTCATCACCACGGCCAACTCCGTGGACGGCATTCCCGCCCCCCTGCTCGACAGGATGGAGATCATCGAGCTCAACAGCTACCTCGAGACCGAAAAGTTCCACATCGCCAAGCACTTCCTCATTCCCCGCCAGATCGAGGAGAACGGCCTCAAGCCCGAAGACCTCGCCGTCACGGACAGCGCCCTCACCGCCGTCATCCGCGAGTGGACCTCCGAGTCCGGCGTGCGCACCCTGGAGCGCCGCATCGCCAAGATCTGCCGCAAGGCCGCCATCCGGCTGCTCGAAAGCGGCGCCAGGGCCCCCCAGGCCGCAGCGGGCCAGGCGCCCGAAGCAGCCAAGGCCCCCGAAGCCGCCCAGGCCCCCGAAGCGGCCGAAGCGCCCCAGGCTCCTGCCGCCGGCGAGGCGGGCGCAGCCGGCAAGCCTGCCGGAAAGGCCCAGGACAGCCCCTTCACCGTCACCCTCCAGTCCCTGCCCGATCTCCTGGGCGTGCCGGTCTACCGCCACGACCGCCCCGAGCAGGCCTCCACGGTGGGCGTGTGCAACGGCCTCGCCTGGACCAGCGCCGGCGGGGAGCTGCTGCTCGTCGAGACCAGCATCATGCCCGGCACCGGCACCATTGCCGCCACGGGCAAGCTCGGCGAGGTCATGCAGGAGTCGGCCAAGGCCGCCCTCACCTACGTGCGCTCGCACTCGGCCGAGCTCGGCCTCGCCTCGGACTTCTACAAGCAGATCGACATCCACGTGCACGTGCCGGACGGCGCCACCCCCAAGGACGGCCCCTCGGC
>DFDR01000217.1 GCA_002369295.1 Desulfovibrionaceae bacterium UBA3823
CTCTTTGCCCTTGGCGCGGAGCGGGGCAATTCCGCAGCCAGGCACGGCCTGGCGCGCTGCCTTGCCCAGGGCATAGGCGGCGAACGGGATCCCGAAGCCGCAGCCCGCCTCTACGAGCAGGTCTGCGGCGAAGGGCTCCACGAGGCCTCAGCCGAGCTCATGCAGCTGCGCCTTGCCATGCCGGACGATCCCGAAGGCTTCGCCAGAGCCCTTGACCTGCTGCAAAAGGCAAGCCGCGCGCACTGTCCCCAGGCCATGCGCCTCTACGCCAGCCTCCTGCTCGACGGCCGGGGCGTCGATGCCGACCCTGCCGCCGGAGCAGCCCTCCTTGACGAAACAACCCGTCTGCAGGGGAGCGGGGACTGGGACGAAAGCGCCCTGGACCAGCTCCTGCAAGCCGCCCGCGGTCCGCTGGAGGACGCCGACGCGGAGCAGAAAGCCGAAGCGCAGGAGGAAGGCATGGCCTGGAGGGCCATCGAGGGCGCCTGGAAGGATCTGGCCGCGGCTGCCAGGCGCCAGGACCTTCCGGAAGCGGTCCGCGCCATGGCCCTCGCCAGACTGAAGATAAACTGGGAGAGTGGCGGCTCGGCCATGATGCATGGCCTCGGCATTGCCTGCCTCTCCGGCCTTTTCACCGCCCAGGACTTTGCCAAGGCGCGCGAGGCCTTCAGCGAGAGTGCCGCCTGTCTTCATCCCGAAAGCCGGGCCTACCTTGGCGCCATGGACTTCTGGGGCCTGGGCTGCGAGAGGGACATGGCCGGCGGCGTGGCCGCCATGGAGCAGGCTGCCGAAGACGGCTCCCTCTCGGCCAGCCGCTTCCTTGCCCGCATCTTCGCCAAGGGCGACGGCGGCTGGCCTGAAGATGCCGGCAAGGCAGAGCTCTACCGTCACAGGGCTGAAGAGCTCGCGGCAGCAGCCCGCGAGGAGGAAGCACTGGAAAGCGAAATGGAAGGCGAACTCGAGGACGAAGCCGGCGACGGCATGGACGGGACGGATCTGGACTGGGAGGATCTGCTCGCCAAGCCGCCCTTTGAGGACGGCAGTCGCTGGCTTTCCCTCTGGTAGCCAAGGCCTGTCCGGCAGGCAGGCTTGGCGACTTCGGACAGGACCAGGCCCTGGACGAAGCGGGACAGGCAGAGCGCAGGACCTTGCCACGGACTCGCTCTGGCCGCGGCTGGCCGCGACTGCGAAGGAGAGCCAGACATGCGCAGGCAGGACAAGAACCAGGGCAAGCGGAAGAAGCGCGAAGCGGGCAGGCGCAAGGCAAAGCTGCTCCGCACGGCAACGGCGAACGCGCAGGCCAGAGCTCCAGCTTCGTGGACGTCAAGGCCATGGCCGAAGCCGGCAATCCCCAGGCCAGATCCTGCTCAGCTTCATGTCCCGGGACGGCAGGAGCCCGGCCCATGAGAACGGCCAGGCGCCTTCTGGTGGCAGAAGGCAGCGGACGGCGACGCCGTCAACGCCTCTACGGCCCTCGCCCTGCTCTCCCAGAACCGCATCAGGCAGAGGCCCTGAAGGGCGGTCCGGCGACCCGAGAGCTCGCGGGATGGACACGGCTGGCCTCATGGAAGAAGCCGGCTTGGTTTGGCAGAGCCGAGACTGGCTTTTCGCGGCGCTCTGGTGCATGGTCGGGAGCGCCGGAGCCGGAGTGCAGGCGCCAATGCCTGCGCCGGCGGCCCGCATCACCACGCACCCCAAGGAGACAAGCCAATGGCCGCAAGCCGCTGCGCGGGCGTGACCCGCTTTCTTGCCATGGAAATTCTCGAGCACGCCCAGCAGATGGAGCGGGCCGGCATCGACATCGTCCATCTGGAGCTCGGCGAGCCCGACCTCGCCACGCCCAGAGCCGTGATCGAGGCCGCCAAGTCCGCTCTCGACGAGGGCTGGACCCACTACACCCACTCCCTCGGCGACATGGACCTGCGCCGCGCCGTTGCCGCCTGGTACCGGCAACGCTACCGCGTGGACGTGGATCCCGGACAGGTGGTGGTCTTCCCCGGATCCTCGCCCGCCATGGCCCTGCTCTTCCAGGCCCTGCTCGATCCCGGCGACGAGGTCATCCTCTCCAACCCCGGCTACGCCTGCTACCCCAACTTCGTGCGCTTTGCCGGCGGCGTGCCCGTGGAGGTGGCAACGCACGAGGAGGAAGGCTTCCAGTACCGCCCTGAAGACGTGGCCCGCGCCGCGGGTCCGCGGACCAGGGCCGTCATCGTGAACAGCCCCTGCAACCCCACCGGCATCGTCATGGATGCGGAGCGCATGCGCAGGCTGGCCGCGCTGGGACCGCTGGTGGTCTCCGACGAGATCTACCACGGCCTTTCCTACGGGGGCGCGGAGGAGCGCAGCATGCTCGAGTTCACGGACAACGCCGTGGTGGTCGGCGGCTTCTCCAAGGCCTGGGCCATGACCGGCTGGCGACTCGGCTGGCTCGTGGCGCCAAGGGCGCTGGCGGACACGCTCCAGCCCCTCATGCAGAACTTCTTCCTCTCCACCAACACGGCCGTCCAGAAGGCCGGCATCGCGGCCCTCCAGGTCTGCGGGGACGAAGTCCGGCAGGCCAGGGCCATCTACGACGAGCGCCGGCGCTACCTGCTCGAGGCCCTGCCGAAGCTCGGCTTCACCATCCCCGTGGAGCCGCGCGGCGCCTTCTACATGCTGGTCAATGCCCGCCACCTCGGCACGGACTCCGTGCAGCTCGCCTTCGACATCCTCGACAAGGCCCACGTGGGCGTGACGCCGGGCGTGGACTTCGGCAGCCGGGGCGAAGGCTATCTGCGGCTCTCCTACGCCAACTCCCTGGAGAACCTGCGCGAGGCCATGCGCCGGCTCGAACGCTACATTGCCCAGCGCTGACAGGGCCAAGGAAGCTCGCCTGCGCTCCTTTCGCCAGGCACGAAAACTCGACCTCGCACTTTTCAGCCCCAGGCAAAGAGGCTAGAAAGGTATCCGTCGCTTTAAATACACC
>DFDR01000126.1 GCA_002369295.1 Desulfovibrionaceae bacterium UBA3823
ACTGCATATTTTGCTATTTGGTTTGTAGCATGTTGCTATTCAGTTTGTAACAATTTCAGGCCGATAGTTTCAGCTGATGCTTGTCTGCCCCCTCAAATATATCGGTGAGATTCTAGCTTCGATCGTCTCCATCGAATGCTCGAAACCAAATAGCAATTTGCTGCAAACCAAATAGCCAATGTACACAAGCAGAGAAGCGCCCTGCGCCCTGCCCGGGCGCAGGAACCCCGGGTTCCGGGACCCAGAAACAAACAGTCCCTGCCTGGCGCTGGGCCAGACAGGGACTGCATTGGTGCCTTGTGGCGGAGAGATAGAGATTCGAACTCTAGAACGGCTTCCACCGTTACACGATTTCCAATCGTGCTCCTTCGACCAACTCGGACATCTCTCCGTGTTCGTTGAACCCGTTTCTTATAAGCGAAGACGGTGCGGGTGGCAAGCCTTTTTTTGCCGAAACCCGCAATTTTCCCTGCCGGGACGGCATGGCGCCAGCAGGCCCGGTTCTTTACAGCGCAGGCTTTCCTAGCTATGAATCGTCTCTGGAAAGTCCCCTCTGCCCCGCACGGAGAGGCATGTCTCCTGCTGAACCAACTTTATCCGCTTTCTTCAATCCCATGTCGAGAAATACCACTGAGCACAAGGGCTTACGGCTACACACCCTCAACATCCCCATGTTGCTCATCTCGAGCATCGTGCTGATCTTCCTGGTGTACGTCACCTACGTCTCGCTGACCAACTTCACCGAAATGCAGGAAGTCACCGAACGCTACATCGATGCCCAGCAGGACGCGTCCAGCATGCTTGCGGCCTCCGACTACCTCACCGCGCAGACCCTGAACTTTGCCGTGAATGCCGACAAGTCGCACGTGGACAAGTATTTCCACGAGGCCTTCAAGACCAAGCGCAGGGAGCGCTCCGTGGAGGAAATGGAGCGGCTCTTTCCCAACAACAGGGCCTTCCTCAAGCTGCAGTCCGCCCTTGCGCACTCCAACGAGCTCATGCAGCGCGAGTTTCACGCCATGCGCCTCGTCATCGAGGCTGTGAAGTACCCCACCGACTCCTTTCCCCAGGCGCTGCGCGACTACCATCTCTCGCCCGAAGAGATCGCCCTGCCGCCTGCGGAGCAGCGGCGGCTGGCCCAGCGCCTCGTCTTCGGCACCGACTACCAGATGTACAAGGACTGGATACGGGCTGGCATCTCCCAGTGCCTCGCCCTGCTGGAAGAGGAGACCAAGGAGCAGATGCTCAAGCCCCAGGCCCTTCTGAACAACCTGATCCGCTACCAGTATATTCTCATCGCGACCCTGGTGGTCGTCATGCTCGTCTTCATTGCGTCGACGTCCCTGCTCGTGGTCAAGCCCCTGAAGCAGGGCACCAACAGCATGCTCAAGCAGGAGACCATGCCCGAAGTGGGCGTCTACGAACTCCAGTCCTTCGCCAAAACCTACAATGACCTCTTCCTGCAGAACCAGGATCTCAAGTCCAAGCTCGCCTACAAGGCCGACCACGACGCCCTCACGGGGCTTTTGAACCGCGGCGCATTCGAGCGCATGCGCATCCAGGGCGAAAAGCGCAAGACGGCCCTCATACTGATGGACATCGACAAGTTCAAGGAGATCAACGACGCCAACGGGCACGACGTCGGCGACAAGGTGCTCCAGAAGGTCTCCCGCTTCCTCCTGCAGAGCTTCCGCGCCGAAGACCACGTCTTCCGCCTCGGCGGCGACGAGTTCGCCGTCATCATGATCTACGCCGACAGCAGCATGCGCGGCGTCGTCGAGCAGAAGATTCTCCTTTGCAACAAGCAGCTCTCGACACCCAAGGACGGGCTTCCCCCCGCCTCCCTGAGCGTGGGCGTCGCCTTCAGCGACAGGCAGAACCCGTCTGGCGACATCTACAAGGACGCCGACACGGCCCTCTACTCGGTGAAGCAGCGCGGACGCAACGGGATCGCCTTCTACGGCGACGACCAGACCTAGGCGCGAAGCCAGCCGCCCCGCCGCAGCGCCAGACCGGAGACACGCCCATGCCAAGCACCACCGAACCGAAGAACGCGACAAAGCTGACCATACTCGTCGTCGAAGACAACGAGATGAACCGCGAGATACTCGTTGATCTGCTTTCGGACGACTACAACGTTCTTGAGGCTGACAACGGCCTCACGGGCCTTGCGGCCATGGAGGCGCATGCAGACGAGCTCTCCGTCATTCTGCTCGACGTCTACATGCCGGAATGCAACGGCTTTGAATTTCTTGAGCGCAAGCGCCGCGACCCCCGCTACGACTCGCTGCCGGTCATCGTCATGACGGCCTCGAGCACCGTGACGGACGAGATACGCTGCCTGCAGCTCGGCGCCTCGGACTTCATCTCCAAGCCCTACAACACCGAGGTCATGAAGAACCGCATCCAGAGCATCATACGGCTCAGGAGCGCCTCCAGCATGCTCCACCGGCTTGAGCGGGACAAGCTAACCGGCCTCTTCAGCAAAGAGTTCTTCTTCGAGGGCGTCAAGGCGGAGCTGGCGGCCCATCTGGGCGAGCCCTACGACATCGTCGTGAGCGACGTCGAGCACTTCCGTCGCGTCATCGACCGCTACGGCGAAGAACGCTGCGACGCCTTCCTCGCGACCCTGGCCGAACGCATCACGAAGGCCCTGCCGGACATGATCCTCGGCGGGCGCATCGACTACGACGTCTTCGCCTTCCTCATCCGGCACCAGGACGGGGACTGGACCGCATCGCTCGATGCCGTTGCGGAGGACGGCCTGATAGGCGCCAGCGTCAAGTACGGCATCATGACGGGCATAGATCCCCACCTTCCCGTCTCGACACTCTGCGACCGCGCCGGCATGGCCCTGAACAAGATCCGGGGGCAGTACAACGCCCGCGTTGCCTGGTACAACGAGGACTTGCTCAAGAACCAGCTGCGCGACCACATCATCGTCGAGGGCATGCAGGACGCCATCAGCCGCCACGAATTCCAGGTCTACTACCAGCCAAAGCACGACGTGCGCAAAAACCGCATCGGCGGAGCCGAGGCGCTGGTGCGCTGGACGCATCCGGTGCTCGGCTTCATCAGTCCCGGCATCTTCATTCCTCTCTTCGAGCGCAACGGCTTCATCACGAGCCTTGACCGCTACATCATGGAGGAGGTCTGCATCGAGCTCAAGCGCTGCCGGGAAGAGGGGCTGCCGACGGTGCCCATCTCCGTCAACCTCTCGCGCATGAACTTCGACAACCCGAAGCTCGCCGACGAAATCGCGGCCATGGCGGACAAGTACGGCGTGGATCACAACCTTCTGCACATCGAGCTCACCGAATCCGCGGCAGGCGACGATCCCAAGAGCGTTGCAGCCCTGCTCAAGCAGATGCACGACGCGGGCTTCGTCATCGAGCTCGACGACTTCGGCTCAGGCTACTCGGCCCTGGCCTCGCTCTTTACCCTGAGCCTGGACGTCATGAAGATGGACATGAGCATCATCCGCCATGCGGCCCAGGCCAGCAACTACAGCCTGGCCCGCTACGCCATCATGCTCGCCGAGTGCATGAAGCTGAAGACTGTGGCCGAGGGCGTGGAGACTGTCGACCAGGCGTCCGCGCTCAAGGTGCTCGGCTGCGACTACATCCAGGGCAACTACTATTCCAAGCCGCTGCCCCGCGAGGAATTCGAAAAGTACCTGGTGGAAGGCCCCAGGAACGCAACTGCAATCTAGCATCGGCGCCCGGGCCGCGTCTGCACCGAGGACGCCCCGCCCGCGGCACCGCAAGGAGCGGAGACAATGACACTACAGGAACTGTACGCAAGCGTCGGAGGGAACTACGAAAGCGCCCTGCGCATCTTGCAGATGGACAAGCTCATCACCAAGTTCATCGCCCGCCTGCCCCAGGATCAGTCCTTCGCCAAGCTGATGGACGCCTGGAAGGCCCGCAGCGGCAGCGGCATGTTCGAGGCGGCCCACGCCCTGAAGGGCGTCAGCGCCAACCTGGGACTCAACAGCCTCTCCGAACTGGCCAGCGCCGTTGCCGAGGAGTTCCGTCCCGGCAAGAGCCGGACCATGGCCGACGAGCAGCTCGACAGCCACATGGAGCAGCTTCGCGCCAAGTACGAAGAGACCGTGGCCGCCATCCAGAAGTTCACGCAGGGCTAGGCCCGCGGCTCGGCATCTTCCGGCAAGGCCCTCTTTTTCCTGCAGGAATAAAGGGGGGGCTAGTTGCTTGCTCCAGGCACCCTCTGTTGTCAAAGGGGGGCTTTCCCGCTATGCTGTCTCATGCCTTCAACCGCTAACTGCAGAACAGCCATGTGCACACTGAAAGCTACGCCGCGCCGTCCGGGAAGCGCTCCCGTCTGCGCCCTGCTTGCACTGCTCTTCCTCCTGCTGGGGGCACCCCAGCCGGCCCAGGCGGACGGCTTCGGCAAGATCTTCGGCACTGTGGCCTTCCAGCGCCCCAAAGACGTCTTTGCTCCCTGGCTCGAGGTGCAGTCGCGCAATAGCGCAAGCTCCATCTTCGGAGGCGGCACGCAGCTCAAGGGCGGGAAGACGTCGTCCACCCTGCTGAGCGAAGGCGGCTCCCTGACCGGCATGCAGCGCCTGCGCTTCGTCAACAGCTTCTGGAACAACTATCCCTACATCACGGACATGAAGAACTGGGGACGCCAGGACTACTGGGCCATACCGAGGGAGTTCGTCGGCAAGTCCGGCGACTGCGAAGACTACGCCATCGTCAAGTTCTTCACGCTCCGCGCCCTGGGCGTGCCCAGCACCGCCATGCGCATCGTCGTCCTCAAGGACGTCGTGCGCAAGCTGGCCCACGCCGTGCTCGCCGTCGAGGAAGGCGGAGAAATATACATACTCGACAACATTTCCAGCGCCATCGTGCCTCACAGCCGCCTGACGCAGTACGTCCCCGCCTACTCGCTGAACGAAGAGAAGGCCTGGGTGCATCTGAAGGGGCGCGCCAAATAGCGTCGCCACCTGCTCCAAGGAGTGATCAACGCCATGCGCGACGAACTCAATGCCGTCAAACGCAAGCACAAGACACGCCTCCTTCTGCTGGCTCTCGCCACCATCGCGGCCTTAACCTGCGCCGTCTTCATCACTCTGACCAGCATCGACCACGCCAAGCGGGACATCGTAGCAGAAGCCCGGCAGGGAGCCCTGCAGGAACTGGATGCCCTGGCCGAGCGCATCGGCGCCTGGAATGCGGGCCTTGCCGGCATGGCGGCCAGCATTTCCCAGGCCAACCTCTTCCAGGTCTTCGTCTCCGACTTCGCAACGAGCGAGGAGCGCGTGGCCAAGCTGGAGGAGGTCAAGCGCGACGAAAACGTGCCCGAACACGACATCGTCAGCTATCTCGGCGATCTGCTTGCGGAGTTTGCCCGCGAGTCCAAGCTGCTGCACGCCTGCATCCTTCTGCCCGACGGACGAGCCCTCCTCGGCGAGCCCCTGCCCGAAGTCAAGGCGAGCCTTGGCGGCACGGCGCCCGTGCGCGTCGTTGCCTGCATGCAGAACCAGGACGAGGTCTACGCCAGGATCATCGCCCCGGTCTATCCCCTTGCCAGCGACAGCAAGCCTGCGGCCTATCTCGTCTTCGACGCCCCCCTCGACGAAGCCTTCGCCAAGGCGCTCTCAGGCGTGCACCCCTACGGCTGCGGCCTTGTCATGAAGGACGGCGAAGCCACCCTCTCCGGCGCCACTGTCGGCTTCGCGCCCGCCAGCGGCCTGCCCGACCTGAAGGAGGGGCCCTTTGTGGAAGGCCGGGGCACGCGCTTCAACTGCTACCGCCGCACCCAGGTGCCCTGCGAAGGCTACCTGCGCGCCTACCTGCCTTCCGCCGTCGTGGACGGCCGCATTGCGGCTGCCCAGTGGGACATCCTGCTGCTCGCGGCCACGGCCGTGGTCGCCATTCTCACGCTGGCCATTGCCCTCTTCATCGCAGCCGCCCGCGCCATGGAGCGCTCCCTCAACGAGCGCATCAGCCAGCAGCACGTCCTGCTGGAAAGCATCAACAGCTCCGTGGACGACGGCATCATGCTGATCGCCGGCGACGGCTCCGTACAGTACCGCAACACCTACTTCACCAAGGGCGATGCGGAGAAGGAATGGGTCAAAACCGCGCTCTCCAGCATTCTGCCTGCCGACACGGCCGAGGCCGTTCTGGCCAGGACGGCGGAAATCAGCGAGGCCCAGAAGGGCGGCTCCATGGAAACCCACATCATGGAGAACGGCGAAAAGCGCCTCTACCGCGTCTCCCTCTTCCCCTACGCCTCCGGCAAGAGCCGCGGAAAGGGACTGTGCGTGGCCCTCTTCAAAGACATTACCGAGTTCAGGCGCCGCGCCCTGGAACAGAAGCGGCGCGTCGAAAGCCTGCTCGACGTCTTCGCCTGCGCCATGGAAAGCGTGGAGAAGGGCTTTGCCGGCCACACCCACAAGATGCTTGCCGTCCTCGGGCGCATCAAGGACAGGCTCGCCCTGAGCTCCGACGACATGGAGACCCTGCGCATCGCCTCCCGCATCCAGAGCATCAGCAAGCTCTTCATCCCGCCGGAAATTCTCTACAAGGAAGGTTGCCTCACCGACGACGACCGCGACAAGCTGCGCAAGGCGCAGGATCTCGCCAACACGGTCATCCGCAACTTCGACTTCCATCTGCCTGTGGCCGACACCATCTGCCAGAGCGGGGAGCGCGTGAACGGCACAGGGCGCCCCGCCGGTCTCAAGGGCGACGCCATACTCAAGACCGCCCGCGTCCTTGCCGTGGTCAACGCCTTCTGCGCCATGACGAGCCCGCGCAAGCACCGCGCGGCCATGACGCCAGCCATGGCCAGGGCCGAACTCGAGCGCGACCCCGGCTACGATCAGGAAATCGTGGCCAGCCTCGACCTCGTGCAGGACTCGGACGTCGTCAATCTGGACATTGCCTCCCAGCAGGACGGGATCTCGGAATACAGGAAGCGCGCCCTGGAGGCCAAGCAGCGCGCCGAGCGGCTGCTTGACGTCTTCGCCTGCGCCATGGAGAGCGTGGAGAAGGGCTTTGCCGGCCACTCCCGCAAGATGCTGGCCGTCCTGGGACGCATCAGGGACGAGCTCGGCCTCACCGACGACGAGAGCGACACGCTCGCCGTGGCAGCCCGCATCCAGGGCATCAGCAAGCTCTTCATCCCCCACGAGATCCTGGTCAAGGAAGGCAAGCTCACCGAGGACGAGCACGCCAAGATCCGGGAAGCCCAGAGCATGGCCAGCTCCCTCATCAAGAGCTTCGACTTCCACCTGCCCGTTTCCGACACCATCAACCAGAGCACCGAGCGCATGGACGGCACAGGCCGTCCTGCCGGCCTCAAGGGCAAGGCCATACTCAAGACGGCGCGCGTCCTTGCGGCCATCAATGCCTTCTGCGCCATGACGAGCCCCCGCAAGTACCGCGCGGCCATGACGCCTGAGGCAGCCATCGCCGAGCTCGAAGCCAATCCCGGCTACGATCCCCAGGTCATTGCGAGCCTTCGCCACGTGAAGCAGGAAGACATCGGCTAGCCAGCCGGCGCATCCAGTCCGGCAAGCGCATTTCAGGGGCGCGGTCTTTCGGGGCCGCGCCCTTTTCGCCGGTCTGCCTCTTTGCGGTCGAGCTGTCGGCATGGCGCAGGCAGGAGGCGAAAGCGCTGCCGAATCCGGCCAAGGGGGACGACGCATGCGCAGGCACCAGCCGTCTTCGCCAAGCTGCCGGGGAGCTTCCCCCGGGCGACCGTTCCCAAGCGTTCCGCGACGAACTGCGACGAACCGCAACGAGCCGGCCAGACTTGCGCTACCTGACCTTCGCGGTCCCGCTCTTGTCGCTCAGGCGTGCGAGCGTGCGGGTCAGCAGGACGGCATCGATGGGCTTGGGCATGTGGGAGTTCATGCCGGCATCCATGCAGCGCTGGGCGTCTTCGGCAAAGGCATCGGCCGTGAGGGCGATGATGGGCACCGTCAGGGCGTCGGCACGCGGCATGCTGCGGATGGCGAGGGCGGCCCCGATGCCGTCCAAGTTGGGCATGCGCAGGTCCATGAGAATCACGTCGAAGAAGCCCAGCGGAGACTCTTAGAACATCTTCGTTGCAATGAGGCCGTCTTCGGCATGCCGTACATGCGCGCCGGCATCTTCGAGTATCGTGGTCGCAATGTCGGCATTGAGCGGCTGGTCTTCGACCAGCACACGCGTATGCCGTCGAGGTTCATGCGCCGCTCGCTCTCCTTCTTTTCCGGCTGCGCACTCGCCCCTTCCTGGCCGTAGTCGTTCAGGGCGCGGTAGAGCGTGGACTTGAACAGGGACTTGGCAATGAAGCTGCTGATGCCGGCAGTCTTGGCCTCCTCCTCGATGTCGTTCCAGTCGTAGGCGGAAATGAGGCTGACGGGCACGTCGCTGGCCAGCTTGCGGATCTGCAGGGCCGCCTCGATGCCGCTCATGTCCGGCATCTTGTAGTCTATGAGCACGAATTTGAAGTCCTCGCCGCGTTCGCGGGCCTGGGCCACCAGTTCAACGGCCTTGGCACCGCTTCCGCAG
>DFDR01000183.1:0-435 GCA_002369295.1 Desulfovibrionaceae bacterium UBA3823
CGGAGGCGGTGCTCCCGAGCCCCGCCCAGCGGGCTGTCCAGTCCCCGGTGCTGTCTGCACGCAGGCCTCGCTGATGGCATGGACGGAGGCAATCCTGCGCACGGCCAGAGAAGATTCCGCTGCCGGCACCATGGCCGTCGCGGATTCGGCTCCAGCACCCTCAGACAGTTCTGTTCCGCAAATGCTGGCCGTCGCGGACGTTGCCGGCATGCTCGGCATTTCCGCATCGTCCGTCCGCCGGCTCGTGCGCGCCGGAACGCTGCCCCAGCCTTTGCGCCTGGGAGGATCTGTGCGCTGGCGCAGGGCTGAAGTGGAAGCCGTAGCGCTAGGCCGGAGCACCAGCCGGTCCTCCCAGACGTCCTCCGGGGAGGTGCCCAGACGACGCGGAGGAGGTGGCCGTCCCAAAGGCTCCAAAAACAAGAGCACGCTCGAGTA
>DFDR01000183.1:533-2638 GCA_002369295.1 Desulfovibrionaceae bacterium UBA3823
AACACAGCTGCCTAGCAGTAACGGATCCGTCTTCATTGTCAACATTTCTTCAAGTCTTTCGCCAAAAAAGGAGGTTTTTAATCTGTTTGTTGACAATGACACATTAATGAGTTACTTCAGTTTTGCCAGTAAAAGCGTCTAAACAGGAATTTTTTCAGGTATTTTTTTATCAACCCTTCAGCAGCGCCGACAAATTGCGGGCGCATTAAATCCCCAGCGTCCCCCCATCTCCACCATCAGACTTTTCAAACCGCCCCAAGCGTCAACAAGGGGTGTTTTTTCTTTGACTTTTTTGGCAAAAGGCGTCGAAAGGCTACTTTCGTCCCCCTCGCGATGGAGGATTCCGTGGTGGATCGGGAAAAAGAGGGAAGTCGATCCACCATGCCAGCCGATAAGCTAACGAAAACAATGATTGACGCCCTGCGCGGGGATAGTTCTGGTTCTGATCCGGCACCAGTCCGGCTAGCGGACTTCGGGGCCTCCTGCGCCTTCCTCCTGCTCCGGCTTCCTGTCCGGCGCCGGCACGGCTTCAAGATGCAACCTTCCTTGGCGTATGTACCCTCTGCCGACAAGATCGTCCCATGCGGCGCAGGCGGCTTCATCGTCTTCCATGTCGAACACGACGTCGTCGCAGATCCACTTTCTGCCGGGATCCATCGCCATGACGCGGACGATGTGCCGCTGCTCGTCCGTCAGGAAGGGAGCGGCGGCGAAGAAGCCTTCAAGGCCGGCCAGCGCTTCCGCCCGCGCTTCGGCGGCCCTTGCCGCCTCCTCGTGCCTGGCCAGGGCGAAGCGGAGGAAGCGCTCCACGCCGTCCCTACGGTCAAGTCCGTCGAGGCGCGCCGCATAGGCCTGGCCGTGCGCCCGGAAAACGGAGGAAACGCTGTACGGCCGGAACGTCCCGGCCTGTCCGCGCGCCATGCACTTGTCGGCAAGCAGGCGCCCCATCCTGCCGTTGCCGTCCTCGAAAGGATGGATGACGACAAGAAAGAGGTGGGCGAGTGCGGCACCGGCGGCCCTGGGAATTCCTGGCAGCGATTCATGCCAGAAGCGGACGTACTTCCGCATCAGCCCCGGGACGTCTTCCGGCGGCGGAGCGACGTAGACGATCTCCCGCCTGTCTCCGAAACCCTTGACGACGTACTCCTCCGACGTCCGGAACCTGCCCCATGCCGCTTCCGAAGCCGGGGGGGCCAGCTTCCCGTGCACGGCCAGGATGGATTCGAGGGTGACTTCCGTCTTCCCGTTCAGCATGTCGAGCGTCGCCCTGACGGCAATGTCCTCCCCGGCACTTCTTCTTGCGGCGTACGCCTTCCATTCCGGCACGTCGAGACCCAACCTCTTGACGATGGAAGACCTGATGGCGACCGGATCGAGCTCGACGCCCTCGACGGCCCAGCTGTCCCGGACGCTCGATGCAAGGGCCTCCGCCTCCAGCGCCACGATGCGCCCGCCGGCGAGGGCTTCAAGGCGCTTCTCGGTCTGTTCTATGGCGGAGGCCGCCTGCAGCACGTCGGCCGGCAGCGGAGGAACTGACAGCCAGTTCCTCCGCTTCCATAGCCAGTTCCGGTCCGGCTTCGGCAAATCGTCCAGCGTGCGCATGGAACCCTCCCGGCTGCGTGCAGCCTTTTCTTCTGCTTCGTGAAGGTGCCGGCATTCTTAGCCTGTTTCCTTTCCCGCAGCAACGGCCGCATAGAGCCACGCGTGCAAGGCTGTCCGCGGGAGCCTTCCCGGGGCGTCCCTGCCGCCTTCCTGCCCTGCAGGCGCAGCCGGAGCCGGACAGGACCGTCCTTCCGGCTCCCGGGCTCCGTCCAAACCATCCCCACATGCGTGGGGTATCCATGCCGTCCGACCAGACCGCGAACAGGGGCTACCCCTTGCGGGAAAGGCTGTTCTCATCGCCCTGCCCTGCGCCATGGCTTGTCAGTCTGGCTGGTTGCTCTGCTCTGCCTGACCGGCTTCTGGACGTTCCCGATTTTTGTTCCTAGAGCCCTTGGGGCGGCCACGACCGCGTTTTTCTGGATATTTTTCCCGGCGCGCGGCTTCGCGTTCCAGCGTCTTCTTGTTCTTGGAGCCCTTGGGCCGTCCAGGCTTGCGCTTTGGCA
>DFDR01000076.1 GCA_002369295.1 Desulfovibrionaceae bacterium UBA3823
TTAAGCCTTAAATCCCTTCCCTTGCTGCTTCTGGAGGAACCTGTCATGGCATTCAATTCTTCCCACTCTCTGCTGGGCAAAACGGTGCTCACTATTCTGGGCATCTATGTCCTCTACATCTGCTGCGTCGGCCTCTTCTCAACCGTCTCCGATCAGGCCTACCAGCCTCCGGCGGAAGTGCCCAAGACCGACAAGGCCCGTGCCGCCGTCATGGCCGACGCCCTCGTGCAGCCCATCGACGGCGAGCTGCACTGCCTCTTCGGGTGGTTGCCCAACGACCTCTTCCCGGTTCCGCAGTTCATCGACAACAAGACCAATTTCCAGCGCGGCGTCATCTACGCCATCCGCTCCGCCTCCGACGTTCTCGCCCACCAGATCGCCCGCTACGGCGAGCGCGACACGGTACCTCCGCTGCTGGTGGACGCCACTGCCAAGTACTTCGCCTACGCTGACAATGTCTGGGGCTGGTGGTGGCTCTACGACACCGAGAGCCGCTACAAGGCCGGCGTCAAGAACTGGCGCCGGTGGTCCGACCTGGTCGGCATCGGCGGCAAGAACGGCCAGATCTACAACATGACCACCAACGACGTGGTGGCCATCCTCAACTGGTGCATCGCCACCACCGACTACGCCCTCGGCATCCTCAACGACGAGAACGTCGGCCACTTCCGCGCCGACGACGTGGTCTACTACGTCAAGGGCGTCTGCTACGTGGTGGACAACATCCTTGAAGCCCTGCTCCTCTGCGACGAGTCCATCGCCACCCGTGGCGGCAAGGAGAACGTCGACGAGTGCCAGAAGCGTTTCAACATGATCGCAGCCTTTAATCCCATCTACGTCGTGGCCGGTTCCTACGGCGTGGGCGACAGCTTCTGGCCCAACCACATCGCGGCCCTCGCCCGCCACGTGGACGTGGTCAACAACCGCCTCTCCGACATCCGTCACGCCATGATGAACTAGCGGACAGCCTCCGCAAGCACGCCAAGCTTCTGCGGCAGGTGCCTCCCATGAGTTCGGGGCGCCTGCCGCGCTCTTTCTACAGCCTGTATAAGGACGTTTTTCATGTCTTCACGTTATGCGATTCTCTTGCTCCTTTTGACTCTGGCGTTTGCGCTCTCTGGCTGCGCCGGCTCCTGCGTTGTCGATCAGCAGGGCTATGCGCAG
This sequence comes from Desulfovibrionaceae bacterium UBA3823, assembly GCA_002369295.1. Classification (GTDB taxonomy): domain Bacteria; phylum Desulfobacterota; class Desulfovibrionia; order Desulfovibrionales; family Desulfovibrionaceae; genus Desulfovibrio. The sequence continues at coordinate 1,165 of DFDR01000076.1, forward strand.
ATGCTCAAGCGTTTCCCCAGCGAAATGCAGTCGCGCGGCATAGCCTCCCTTGAAACGACCAGCGCCGTTCCCTCGCCGAGCTACGGCGAGGTGCTCTATAAGCGCCTCTCTCCCGACTTCATCTACGGCGAGCAGGGCCACCACCTCTACATGGGCGAGAACTTCCACAAGACGCTGACCCCGCACAGCCGGCTCACCATGGACGGGGACGGCCGCGGCTTTTCCATTGCGCATCCGACCCAGCGGCTTGCCATGCGCATGCTGGCTGTCGTGGACTGGAACGGTGACGGCGATCTGGAATGGCTGACGCGCTGCACCGTCGAGACCTACCGCGGAGGCAAGATGCGCGAGTACTACGTGCTCGTGCCTGACCCGGCCAACAACCAGGGCATGCTTCACGGCATGATCTGCGCCACGGCCGATATGCCGGCTGCTGGCCTTGCGCCTGTGACAAAGGTGCGTGACACCTCTTCCTTTGGCAAAAAGGAAGAGTCCATTCCCAAAACCGAGGTGCACGAGAGCCTGCCTGGCGAGCGCATGGTGACCCAGCCGCCGTCGGCTGAGCAGCCTCGGCAGGGCGGCATCCAGGAACGCGACATCTAGCAGGCCAAGACCAAGGAGAACAGCCTATGACGTCCCGCAACCGTGTCCTGCTGGCAGTCGCAGCCGTCATCGCCCTGGCGGCCTTCGCCTTCGGCGTCTGGAAGCTCATGCCTGGCTTTGCCAGTCGCGACGGCTCTGGATCGGCGGACAGCATGGAAAACGACATCCGCAAGGCCGTGGAGGAGAAGTTCCTTGAGGCTGCGCGGCTGCTTGAGCCCCAGTTGCCCCGGCGCCTCAACGACGAGGTGACCCTCGTTGGCGTCCAGGCTGGTCCAGGGCCGACGATGACCTACCGCTACACCCTGCATGCGGCAGTGGAGGGCACTGGCGCTGACGTCAAGGCGAGGCTCGCCCAGAACACGGTCGTTGCCGAAGTGTGCCGGACGCCGGAGCTGAGGGACTACATGGAGCATGGCGCCTGGTACCGCTACATCTATGCCGATCCCGCAGGCAGGCAGATCCTCGACTTCGAAGTGGACGAGGCTGCCTGCATGCAGCGCGAGGCCAGAGAGACTGGCATCGGCAGGGAAGAGGGACAGGGCAAGTAGACAGGATGGCGACTGCCGGCAGGTTCTGGCAGGAGCAGGGAGGAGATGATGTTGCACTTCCAACGTTACTGGCGAGAGCGTCCCTGCGTGGCGCTTCGCATCGCAGGCGCCTGCACGCTATGTGCGCTCCTGTGCCTTGCCCTTTGCCTGCAGGCCTGCAGGAAGGCGGAATCGTCTCTTGATCCGGCGGCGGGCTCTGCGGCAAAGCAGGGCAAGGCGGAGCCGTATTCAGCTGGACCGGGAGAGATGCTGGACGCCATTGTCCTGCTTGGCGAACCGCCTGCCGAGAGTTCGCCAGGCTTTGCCTACGATGAGGCGATGTATCAGGAAGGACACAGGCTGAGGGCAACCCCCCGCGGAGAGATGGCCGTGCGCGACGCCGGTATGCGCGACTTCAATGCCATGTTCGGCGAAGCCTTCGGCCTTCCGCTCTCCACGAAGGGGACTCCCGAGACGTGGCGTCTGCTGCACCGGCTCTCCAAAGAGGGAGGCGTCCTCTGTCGCCAGGCCAAGAAGCGCTACCACCGTACCCGTCCCTTTGTCCGCCATGGGGACCCCAGCTGCTATCCTCTGCTTGACGACAAGATACGCAGCGACGGCTCCTATCCCTCAGGCCACGCCATGCGGGGATGGAGCTTTGCGCTCGTGCTGGCGGAACTCAATCCGGCCCGCAAGGAAGTCATCCTGAAGCGGGGCTGGGAGTTCGGGCAGAGCCGGGTTGTCTGCGGCTGCCACTGGCAGTCGGACGTCGATGCCTCAAGGAAGCTTGCGGCCGGCATGGTCGCGGCGTTGCACAGCAATCCGGAGTTCATCCGGCAGATGGCCCGAGCCAAGGCCGAAACGGCGCGCCTCCTCCAAGGCGGGAAGTAGACAGCGACACGCCATGGCCGGCGCTGCCTCCGCTATCCGGCGGAAGCGTCGTCGAGCCCGTCAAGCTCGTCGAGCGCCGTGCGGGCGAATTCGATGCCGGGATCGATCTCCAGAGCGCCTTCGAGGTGCGCTCTTGCCTGCTCCGTTTCGCCGGTCAGCTTCTCGCACAGGCCCAAGTTGGCAAGGTCGATGGCCGATCCCTTGTCGAGCTTGAGCACGGCTCGGAAGGCTTCGGCTGCCTTGGCGAACTTCTGTCCCTTGAAGCGGGCCACGCCAAGGTAGCTGAGGTACTCCTTCATGCCGGGGCAGAGCTCGGCAGCCGTTTCGAGGAAGGATTCGGCCTTGTCCCACTTGCCCTCCAGCGTCAGCGCGTAGCCGGCGTAGAAGGCTGCAAGGGCCTTGGCATCGCTTTCGGGCTGGCGGTCGATGGCTGAGGCGAAGAGCTCGAAGGCGTCTTGGAAGCGTTGCTCCCGCAGGGAGAGCATGCCGGCATAGAAGGGCAGGAAGTGGGCCACCGGGTAGACCGTGGCTATGGTCTCCAGATTGCGCCTGGCCTCTTCCGGGGTCTGCTCTTCGCTGACCTTGCGCCCCACGAAGAGGCCTATGCTCTGGTTCTTGTCCCGTTCGCGGAAGTCGAGCCCGGGCGCGATGACGTAGTGTGCGGGAACGCCCACTTTCTTGTTCGTGGTGGCCACGGCGTACACCTCGACAGGCTTGAGCCCCTCGACGGCGCGCAGAAGCTCGTCTCTGATGTCGTCGGCTTCAACGCTTGGCAGGGCTTCGAGGCGGGGGGTTTCACCGTCGAGCACCCAGGCTGCCTCGTCGAGGGAGGCGAACTTGGGGAGTCCCGAAGCCTCGTAGCAGGCACTGGTGCAGAAGTCGCCGGCAAGCTGGGCGACCTCGGTGACGGCGCGTATGGCTGCCTTGGCAGGACTCGAGGCCGTGCCGGCAGTGAAGACGATTTCGCTT
>DFDR01000189.1:0-9453 GCA_002369295.1 Desulfovibrionaceae bacterium UBA3823
GCTTGCCAGAGCCGCTTGCCAGAGCAGGATGCCGTCGGCATCGCCAGCTGTCCCAGCCTCGCCAGGGAAGGAGCCCACGGAAGATGACGGTCCCGGGTCTCGCTTCAAGTGCAGCGCGGGTCCCCTGCGGGTTCTGCGATGAAATCACGAGAGGTTGCGAAAAGAGGCATGGGGGTTCAGGAATCTGCTGAACGCCTCGCTGCGGGTGTCCGAGGTCTCCGGGGGTACGCAGGTCCGGCCTGTCTCCGCCCCGCGCTCTGGACAGGCGAAGCCAGGAGAAGCGACTGCTGCAAGGCGAAGTGTGTTCATGCGGGACAGCAGTCCGCGACATGTCAACAGTTTCCCGCAGGCTGAAGAGGAACGCCGTCCGAAAGCCTCCGGCTTCCGTTGCGGGGCAGGCGTTGCGGAACCGGCTATTCCGGCCTCGGGCCGGCGTCCTGCCAGTCCAGAATTTCGAGTGCATCCTTCGCCGCCCTGCGGACATAGTCCTGCATCATGGCTATGGCGCTTTCTGCGGCGCGGACTTCCGGATGCCGCTTTCAGCTCCAGCCGTGCGGCGGCCTCCAGCTTGGCTTCGTGGCGGGGCCTGAGGAAGGTCTCCAGCTGGAGTCCGCGGGGAAGCCAGGGGCATTCGCCGATGTCGAAGGAGGCGCCGTGGTCGAAGAGTGGCGCCGGACGCAGGACTTCTCCGGTTCCGTTGAACACAAGCAAAAGTCTCTGCAGCATTCATGAGCCTAGCGCTGACATGTGCCCACATTGATCCCCCTACACAGCCTAGGAAAAATCTGCCATCCTCCCGGGCATGGATACGCATGACATCTCTCCTCTCAAGCAGACCCTTTCCGCGCCCGACGTGCTGGAAAAGGTTCGGCAGTGGCTCCGGGAGCAGGCTGGGCGCACGCTTCTCCAGTTCGCGTACTTTCTCTGCACAGCGCTTGATCTGCGCAACGCCGACGGCAGCTACCGGGATCATGCCTGCGCACGGGCTCTGGAGGAGCTTCACCGCGCCGGAACCCTCGATCTCCAGGCCTCCCTCCGCTGGGAGCCGCCCAGGGAAAAGCGCCCCCGCAAGCCCCGCTGCCTCCCGGAGCCGGTGCCCCTGCCCGAAGGGGTTCCGGACAGCGTCGAGAAGATCGGGAAGATCTGGATTGTCCGGGTCAAAACTGATCCGGAGCTTCTAACCTGGAACACGGCGCTTGAAACCGAGCACGACATCGGCGCCACCGTGCCTCCCGGACACGCGCTCAAGCTCCTGTTCTATTCGGCGCACGGCCTTCTGGCGTGCATGTGCTACTCCTCGGCCATGGACGCGCTTGCGCTGAGGGACGACTGGGTGGACTTCACGCCGGAGCAGAGGGACTCCCTCGCCAAGAAAATCATCATCTTCAACAGCCGCCTTCTCATCCGGACGAAAGGATGCCGCAACCTGGCCTCCAAAGTCATCGCCATGGGAGAAGACTTCGCCAGGAAGGTGTACAGGGAGGAATGGAACGTCGACGCCTGCCTGATCGAAACGTTCGTGAACCCGGAGAAGCACGACGGCGCGTGCTACAAGGCCGCCGGCTACGAGCCGGTGGGCTTGACCGAAGGGCGCGGCGACAACGGAGAATCCATTCGGAAGGACGGCGAGACGGCGGTGGCCCCCAAGATGCTCTTCATGAAGGTGCTGGTTCCGGACTTCAGAGAGCGTTACGGCATCGGCCGCCCCAGGGGGGAGAACCTGCCGCCGCCCTGGTTCCTCCAGGGGCCGCTGGGCATCAGCGAAAGTCTGGACGGCGATGTGTTCATGCAGGAGTTTGCAGGCTCTCCGCTTGGAGACAGGAGGCGCAACCGCCGCATTGCCAGGACCGCAGGCCTCCTCTACGCCAGGCCGGGCAACACGGTGTGCGGAGCGGCCAGGGGAGGATCGTCCGGCGGATACGCCGAGATGAAGGGCGCCTACAGAATCTTCGAGTCCGAGCAGGCATTCGGCATGGACGACGTGATGCAGGGCCACGCGCACCGCACATGCCGGCGCATGATGGCCTTCGAACGCGTCTACGTCGCGATGGACAGAACCCTCCTGGACTTTTCCTCCAAGCCGCGGACAAGCAGGGACATGGGAGACGCCGGCAGGAACCAGACCGCAGCCGCAAGCCGGAGCATCGGCATCTTCAGCGCCTGGGTCTCCACCGAAGAGGGCATTCCGCTGGGCATACTGAGGTCCGACTGCGAGGTGCGCGGCTTCTGGAAGAAGGACGATCCCAAGCCCAGGGAAGTCCCGCCCGAGAAGACAGCGCCGTACATCTGGCTCGAGTTCGTGCTCTGGATGAACGGGATAGCCCGGTGGATGCCGAAAACGAAGCTGTGCATTCTCTGCGACCGCGAAAGCGACTTCGGCGGCTTTCTGAGCGAGATCCAGCTGCTGCCCAACGTGGAGGTCATCCTCCGGGCGAAGGCGGACCGCGCCGTGGAGGGCGGAAGCCGGAGAAGGCACAGCCTCTTCAGGCTGATGCGGGCGAAGGAGGAGTGCGCGAAGATGACCGTGCGCGTTCCGAGGATCGTGAAGCAGTCCAGGAAGCGGGAACAGGCGCCGGGAAGCGCCAGGGCGGCGAGGAATGCGGTGCTGAGCGTGCGCATGCACAGGGTGGCTTTCAGGCTGCCCGACGGGAAGTCCGCGCCCCTCTGGGCCGTGACGGCGGTCGAGCTGGACAAGCCGAAGGGACTGGAAAGAGTCTGGTGGAATCTCCTGACGACGAGAGCCCTCGAGAGTCCCGAAGACGCCGTGAAGTGCGTCGAGGACTACGCCAGGCGCTGGAGCATCAAGGAGTTCCACCACGTGCTCAAGCACGGCTGCAAGGTTGAGCAGCTCTCGCTCAGGGAGCCGGACCACATTGAGCGGGCTATCGGCGTCGAGGAGATCGTGGCCTGGAGCTTCATGCTCAGGCACAAGCTGGGCAGGGAGCATCCAGAACTGCCGCCGGAGGCGGCCTTCGACGATCTGGAGGTGGCCGTCCTGGAAGTTTTCAGCTAAAAAAGAAAACTAAAATCAATAAGTTAAGCGAACCCGACAGAGGGTGGCAGGGCTTGGGGGCGACCCGGGGCGCAAGTGGGACGAAAAAGCTGGACACGAAACCTTTGGGAACGGCTCCGAGCTGGTCTCGAACATACCGGGCTTTCTGAATCAGCTCCATGCGTTGAAGGACAGCGGCCGCACCCAGCTGGGTGATGAACTATGGACGAGACGCTTCGGCGAATTGGAAAAATGGAAGAGGCCAGCTGAGGCATCACAGCTGGACGCTGCCTAGACGTTACTGTGTCTGGATCTGGACAAAGGTCAGGACAAGGTGGATCCGCCGCCAGACAAGGAAGACGGATCCTTCAAGAAGTTCTAGCGTTCCTCCTGCCACTGGAGTATGTTTCAGGGCAGGAGGAAGCCATGAACGCATCCTGCATGAAGGAGAACTGCGACCGCATCCATTCCTGCGAGGAGATCTTGCCGTTCTCCGATCGTCCGGCAGCGAGCTAGTCCGTTCAATTTTCTTTGCCGGAAGGAGATCGCCTCTATGCATGCTGGTTCCGCAGAACGCTCCGTTTTTGGCCTGCTTCTCTTCCAATTCTTCTGCAGCCCGTCCTTCGCCGTGGAGTACGACGCCGTCACGTCCGATCCGCCGGCGACGAAGGAGACGCCTCCTCCCGTAGAGGCGCCTTTCTTCGGCGAGTAGCCGGACGTAAGGAAGGACGAGCCTGATGACGACGCCGTCCCGTTCTTCGGCAAGCCTGTCGCCGTGAAGGAGGAGCCTGCCGTGAAGAGGAGAGAAAGCGGAAAATTGGAAAATCCAGCGGATGCGGCGGATAGAAACGACCGCTCCTTTCTGGAGGGGTGCTGGTATTTTGCAAAAGCTGAATATTTTGCCGACACCCCCACTAGAGACAGCCTTGGCATTGCACAGGATTCCTACTGCTTTAACAGAAATGAAAAAGGAAACAAGTACACTCAATATTTTAAATTTAATCGACGTTTTTCTGCAAAAGCGACGGCTTGCTTCGATAAAAACGGCGACATTGTATTTGATAATCATATAAATATAAACATGCGTAAAACTATTGTGCGTTGCAAAGGCAGAAACACAGGAACGCAATGTTTCATGCATGTTCCAAACATAAAATATCTTCCCAAAGACGTCATAGTCATCCTCTCCCGCACGCCGTAGCAAACTGTCTTCCTTTAGACGAAGTCGGCGAGATCTTTTTCAAAATTCTGCCCTGAAAAAAGGGGATCTCAAATCAGCAATCTAGGCAAAGCTGTCAGGGGAGTGCCGGGGCTTGGCATGCGGACGCCGCATGGCGGCAAAGCCCGAAACGGCGGTCGCCAAAACAGCAGCCAGACAGCTTGCCGGCAAAGAAATGCGGGGAGGCGGCAGATCTCCCGGAGGAAAGCCGTGACGGCAGGCACGAGGACAGGCGCGAGGACAGGGACGAGCATTGTCTTCGCGCAAGGCGAGAAGGACGCCAGTCTAGGCGGCGGCGTCTTCGAGAAGGCGGAGGAAGGCATCGAGGGAGGCGTGCTGCAGGCTGAAGTTGTAGTCCCAGCCGGCATCCTCGTCCTTGTCGTTGATCCTGGCGCCTGCGCGACCGAGCACCTCGCGCAACGTGAGGCACGTCGCCGCCGAGGCGCGGACGTGCTCCGCAAAGCCCTCCGAGACGCCGCTGTAGGAGGACACGATGCCTCTGGCCATGGCGCCCGACGCAAACACGAAGCGCTTGCCGCCGTCGGAAGCACAGTCGATGATGCCGAGGCACATCGACGTCCCCTCGATGGTCAGGGGGATGGCCAGGTCAAGGTTCCGGCCAACGAGGCTTGCCCGGCTAATCTGCTCTTCGCTGGTCCCTTCCAGAAGGAGCCGGAAGGGACATGCGCCGTTGGCGGTGTAGTTGTTGAGGTTGACCAGCAGCGTCGCGTCCCGGATGCCTTCGCCGATGAAGAACACCTCGGACGCGCCGCCCTTTCTGCGGGGCGCATCGGTCATGTCGCCGCTGAAAAGCACCCTTGCCTCGGTGCGCAGGACGCTGCATTCCTCAGACCACTGCACGTGCCAGCCGCAGTTGACGGTGGAGGAGTTGAGATGCAGGTCGAGATCCGTGCGGCTCTCCTGCCCGTTGACCAGGATGTTTTCCCAGTGGACGCCGCACAGCACGCTCTTGGGAAGCCTGTAGACGGAGTTGAAGGGGATGAAGCCGGTGAACTGCCTCGGCGAGGCGGGAAAGGCGTAGTCGGGATTGTCCGGCAGGAAGACGCTGCGGCCCTCGACGCGCGGCCTGAGGTCGGCAAGCAGCGCCTCCATGCAGGCTTCCTCGATTTCCTGCGCAAGCTCCGGTGCCGCGCCCTGGTCCCCAATCCAGACCTTGCCGTTGCGTATGACGTAGGCGGCATGCGCGGCGCCTTGCCTGCGGCGCCGGATGGCATTGATCAGCGCGACCTTCCTGGCTGTCGAAACCTTCCGGAGCTCCCTCAGGATCGCGCCGGCATCCCGCGTCCGCCCGCAGGTGACAAGGTCGAGCGGCCCGGGATGCGCCGGCTCCTTGAGCTTGACCGCCAGCTTGCGCATGCGGTTGACGGGCGAGCGGAAAAGCGGGTTGGCGCGCAGCGCCAGGAACAGCGGCTTGTAGCGGTAGTACACCTTGGCGCATGCGGCCACGAGGCCGGGATGCAGGGAAAACCAGTCCGTCTTCAGATCGGCGATGCCCGCCTTGAGGCTGGCGATAGCCTCCGGCGACTTGATCAAAAGCAGGCTGCCCGTGGCCTTGTAGACGGCAAAGCGCAGGAATTCTTCGCCCTCCGCAGGACAGTCCCCGCGCGCGTCCCAGAGCAGCATCTTGATTTCCTTGTTCCTGCACTGCCCGGGATCCCAGTCCCTGGCCAGGCCGAGAAGGCGCAGCATGGCGGCAAAGTGCGGCATGGCGTCGCCGGGGATCGGGGCGCGGCCAAGGGCAATGGCATGCAGGCGCGAGCGCAGCTCCTCCATGGGCATCTTCCGCAGGACGGCTATGCGCACCGGCGCGCCCGGCTCCAGCGCAAGGCGCTCGCGGGGGATGAAGGCCTGCGCCTCGAGCCCCAGGTTCTCGAGGCCGTAGGTGGAAAAGTAGTGCAGGATCTGCTGGGCAAAAAGATGCCTGGCATCGCCGTCTCTGACGGCGGCGAAGGACTTGTGGAATCCGGCGTTCAGGCTGCGCAGGTCAGTGCCCACGTTCTGCTTCAGAAAGGAGCGCAGCCTTCCCAGCACCGGATTGCCGGCCCAGGCTTCGGGGGTGACGTAGTAGCCGAAGCAGATCTCTCCCTCGTCGTCCTTGGGTGCACAGGCGACGTCGGCCTGCACCTCGGGCACGGCATGGAAGAAAAGGATGCAGGACTTGGTCAGCTCGATGGCGTCTTTGATAAGCATAGTCTCTCTCTTGAGCTGCGGCCGCGCCTGCGCAGGGGGCGCATACGCCTTCCCTGCGTCAGGCGACAAGGGCAACGCAGACAAATGCGGCGGAAAGTAGGGATGTCTGCACGACATGACAGTCAAGGAACTTTCATCTGCCGCATAAAGGCAAAGTGGGCGGGAAGTAGAATCGTAGTCGAATACAAGGAACTTCCATATGCCCTGCAAGCGTCAAGACAAAAATTGAAACCTTCAACTTGGCTTATTCATATGCCGGGCATGCCGGAGTGTCAAGCGCTTTTGCGCGTTTAGCTTTTCGCTTCCAGCAGCAGGCGGAACGGCAGCGGGCAATCGACGCCCCTGCCGCTGCAGGCGCCGGCTTCCCTGCAGGCGACGGACTGGCCTCCCCTGGCAGGCGCCTGCAGAAGGGCAGGCAGGGCAGGCCTGCCGGGGGCCTGCGAGGCGCCGCGCTGTGGGAGACGCCTCTGCGGCGCCGAAGCCGTCAAGAGGACGGTACCATGCCACCATGCCGGGCACGCGCGCTCACAGGCTTTCCTCCGGCGCCGCCGTCTCCTGCCGGCACGGCGTCCCATAGTCCTCGTCGGCCGCGTCCCTGTAGGCCCGGGCTGCCCGGACCAGGAACTCGTCCCTGCCGAGGCCGAGCTCCTTCGCTCTGGCCTCGATGCAGCGCAGGTCCCAGCGGGTCATGCGGACCTGAACGTCCACAGGGGAGAGATCGATCTCGGGAAGGCCAAAAAGCTGCACGTAGCACTGCGCCCCAGCCGCTATGCCCTCCCCCTTCATGGCCTGCTCCGTGAAGGCCAGCACTTCCTCATAGGAGGAGGGCTCCGGCAGGGGACGGCCCTGCTCGGCAAGGCTCAGGCCATGGATCTCGAGGATGTCCTGCCCCATGGCGAGACACTCGGCAAGGCTTCTGGCCTGCGTGACGGCGCCGGCGAAGTCCTTGAAGCAGATCAGGTACCAGTCGCCGGGCTGGCCGCTGTCCTCAGCCAGCGGGAGGAGAGAGGCGAAATAGGCTTTCATGTGCACTCCTTTGGGGTTTCATATGGTCACGGAAAGGGCGAGGCGACATACTCAGCCCCCCATGATACAATTTTCTTCCAAAATATGGAATTTTTCTTGGTTCCCGAATAATGCCAGCCGGGCAAGGGGGATCCACGCAGCCTTGGCTGCTGGAGGGAGCCGACGCCGCCCTGGCGCCGGGGCCGGAAAGCGGGATCCCTGCTTCGGCCAAGCACTGCCCAGGGACAGGAAGAATGCCTGCCCCGCCGCGTCCGGCAAGCCTGGCCTGCGCGCGACAGCTTTCGGCAAGTGCTGGCTGCTCCCGGCGCATTCTGGGCGATCCGGCCTCATGACATCTGCCTTTCGGCTGGATGCCAGCGGCAGCCTTTCTGCGGACCGGCCTGCTGCCGGCCACTCCAGCGCCATGCCAGCCAGCTTGCCTCATGGCGCCAACGCTGCGCGACGCCTTCGGGAGCCCCCTCCCCTCTTCCCTGCCGCGGAGCCGGTTCAGGGGGCGCGACAAAAGCGGAGTGTCTTCGCGGGTCATCGGCCGGCTCCAGCACGTTCTTCGCACCCTCCTTGCCAGAGGCCCTCCTTCCGCTGACAGGCGGAGCAGTGGCATCCGCATAGCCGGTCTTTGCCGCGGCAGTCTTCGTCGCTTCGATCTTTTGCGGAGTGCGTCTGCATCGCGCCTGTTCGTCGCCGTGCCGGGCCTCGGGCCGGTTTCGTCTCCCTGCATTCAGGAGGCTATGGGGCACGATGTCAGGCGACAAGACGAAGAGAGAACTGACGACAGGCGACAAACACGCCACTCCTGACGTCCTTGCCTGGATGCCGCCCTTGGCTTTGAGCCGTCCCTGGACATTTGGGATCGTCCTTCCAAGGTCATCCCGCCACATTCCAGTTGTCTCGGCTGTGGACGGGCTGGAGGCGACCAGGACCCCTCAGACCTCCTTCGACGGCATTCCGGCAGCGGCCGGCGAGGCCAGGGCACAGACGGCCATGGCCGAAGCGCCGGGGCAAAAGGCAGAAGGGGTCGCGGCAGATCAGCGGCCTTCGCCCCGTCCAGCGACGAGGGGCAGACAGGCCGGGCCTGTGACTGCCCCGATGCGGGGACCCCCGGCGGCCAGACCACTGGCTGGCAAGCAGACCGCCGGCAGGCAGACAGACCGCCGGCAGCTTCCAGAACGCACCTGCGTCTTGCCAAGATCCCCTCGTTTTCCCGCAGAGCCCACAGGCCTTCGCGGCATGCGAAACGGGGCCCGGGGCGCAGCCTCCCTGGAAGATGGCTGGCGTTCTTGTTCTGGCCACTCCCTCCCACGCCAGAACGCGGACGAACGCGCCGGGCGCACGCTCCGTGGCTGGCCCTGCCTGCGTTGCGGCGGGCCCTTCCTGCGCCGGGCCGCCTGACGGGGCCGGCCCCAGCCGTCAGGAGCGCCGGCCGTCCTCCCGGCGCCTGCTCCGCAGGAACTGCCTGAAGTCCTCTGCCGGCACGGGACCTTCGGGCCTGAATCCCTGGCTGTGAAGTTCCGCCAGCTCCAGAGCCTTGCGCCTTGCGCCCTCGGGAACCCTGGCAGCCGCGGCGTAGCGGGCCAGCACCTCGATGTCCAGGCCGTGCTCCAGGAAGCTCTTCTCGGCAACGCCGCACCAGGGCTTCCCCCGCTTGGGCTTGACGACGGCGCAGTAGCGCCTGGCACCGTTGGGGAGCAAGTACCAGGCTTCCGAGATGAAGGCGCCGTGCCGGATGGCGCTGTCGACGCCAAAGCCGCTGGTGGCCTCTTCCTGGCCCTCTTCCTGACCCTCCCCGTCCAGCACGCGGCCCGCCATGGCCCCCCACGCCTTCCCGGCCTTCTGGGCCTCGCTCTGGAGGGCGCGCCCCCGCTCGACGAGGTCGCCGTCGTCCTTGACGATCTCCCTGAGGTAGTCCGGAAGCTTGTAGGCGCACTTGCGGACCCGCCGCTCCTCCAGCCTCGTGCCGCCGGCCCCGTCCCCGACGGCCACCCGCCGGGTCCAGAGCTCGGGATCG
>DFDR01000189.1:9513-9698 GCA_002369295.1 Desulfovibrionaceae bacterium UBA3823
TCAGAAAGCCGAGCCGCTCGGCTATGGACGCATTGAGGCTCAGCTGGCCTATCTCCGAAGGCGTGTACTCCGGTCCGCTTGCGGGACAGTCGCCTTCCATCTCCGAGCCGTCGGTCGGCTCCAGATTGAGCCAGGCCGCATGCTGTCCGAACATGTGCTCGAGCTCGTCCAGCATAAGCCGGCAC
>DFDR01000051.1 GCA_002369295.1 Desulfovibrionaceae bacterium UBA3823
CCTGCGCCGAACCAGGTGAACCGCCCTGCGCCCGGCCAGGCCGCGCCCCGTCCCGCCAACGTGGACAAGTACGGCCGTCCGATCAACGCCGGCAGGACGCCTGCCAGCGGCAGGAACGTCGACAAGTACGGCCACGCCGTGCCCAAGTATTAGCAGACTGCTGGGGAAAGGGCTTTCGGAGCCATGAGCTCCTGAAGCCCCCCGGCGGCTTCATCGCCTCCAGGCCGGCAAAAGCGTAGCGCATGGGCAGGAGCCCGATGCTGACTGGGGAGGCTGCTTCTCTTGTCCTGCCGGACGGCGCCTGCGCCGCCAGCATGGCCGCAGGCGCGTGAACGGGCTTTGCGGTCTCGGGCGTGGCGGCTCCGGCAGGGCTTTTCCGCCTGCCGCCTGCCTTGTCGCAGATTTCGCAGCCGCCGAGGCGCCAGATGCGGTGAACTCGCCGGGCAAGGCTGGCAGAACCTCCGCGCACAGCCAGCGGCATCCCCTGCTTGCCCGCCTTTTCGCGACGCCTGTCCGATTCATCCCCGGGCGAAGCCCTCTGCCCTCGGCATGCGCCTGGCGACGCGCTTTCGGCGAAGCGCCGTGATGCACCGTGCCTGACGTGCGGATGCTTTCGCCAGCGCCAGCGGCGCCATTGCCCTGCCGTGCCGCAGGCGGCTTCGCAGGCCTGCTTTTCGGCTCCGCCGTGTCAACTGCCATCCGCAGGACTGCTTCCCCTGGCGGGCTCGCCCGCGCCAGCGCAATCAGCCATCGCACGCTTCTCGCAGCCGGGCGCAGGACAGACGCCTGCCTTCCTGGCCGCGACTTTCCTGGCCGCGACCTTCGTCGCGCTGCTGGCGAGACAGCTGTCCGCATCGAAGCCTCTGCGGCGCTTCATGCCGGGAATCCTCGGCCTGGCCGCGAAGATCAGGTCCGGCGTTCGCCTCGCGGCGCCGCCGCGTCCAGAAGCTATCCTTGTTGTGGAACGTCCGGAAACGCTCCGTCAACGTTCCGATTGAAAAATGGAATGAAAGGCGGTAGAGCTTGGCTTGCAGGGATTGGCTGTCTGATTCCTGCGACACTTATGCCGACACTTATGCCGACACTTTTGCATGGTTTGGCCCGGCTCTTTCGTCTTGCGCTGCACGTCTGCAGCCTGTCTGCAGCGGGCTTGGCCACCCCCGGGCAGACTGCAGGGCTTGGTTCTGTCTGGGCGCGCTCCGTGCCTCGGCTGGGCAAGGCCCCCAAAAATTGCTTGTATGCCGGCATGCTGCCGAGGCATGTGGCATTTTTTGCTCCAAGGTACGGCATGTGCATGTCCATGTGCAGAACCATGCGGGTGCCGTCTGCGTCCGCTGGACGCAGGGGGATGCTCCCTGCGCCTCGTCCCCAGTCTTTCTTGATTCTTCCCCCGCAGACGGGCGCACCGCCTGCCTGCGGCGCAGGCGCCGGTCCCATGAGTCCTGTTCCTTGCCCCTGGGATCCCGGCGCCTGCGGCAAGCCACCCCGTGGCGGGCCCTCCCGGCATGCCGATGCCTGGAGGGCCTTTTGCCTCTCAAGGCGAAGCCGCGGCGTTCTGGCGTGGAGTGCGCCCTGCACCGGCGCCTTGCCTGGCGCGGGCTCAGGCAAGGGCCTTCCAGATGCAGGCGAGGCCTCCGCAGGCGATGGCCGCCGAGGTCCAGCGGCGCATGGCCTGGGCCGAGATGCGGGCTGCCAGGGGAGCGGCCAGGACAACGCCGGCAACGGCTGCGGGAACGGCATAGCAGGCAAGCCTGGCCACCTCGCCGGTGTACATGCCGCCCCAGCCCTGGAAGACCCAGGACACGAGGCCTGCGCTCAGGAGAAAGGCGCCGACGGTGCCGAGGTACTCGCGCGGACTCCAGCCGGCGTAGACGCCGTAGGCCGCGGCCGGCGGGCCTCCGAAGGAGCAGGCCGTGCGCAGCAGGCCGGATCCGAAGCCGGCGGCCAGGGCCGCCAGGGCGCTTTCGCCGCGCGCCTGTCCCGGCTTTGCCCTGTTCCAGAGAGGAAAGGCCAGCAGCGCCAGTCCCACGGCTATCCGCAGGGCCGGCTCCGGCACGGCCTTGAGCGTCCAGAAGCCGGCCAGCGAGCCGGGAATGCAGCCTGCTAGCATGGGCAGCAGGGCCCGCCAGCGGCACCAGCGCAGATGCAGGGCCGAGGTGGCGAGGTTCATGAAGGGCAGGGTGATGCAGCTCACCAGCACGCAGTCGTGCATGGGGAGGAAGAAGGCCATGGCCGGCACGGCGATCATGGCTGCGCCGATGGCGCACATGCCGGAAACGAAGCCGCCGGCAATCCAGGCAATGACGGCGGCGAGAGCGGTGGTGTCCATGCCTTCCGTCTACTGCCGGCAGGAATCCAGTGCAAGCCCCCCGGCCGTTCCGCCTTGCCTGCCTCCCCTTCCCCGCCCGTTCCTGGGTCCTGCCCGCCTGTCTTTCCGCCTTGCAGAGCCAGGGCGTTGGCAGTAGCCTGCCGCTTGCCCGCGCCCGGCGTCCCGTCCCTGCGGCATGCCTCCGCCGCCGGCGGAAGGCTCAGGCACCGGGACTGCGGACGGGAAGGGTCTTTCTTCCCGGGGCCTCCCAGCGGGGGCTCCCCCTTCAACCGCAGACACGCACGAGAGGTTCCATGTCGCTCCATCCCCTTCTCGAGGCCATCGCCTCCCGCCTCCTTCAGGGCGAAACGCCCCTGGCCAGCCGGGAGGAGGCCGAAGCCTTCGGGCTGCTGCCCCGCTCCCTGAATCCCGATCTCTTTGCCCTGGCCGGGCTGGCCAGGGCGCGCTTTGCCAAGCCCGTCTTCACCTGCGCCATCGTCAACGCCAAGTCGGGCCGCTGTCCCGAGGACTGCGCCTTCTGCGCCCAGTCCGCGCGGCACAGGACCGACGCTCCCGTCTACCCCCTGGCGGACGCCGACACCCTGTTCCGCAAGGCCGCGGCCGCGGCCGCCTGCGGCGCTGCGCGCTTTGGCATCGTCACCAGCGGCACGGCCCTCTCGGACCGGGATCTGGACAGCCTCTGCGCCTCGGCTGAAGCGCTGCGGGCCAGGGTCGACATCGCCCTGTGCGGCTCGCTCGGCATGCTGAACCGGGAGCGGGCAAGGCGCCTCAGGCAGGCGGGCTTCACCTCCTACCACCACAACCTCGAGACGGCCCGCAGCCACTTTCCCGCCATCTGCACCACCCACGCCTACGAGGAGGATCTGGCAAGCCTGGCCTGCGCCAGGGCCGAGGGACTCAGGGTGTGCAGCTGCGGCATCTTCGGCCTCGGCGAGAGCTGGGCGCAGCGCGCCGAGCTCCTGGAGACCCTGGCGGAAGCCGAAGTCGACTCCCTGGCCGTGAACTTCCTCATGCCCGTGCCGGGAACGCGCATGGAAGGGCATCCCCGGCTCGAGGCCTGGGAGGCCCTGCGCTGCGTGGCGCTGGCGCGCCTGACGAATCCTGCCCGCGACGTCGTCGTCTGCGGAGGGCGCCTGGCAACGCTCGGCGCCGTCGATTCCTGGGTGCTGGCAGCCGGCGCCAACGGCCTCATGACAGGCGACTATCTCACCACCCGGGGCTCGGGCTTCGAGAGCGACCAGCGCATGCTCCAAAGCCTTGGCCTGCGCTAGGAGGGCTTTGCCATGAACGGATTGCCGCGCGAGCTCAGGGGCTTCTTCGTGACCGGCACGGACACCGATGCCGGCAAGACTTTCGTCTGCGCCAGACTGGCGCGCCTGCTGGGCGGCCTCGCCGGCGGCAGGCTCAGCTACGTCAAGCCCGTGCAGACAGGCTGCACCCGCAGGCAGGACGTCGGCACGGCCGGCGGCTGGTCTGCTCCGGACGTGGACGCCGTGGCGCTCCAGTGGCCCAGGGCCAGGGCGCTCGCCTGCTTCGAGCCCCCCTGCTCGCCGCATCTGGCCGCCTCCCTTGCCGGCACGGCCCTCTCCTGCCGGGAGCTGGCCAAAGCCTGCGCCGATGCCGTGCCGGAAGGCGACATGGCGCTCGTCGAGGGGGCGGGCGGCTGCTGGGTACCCTTGAACGCCCGGGAGACCATGCTCGACCTCATGCTCTGCCTGCGGCTCCCCGTCGTCCTCGTGGCCGCCAACCGCCTCGGCTGCCTCAACCACGCCATGCTGAGCGTGGAGGCCCTCCAGGCGCGGGGCATCGAGGTCGCCGGCATCGTCCTCAACAGGACCTGTCCGCCGGCGCAGTGCGACGCCGGCTGCGGCGCCGGAGCAGGTCCTGCCGACGAGCTGCGCATCCTGCAGGACAACGAGGCAAGCCTGGAAGCCTTTGCCGCTGAGGCCGGCGTGCCCCTGCTGGCCTCCCTGCCCTGGCAGGAGGATCCCCTTGCTCCACTGCCCCAGCTGGAAGCCGTGGCTGGAACGCTCTTCGACAGGTTCCGGCGCCAGGGCGCCCCTCGCGGCGCCATGCCTTCCTGGAGCGTGCCGGCGGCAGGCGAGAGCCCGGAGAGCGCGGCAGAGATCCTTGCCTTCGACAGGGCCCACCTCTGGCACCCCTACACCTCGGCCCTCAACCCCCTGCCCGTGCGCCAGGCCGTTTCCGCCAGGGCAAACCGCATCGTCCTTGCCGACGGCACCGAGCTGGTGGACGGCATGTCCTCGTGGTGGTGCGCCGTGCACGGCTATGGCAGCCCTGCCCTCAAGGCCGCCATGTCCCGGCAGATCCACGCCATGAGCCACGTCATGTTCGGCGGGCTCACCCACAGGCCGGCCGCGGCCCTGGCCAGGCGCCTGCTGGATCTGGCGCCTGCCGGCCTCGAGCACGTCTTCTTCGCCGATTCGGGCTCCGTTGCCGTGGAAGTGGCCCTCAAGATGGCGGTGCAGTACCAGATTGCTACGGGACGCGCTTCCCGCCGGCGCTTCCTCACGCCCCTCGGCGGCTACCACGGCGACACCCAGGGGGCCATGAGCGTCTGCGATCCGGTCAACGGCATGCATACCCTCTTTGCCGGCCTGCTGCCAAAGCACTATTTCATGGAGCGCCCGAGCGCGCGCTTCGACCAGCCCTTTGATCCCGCAAGCCTCAGCGAGGCGGCCCGCATCCTGGAGGCCAGGCAGGACGAGATTGCCTGCGTCGTGCTCGAGCCCATCGTCCAGGGCGCCGGCGGCATGTGGTTCTACCATCCCCGCTACCTCGAAGGCCTGGCCGGGCTGTGCCGGCAGTACGGCATCCTGCTTGTCCTCGACGAGATTGCCACGGGCTTCGGCCGCACGGGCCGGCTCTTCGCCTCGGAATGGGCGGGCGTCGCGCCCGACATCATGTGCGTCGGCAAGGCGCTCACGGGCGGCATGATGACCGGCGGCGCCGTCCTTGCCTCGGGCGCCGTCGCCCAGGGCATTGAGCAGGCGGGGCCGGCCGAGGGCGGGGGCGTGCTCATGCACGGGCCGACCTTCATGGGCAATCCCCTCTTCTGCGCGGCGGCCTGCCAGAGCATCGATCTGCTCCTGGCCTCTCCCTGGCAGGAGCGCGTCAGGAACATCGAAGGCTGGCTCAGGGAGGGGCTCGAGCCCTGCCGGCGCCATCCCGCGGCTGCCGACGTGCGCGTGCTCGGCGCCATCGGCGTCGTTGAAGCCAAACGTCCCGTGGACATGGCCAGGCTCCAGGACTACTTCGTCTCCAGAGGCGTCTGGATCCGGCCCTTCAACCGCAACGTCTACCTGATGCCGCCCTTCGTCTCCCCGGAAGAGGACGTCGCCCTGCTCTGCGACGCCATACGCGGGGCCTTCGATGCAGGGCTGTGCTGAGGGAAGGCGCCTTCCGGCAGGGGCGCGGGGCTCTGCCTTCCGCAGGCAGGACCCTGCCGGCGCGGCCTCGCAGAGAGGAAGTGCAGCCGTTCAAGATGGAAGCTCTGCCCTTCTGGAAGAAGCTCTGCCGGTCAGAAAGGAAGTCTTGCCCTTCAGGAAGAAGCCCTGCCGGACAGGGAGAACGTCATTCCGTTCAAGGAGGAAGCCATGCCGTTCAAGAAGGAATCCAGGCAGTTCAAGGAAGGCGGCGGCTGGAAGGCCTGCCGCGACGCCAGGACGGGACGCTGCACGGCGTCGAGCTTTAGCTGCGACCGGGAGGGCTCCGAGGAGGAGCTCTACGAGATCCCCGAGTCCGTGTTCAGCCAGCTCAGGTCCGGCACCTTCGAGCAGAGCCTCGAGTCCGGTCGCCTCATCCGGGAGCAGGGGCGCCTCCTCTACCGCTATGTGAACAACTGCCACGGCGGGCCCTACAGCGTCGTCTACGACGAGCGCTGGCGCGAACTCTGCGCCTGGCATGACAGCGCGAAGCACGACGATGAGCACGCCATGGACGCCGGCGCGATTGCCCGGGCCCTTTCCCGCAGCCAGCACTCCGGCAAGTAGCTGCCAGACGGCGCTGTGCCGAGGGAACCCGGCACGGCCTTTTCCAGACGTCCAGGCGCGCAGGCGCCCAAGGCGCTGCGCCGGGGAGAATCCTGCGGTGCCGGGGAGAGGCCTGCTGTCCCTGAGAGAGCCCTGTGCCAGCATGGCGGCAGGGCAGGCCAAGCGGGCTGCTTGACGTCCGGCCCAAGGGCCAGCGGTCCGGTGCTCCGGGTGCCGGCGTCCTGCCCGTCGCGCCAGTGAAGCGGTATTCTTCAAGCGATGCTTGAGGTTTATTTCCGCCTCAGCTGGCAGAATGCGGCAATGCTTGCAGAAAAACTCTACTTTTCCCTGCCCCAAGCCTGCATGTCTTCTATAACAGCATGAACTCGGCATGGCCGATCTGCAGGCGCTGTTCTGCAGAGCGGCCGACTCCCGCCCCGGGCGGGCAAGGCGCCTGCACTCACAGCGCAGGTCCTTCGGATGCCGGGCAGGCAAGGGATGCGCCTTTGCGCCGTGCAGGCGGAAGGCGCACAGGGGGAAGGCGCCAAGGGGACCGGCCGTCCTGTCCAAGGGGAAATACGGCAGGGCCGGACAAGGCCAGCGCTCTTCCAGTGCACAAACAGAAGGGAACAAGCATGAAACGGCTCACTACGCTCCTGCTCTCCGCAGGCTTGATTCTGGCTGCCTCCACCGAGGCCATGTCCATCGACTTCAAGGCCAAGGGCGAATGGCTTGTCGGCTTCACCGCCGGCGACGGCGCGCTCGTCAAGCGCGTGCGCGACAACACCGGCTGGCACAAGCACCAGGACAAGGACAGGGACATCTTCGGCGCCAACCAGCGCGTCCGCTTCCAGCTGGACGCCGTTGCCTCGGAATCGCTCTCCGGCACGGTCTTCTTCGAGATCAACAGCCTCTGGGGCAGGGCTGCTGAAGGCGGCGCCCTCGGCGCCGACGGCAGGACCATTGCCGTCAAGAACGCCTACATCGACTGGGCCGTGCCCGATACGGACCTCAAGTTCCGCATGGGCCTGCAGACCATCTGGCTGCCCAACGCGGCCGGCGGCACCGCCATCATGAAGGCCGACTCCGCGGCCGTGGTCTCCAGCTGGCAGATCAACGAGAACGCCGGCGTCGGCTTTACCTGGTTCCGTCCCGCCAACGACAACTTCGAGGGCTTCAACAGGCGGGGTGGCGGCGTGTCCAGCCAGAACTACCTGGACAACCTGGACCTCTTTCTGCTGACGGTGCCGCTCACCTTCGACGGCATCGAGGCCACCCCCTGGCTCATGTACGGCATCATCGGCAAGAACACCCTTGACGGCTACTACAGCGTCGATCTTCCCAACAACATCTACCACCGCAGTCGCCGCTCCGTCCGCGGCG
This sequence comes from Desulfovibrionaceae bacterium UBA3823, assembly GCA_002369295.1. GTDB lineage: Bacteria > Desulfobacterota > Desulfovibrionia > Desulfovibrionales > Desulfovibrionaceae > Desulfovibrio. Next base: position 7,705 of record DFDR01000051.1, read on the forward strand.
CCGGCTGGACCGGCACCAGCGGCGGCCTTGACCAGACCCTGACGGGGCGCTTTGCCGGCTTCAACCTGGCAAGCGACATCGGCTCGACCTCCAAGGGCTACGGCTCCCTCTTCTTCGCCGGCCTGCCGCTCAAGCTCACCCTGAGGGATCCCCTGAACATCGAGTTCGACTTCAACTACGGCTACGCCGAAGCCATGGGCAACTTCAGGGCGACCGTGCGCAACAATGCCTTCGACACCCGCAGGGGCTCCAGCAGGCGCGAGGGCTGGCTGGCCAAGCTGCTCGTCGAGTACAAGCTCGACTGGGGCGTTCCCGGCATCTTCGGCTGGTACGCCTCGGGCGACGACGGCAGCATAGGCAACGGCTCCGAGCGCATGCCCTCCATCTCCCCGGCAGGCTGCTTCACCACCTTCATGGGCGACATGGAGTACTGGGACTGGGCTCCCGACGGCCTGCTGGCCGACCGCGCCCTCTCCTACGCCGGCACCTGGGGCATAGGC
>DFDR01000127.1 GCA_002369295.1 Desulfovibrionaceae bacterium UBA3823
GATCCCTGTCCCTGCGGGAGCGGCAAGAAGTACAAGAAGTGCTGCGGCAAGGGCCAAGCCTAGCATGGGACGGCGCAGGGCCGACAGCGCTGTCCCGGCTGCTTTGGGGAAGCATTCTGGGCGCAAGTCCGCGCAGCCGTCCGCGGCACAGGCAAGGACTGGCGCCAGCGCCGCTGCCCCATGCCCGGCCGCCCTGCTTGCCTTTGCGCAGGGACCGCTCCGCGACGTCAGGGCCTTCTGCCTTGACTGCCTTGGCGGCGAGGCCGGCGAGGTGGAAGCCTGCCAGGAGGCTCGCTGCGCGCTCCACGCGCTGCGTCTCGAGGCCCTGCATGCCGACGTGAGCCAGCCGGAGCCGCGCCAGGTTCAGCGTCTGATGCTGCGCGCCTGCCGGAGGCTCTGCCTTGCCTGCGCAGGGGACCGATCCGCCGTCAGGGCCTGCGATGCCGAGGGCGCCTGCGCCCTCTGGACCTGGCGCTTCGGCGTTCTCCCGCAGACCTATGCCGCCGTGACGAAGCGCTTTGCCGGCGGCCCCCCGGCTGCAGGCGAGTGTCAGTCAGCCTGCGTCGAAGCCGTGCCCCAGCCGCCGGAAGAGGGCGGCCCCATGCCGGCGCGTCCGGCAAGGCCGCGCAAGGCCCTGCGCCGGCGAGGTGCCCGGCGCGGCGGAGCCAGCGCAGGCAGGGCGCTTTTGAAGCTGTGCGGCCTCAAGTAGCGGAGCCAGGCGCAGAATCAGGCGCCGATCCCATCGAAGAGCCTGGTTCAGAGCCTTGCGTCCATGAGGGCGCCAAGCCAGGCGTGGGGCTGCCCGTCAACCACCCAACGAATCACAGAGCACAACACGCTGCGGCCAGGACAGTTCGCCGCTGTCCACGCCACCGAGCAGCCAGGAGGGTTAACCATGGCGTATCTTGAATGGTCCAGAGCCTTTATCGGCCGCGTGCGCCGCGATCATCTCGGCGCCCACATGTCGCGCGCCCCCGAGCTGGCGGCAAGGCTTGCCTCCGAACTCGACCAGGGCCTCCTTCCCTTCCTCAAAATGGGCTACGTCGAGCCCCTGCGCCGGGACCTTCCCGAACTGATCGAGAAGTCGCGCGCCTGCCGGCACATGCTCGTGCTTGGCATCGGCGGCTCCGCCCTCGGCGCCCGCGCCATGCAGCGCGCCTTTGCCCCTGGCCAGGACATGCCAGGCCACGACGGCAAGTGCCTCTGGATAGCCGACAACGTCTGCCCCTTCCAGCTCGAGGAGTGGCTCAAGCGCCTTGACCCCAAGGACACCATGGTCGTCACCATCAGCAAGTCCGGCGGCACCATTGAGACCATCTCCCAGTACTTCATCGTCAAGGACTGGCTGCAGAAGGCGCTCGGCGAGGCCTGGAGCCAGCACATGATGGTCGTGACGGATCTCGTCAAGGGCTTCCTGCGCGAGGAAGCCAAAGCCTTCGGCCTGCCCTCCCTGGAGGTGCCGGACAACCTCGGCGGCCGCTACTCGGCGCTTTCCGCCGTCGGCCTGCTGCCTGCCGGCTTCCTCGGCATCGACTGGGAAGCCCTGCTCGACGGCGCTGCCTGGCTTGCCAAGCCCCTGGCCCAGGATCCCTCGAGCCTCGCCCGCCATCCCTCCTTCCACCTCGCCTGCTGGGCCAGGAGCCTCGAGGAGTACGGCTACGCCGACCTCATCTTCTTCTGCTACGAGCCGCTCTTTGCCACCTACGGCCCCTGGTTCGGCCAGCTCTGGGCCGAGAGCCTCGGCAAGGACGGCCTCGGCACCATGCCCGTGCCCGCCACCGGCGTGACCGACCAGCACTCCGTCAACCAGATGTTCCTCGACGGCCAGCGCAACAAGGCCTGCCTCTTCGTGACCGGCAAGTCGCCGACCGAAGGTCCGGCCTTCCCTGGGAATCTTCCCGAAGGCTGGAAGTTCCTCGAAGGGAAGAACTTCGGCGCCCTGCTCAAGGCCGAGGCCGAGGGCACCCGCATGGCCCTGTGCCGCCACGACACCCCGCTCCTGCACATCGCCCTCGACGACGCGAGCCCCCGCTCCGGCGGCCAGCTCATGATGCTGCTCGAGGCGGCCACGGTCTTCACCGGCTGGCTCATGGGCATCAACCCCCTCGATCAGCCCGCCGTGGAGCTGGGCAAGCGCCTTGCCAACGCCAAGCTTGGCAAGCCTGGCCACGAGGAGGCCGAAAAGGAGCTTCAGGCTTTCATGGCCGTGCCTGAGGAGCGCGAGATCTACTAGTTTGCCACGAGTCCCGCGGCCCTGGCGGCTTCCCGCCGGGGCCGTTCCGTCTCCGGCTGGGCCTTGCCGCCCGTGCCGGCAGGAGCCATGCGGGGCCAAGCGAGACCATGCGAAGCCAGCGGGAAAAGGCGGAGCCAGGGAGGCAGGATGTTCGGAACAAAGCGCGAGGAGGCCGGCATGCAGGGCGGCGAGAGCGCCAAGGCGGCGCAGCCGGCAGCGCTGAGCGAGACCGCCGACGAGGCAGAGCGCGGATTAAGCTTAAGCTTTGCGCGCACCCTCTCCTGGCTTTCCCTGGTGGTCGTGCTCCTGACAAGCCTGGGCCTTTCCTTCTTCATCTCCAACTCGGCCAGGCAGACGCTCATGCACCGTCAGGAAAACTTCATCACGGTGCTCACCCAGAACCTCAACAACCAAATTTTCCAGCGCTTCGCCGTGCCGACCATCATGGCCTACGGCCGCATCTCCCTGCGCGAGGCACCCCAGTACGAGCGGCTGGACAAGGTGGTGAAGTCCGTCATCGAGGGCCTGCCCGTGACAAAGCTCAGGCTCTACGACTTCAGCCACGTGGTGGCCTACTCCACGATGCCCGGTGAAATAGGCAAGAAGGGCCTGGCGCCCCTTGGCATCGAAAAGGTGCTGGCCGGCGAGATGTCCCAGCCTGAGATCGTGGCCGCCATGCCCGTGTGGCGGGCCCTCTTCTCCATGCCCCTGGATCCGGGCTCCTTCCAGCTGCGCGTGCTCTATCCGCTGCGCGGCGACGCCTTCCGCCTCGGCCGCACGCCCGTGCTCGGCGTGCTCGAGCTCACCCAGGACATCACGGCCGACTACGTGCAGGTGCTGGCTTTCCAGTGCATCATCGTGGTCATGTGCCTGCTCTCCTCGGTGGTGCTCTTCGCGCTGCTTTTGCTCATCATCCACAGGGCCGAGAAGACCCTCGCCCTGCGCATGCAGAAGAACCGCCAGCTCGAAAAGGAGATCCAGAGCACCGAGCGGCTCGTCAGCATGGGCCGGGTGGTCGCCAGCATTGCCCACGAGATACGCAATCCCCTGGGCATCATCCGGTCCACGGCGGAACTCTTGCAGCGCCGGGCCAGCAAAGTCCAGGACAAGGGCACCATGCGCCTGCTCCAGGCCATCTACGACGAGTCCGTCCGCCTCTCCCAGACCGTGAACGACTTCCTCGACTACGCCAGACCCCGCCAGCCCAAGCAGGATCCCGTGGATCTCGGACTGGTTCTCGGCCAGATCTTCGCCTTCGTTGAAGGGGAGTTCGCCCGTTCGGGCGTGGAGATTGCCAGGGAAGTCGGCGAATCCGTCTGGGTGCTGGGCGACAAGGACCTGCTCTACCGGGCCTTCTACAACGTCCTTGCCAATGCCAGGCAGGCCCTTGACGGCGGCGGCAGCATCCGGGTGCGCCTTGCCTGCGACGGGGACTGGGCCGAGCTTGCCTTCACGGACTCGGGCAAGGGCTTCGACCCCGATGTCCTGCCCCATCTGCTCGAGCCCTTCTTCACCACCAAGGACGGCGGCACGGGACTGGGACTGCCCATCGTCAAGTCCATCATCGAAAGTCACGGCGGGAGCATCGCCCTGGCCAACGCCCCGGAGGGCGGCGCCTGCGTGACCGTGCGGCTGCCCCTGGCCAAGGAGCTCATGAAGAAGGCGTGCGCGGCAAGCCACGGCGAGGAGGAGGCTGCTCCTGTCGTTTTGACTGCCTCAATGGACAAGGCTCCGCAGGACGCCCGTACTGGCAAGGAGCATGCCGAGGGCGCCTCTGCCAAGGATGACGGTGCGCCTGATGGAGAAGACCGTGTCCTCGCAGGCGACAAGCCAGAGGTGACAGCTCGAGACGGCGCGACAGTGTAGTCATCAAAGCAAAACAAAAAATATACCCTATACTGTGGTAATATTTTTCAATAACGCACGATAAAAACAAATAATGATTTGCTCGTTTTTATGTTTAT
>DFDR01000095.1 GCA_002369295.1 Desulfovibrionaceae bacterium UBA3823
GCCGCGCTTGGTGTCAAGAGCCATAAAAGCATGCAAAATCGGCGCATGTACAAGAGGCTGCGCGCCTGCACCCAGGCTTCCAGGCGCGCTTGCAAGGATGCGCCTTTCCGGGGCAAGGCTCCGGCATGGCCAGGCTGGGACTGGCAGGAACTGGCACGGACCGGCAGGGCCCGGCCAGGCCGGGCCCTGCTGCCGGAGCGTGTCGGCACGTTGCTCAGCGTGCCTCGGGCTGCACGAATTCATAGGAGAACCTGCCGCCTTCCTCCTTGAAGAGCACGCCTCCCGGATTGGGGAAGTGGCTCCCCAGGACGACGGTGCCGGTGTTGGCAGTGCGCCTGAGCGTCTGCAGGCGCGTCTGCTTCGCCTGTTCCTGGTCCGAGTCCCAGATCACGGCCACGTCGGGATGGGCCGTCTGGACGGGAAGGCAGTGCATAAAGTCGCCGGCGAGGAACAGGCGCCTGCCTGCCTGCTCGAGCACAAAGCCCGTGTGCCCTTCGGTGTGGCCCGGCAGGGCGACCGAGGCAAGCCAGGGAAAGACCCTGTCGCCGGCCTTGAAGAGGCGGATGCTGTCCTTGTAGAGGCGCGACAGGCGCTCGGCATTGTCAAAGCACGCGGCCATGCCGGCCGGGGCCCGCGAAGCGTTCCTTCTGTCCGACCAGAAGCGGAATTCCCGTTCGTCGACGTAGACCTCGGCGCGGGGAAAGGCCTTGGCGTCCTTGGAGAAAAGGCCCCGTACGTGGTCGCCGTGCATGTGGGTGAGCACGATCCGGGTGACGGCATCCTTGGGAATGCCAAGCTCCTTGAGCAGCGCGGCGGTTCTCCCCTGGCCGCCGTCGCCGTTGCCGGTATCGACGAGAACCAGATCCCGGGGCGTTTTAATGAGAAAAGTCAGATACATGGCCGGACAGACCTGACCGTGCAGCGAGTCCAGCATGGCCTTGTCCGCGCCCACGAACACGCTGGGCGGAACGCCGCCCTGTTTGTCCGCCAGGCGCATGACCGTGATGTCGCCGGCTCTGTAGACAAAGACGCTGTCCTCTGCGCGGCTTTGCCCGGCCAGGGCCGGCAGAGAAAGCAGGGAGGCCAGAAGAAGGCAGGTGAGCTTGTGCATGCGAACCTCGCTTGCTGCAGTCCAAGTGGGGAAGGGCCGGCCTTTTGGTCTGAACCGCCTGAAAAGGAGGCCGTCAGATGCGCCGGCGAGGGCGGGGAAAAAGCGCCAGCCCTTTGATATTGTGAATGAAGCATAGGCAGTTTTCATCAGCAAGTCGAGAGCGCGGCAGTTCGCCTTCGCCCCCGCCAGTTCGCCATGCCGGAAGCCGGAGGCGCCCCCGCCGGCTGAAGGACGGCTGCGCCGCAGGAACCTTGCCATAAAGGCCTTGCAAAATACCGTAGGGCAACGTATTGGAAGCGTGCGCACGGAAGACGCTTTCGGCTCTTCCGTGGCCGGTGCGTCTGGCGAAGGCTTCCCGCCTTGCCCGTGCAGACGCGGCTCCGGTCTTCCTTTGCCCCGCTGCCTGCATGTCCGCGCAGAGCAGGGGCATCAGGCCGGCGTCCTTTCCGGCGGGGCGCCTTGCCCTGCAGGGAGCGGTCGGCACGAAGCATCCTCGAGGAGTACTGAATGTCGGACGTCATAGACTACGATGGCTTTTTCCGGGTTGCCAGCGCCGGTCGTGCCGACGAAGTCCGCTCCTTTCTGGAGGCAGGCGCCAATCTGAGGTACCGCAACAGGAAGGGCGTGACGGCGGCGCATCTGGCTTCGGCAAAAGGCAGGCTCGAAGCGCTCAAGCTCATGCTGGACAGCGGCCTTTGCCCCAACGTCACCTGCGCTGGCGACAAGACGCCTCTGCACACGGCCGTCGCCTCCGGCTTCGACGAGGTCGTGGGAGCCCTCGTCAGGGCCGGCGCCGACATCGGCGCGACGGACAAGGCCGGCCGTACCCCGCTGCACTGCGCGCGCTTTTTCACCACCGTCAAGCGGCTGCTCTCGCTTGGCGCCAATCCCGAGCTTTGCGACGCCGACGGCAGAAAGCCGCTGGACCGCTTCCAGGCCATGGGCCTCGGCGGCGACACGGGCGCGAGCCTGGCAATTCTTCTGCAGGGGAGCCTCCTCACTCCTGCATAGAAGAGGGGAGCGCGGAGCCGGACAGCCCCCGGCTCCGCGCATTTGACCCGCGCTTCCCCCGCCCCCGCACCCCTGGGAGCCTTTGGCACCGGGCCGGCCGCGAGCAGGCGCCCGGGGGCTTGGCCTTGCGGAAGCCTGCCGGTCCTCTCCCCGCAGAGAGGCACGGCGCCGGCACGCTGGCCCGCAGGCCCAGGGATGCGGAGCCTGAGCCCAAGGCAGAGCCTGAGCCCGAGCCCAACGCGGAGCCTGAGACTGATTCCGAGGCTGAGCCTGGGCCTGAGGCAGAGCCTGCCTGAAATCGACGGCACCGGACCTCTGGCCGGCGGAGAGGATGTGCCGGGCTGCCCCGTGCGGTCTGCAGGAAGGTCTCCATCAGGCTTGTGCTGAATTTCACAAGCTCGGGTCCGGTCCGATGCCGACGGCTTCCCTTTTCCTCCAAAAGGCTTATAGCTTAGAGCGAACCGTCTGCAGGGCCTGTACGCTCCGGCGCCAGCCTGCGGCGGCGGTCTTCCATGCCGGACAGCAGGGAGGGGCGCCCGGGCTTGCCAAAGCCTGCGTCGCGCCTGCAGGACGGCGGCGGGGCCAGCCGGCCCTTCCGCGTCTTCCGGAGGCGGGCGCCTGGACGGGCCCGGCCTTTTGCCCGGCAGCCACAGCAACGCGGCGCCAAGCCCGCACCAGACGTCGGGGTTCTGGGGCGGGAGAGCGCCGCAAACGAGGAGCAAGCCATGTCCAAGAACATCATCGTCATCGGCGGCGTCGCGCTCGGCCCCAAGGCGGCCTGCCGCTGCATGCGTCTCGATCCCGACGCCAAAGTGACCCTCTTCGACGAAAACAGCCTCATCTCCTACGGCGGGTGCGGCATTCCCTACTTCGTGGGCGGCGACATCCAGAACGTGAAGGAGCTGTGCTCCACGCCCTACCAGACCCTGCGCAACGCCGACTTCTTCAAGAGCATGAAGGGCTTCGACGTCCACACCCGGACCCGCGTCACGAAGATCGACCGCCAGGCCAAGACCGTGACCGCCCGCAGCCTGGACACCGGCGAGGAGAAGACCTACCCCTACGACAAGCTCGTGCTTGCCACCGGAGCCAAGCCCCGCATGCCCAACGTGCCCGGCGGCGATCTCGAGAACGTCTTCACCCTGACCAAGCTCGAGGCCGCAGACGCCGTCAAGTCCATGATGGAGAAGGGCAAGATAGGTTCTGCCGTCGTGGTCGGCGGCGGCTTCATCGGCCTCGAGGCCGCTGTCGCCATGGCCGACATGTGGGGCGTGAAGGTCGCCGTCGTCGAGATGATGGACCACATCCTGCCCGGCGTCCTGGACAGCGAGTACGCCCACATGGCGGCCCACGACCTCGCGGCCCACGGCGTCGAGGTCTACCCCGGCGAGCAGGTCGTGCGCATGGAAGGCGACAAGGCCGTGTCCAAGGTCGTCACCGACAAGCGCGAGCTCGACGCGGACCTCGTCATCTTCTCCGCAGGCTTCCTGCCCAACGGCCAGCTTGCCAAGGACTGCGGCCTCGACGTCGACGGCCGCGGCGCCATTGTCGTCAACGAGCACATGCAGACCTCCGACCCCGACATCTACGCCGGCGGCGACTGCTGCTCCATCAAGAACCTCATCACCGGCAAGCCCGGCTACCTGCCTCTGGGCAGCATGGCGAACCGCCAGGGCCGCGTCATCGGATCCAACCTGGCCGGCCTCGACCAGACCTTCCCCGGCTACGTGGGCTCCTGGGCCGTCAAGCTCTTCGACCTCTCCTTCGTGGGTGCCGGCCTCACCGTCGAAACCGCCAAGCGCATGGGCTACGATGCCGTGGGCACCATGGTCGAGCAGCTCGACAGGGCCCACTTCTATCCCGTCAAGGAGATGTGCGGCCTGCAGCTGGTCGCCGACCGCAAGGACGGCCGCGTGCTGGGCATCCAGGGCGTGAGCAAGGATCCCCAGGCCGTCAAGGCCAGGGTCGATGCCGTGGCAGCCGTGCTCCAGAACAAGGCCTTCGTCTCCGTGGCCGACATCTCCAACCTCGAGGCCTCCTACGCTCCGCCCTTCGCGGCCGCCATGGACGTGGTCAACGCCGTGGGCAACGCCATGGAGAACGTCCTCGCCGGCCGCACCAAGGTGATCACCTCCGACGAGTTCATGGATCTCTGGGAGCATCGCGCCGAGAACAACTTCTTCTTCATCGACTGCCGTCCCCAGATGGCCGGCGACGCCGTCCAGGCCAGGCATCCCGAATGGCACGCCATCTCCCTTGAGGGCATCCACACCCGCTGGAACGAAGTTCCCGCCGACAGGCCGGTGGCCATCATCTGCAATACGGGCCTGCGCGCCTACGACGCCGTGCTCGTCCTTGCCAGGCACGGCATCAAGGACGTCTATCTGAGCATGGGCGGCATGCAGTCCGTCATCAAGACCGGCAGAGAGGTTTAGTCCGCTTCCCTGCCTTTCCCCTGCCTTTTCCCTTGCCCTCTGCCCCCTTCCGGTCCCGGCCTGCCGCCGCGCCGGGAGGGGGCGCTGTTTTCGTCGTCGGGCGCAGGGCAGATTTTTCGCGGCTCGCCTTCTGCCGAAGGCCGAAGGGTGTAGCCATCGACGCGCCTGCCGAAAAAAATGCAAGTGAAAAAAGTCGCAAGCGCAGTCTCCCTGCCGTGAAGGGGGCCTGGCCGGACGCCCCCGGCACAGCCTGGGCTCGCCCAAGGGGGCGCGGCTTTCCCCCCCCGGCCATGCCGTCACGAGGCCCGAGGCCCGACTGCTCGACTCTTCGCCCCTTCGCCTGCGCAGCTTCCCGCATCAGGAAGTGGCCACGCCATGGCAAATCACCCCAGAGACGGGGAAAGGAGAGGGGCGCTTCCCGTCATGCCAGCCGGGAAGGTCAGCAGAGGCTGCCAGGCGGGGCGCTGACGTCCGCAGGACTGCGTGCCTGCGCTGCCGCTGGCAGGTCGTTCAGAGTGTCCCCTGGCCCTGCGGGAGAAGCGTCGAGGCGTGGGGCAAAGCTTTCCGCCAAGGGGCAGAGCTTCCCGCTGTAGGGCAGAGCTTTCTACCGTGGAGCAGAGCTCTTCATAGGCGCATAGCCGAGGGTGGCGCAGAAAAAATGGCAACCTCTTTCATAAAAACTCTTGACGGCAAGAAATTTGTGGCTATATAGCTCTTCGCAAGCGCGCGGAAGGTCGTGTTCCGCGCCGGAAGAGCCGAGAGGAAAAGGAGGGGCCCTGGACGGGCCTTGGCATTGCGCACCGGCACGCTCAGCCCCGCAGGGAGCAGGACTGGGCTTCAGCGTCGGCATGTCCTGGATCGGCTTCCCTGCAGGCTCCGCCTGCCGGGCTTTCGGCGTGGCGGCGTTCTGCGCGAAGGCTCCCGGCATGGCATCGCGGTGTTCGCGATGTGGATCTTTCTCAAGGTGGTTTAACAAAAAACTATTAACGGGTCGGTTTGTAGTGCCAAGGCACGAAAACGGCGCGACAGGCCGGCCCGTTGCCTCGGAGGCAAGACATGACAAAGCTGAACAGGAGCGGGGAGATGGCCGCGTCTGGCGGCAGGTCCCAGCCGGCGCAGGGGAGCAGATCCTTCGCCTCGGGCTGGAGGGACATCGGCAGGACTGTCCTTCGCGGGGCGCCCGCGCTGGCGCTGGTCCTGCTGATGGCGGGCTCAAGCGCCCTGGCCAACATCGTCAGCCAGGGCAACGTCCTGCCCGAGACGGGGCTCGAGCAGCTGGCCGGAGGGGCCATTTCCATGCCTGCGGCCGCGGCGGCCCAGGCCATGGGCGCCACCATCAGCGGCGAGGCCTGGGGCGGCAACCTGGCCTCGGCAAGCAACCAGACCCTGATCATGGAGCGCATCGACCAGGCCAGCCTGCTGCTTGGCTCCCGCCTCGATGCCTGCGCCAACGCCGTCACCGTCAAGCTGGAAGGGCACGGCGCAGGCCTTGGCCAGGAGCTCAAGGGCGTGCTCCAGGATCTGCAGCGTTCGCTGCAGGCCTCGACGGCCGCCATCCTGGCGGGCATGGTGCACCAGGACCACGACTTCACCCAGACCCAGGCTGCCTGCACCGAAGCGGCCGTCGGCACCGCCGGCACCCACAGGAACGCCTTTGCCAAGGCCTCCCGAACCCAGCGCCAGGCCCTCATCGCCAACTCCCTCGGCCACCGCGACGGCGCCTCGGCAAGCTTTGCCGAGGGCGCAGGCAGAGCGGCCAGCACGCTGCTCAACTCCCAGGCCCTGCAGGGCGCGGGGCGATTCCAGGCGGACTGGCTCCTGCCGGCATCGGACCTGACGCCGGCATCCCTTGAGCCCGGCGCCACCGTCATGACCGCCTTTCTTGCCAACCCCCATCCCCTGCCAAGGGTTGCGGAAGCCATGAAGAAGACGGTCGCCGGCCAGCGCGCCCAGGTCGAGAGCGTCATCAAGAGCGCCCAGTCCGCCGTGGCCGAAGCCTGCCTCCTTGAAGCCCACGGGCCGTTCGAGGCATCGGGCTGGAGCGGGGCCGTGCCTGTGCTCGAGCAGGAGAGCGGCGTGGCGGAGCAGGACCGCATGCCTTCGGACGGCGGGCTCTATTCCAGGATGCAGTACCTTCAGGCAAGGGCAGGGTGGTTTACCTCTCTGCCCATGAAGCAGAACGTTGAGCGCATGGGCCGGGCTCAGCTTCTGCGCGAGCTGGTCCATCTGCTCGGCGAGATCTACAGCCTCGAGGTCGATCGCTACCGGGCCGAGCTTCACCGCACGGCGGCCCTTGGCGCCATGCTCGGCATCATGACCGAAGGCCAGAACCAGAAGGCCAGCGCGTGCTTCACCCAGCTGCGCCAGGAACGGCAGGAGTAGCGGGAGTAGCGGGTGTGCGGGGTCTGACGGCAGGATTGCCGCTCGGCCTGCGGCGTCGCTGCCAGTGCCCCGCTGCACGTGCAGGACAGGGGCTGCGGGTTCTGCGTGAAGGCGAGGAGGGTGGCAAGCCAAAGCGCAGGTGTCTTCCGCCACTGGCCGTCTTTCCGTCTTTCCGCCGTCTTTCCGCCGACTGTCCCCGGTGCAGCGTCATGTCCAGGCCAGCCTGCTTCCGCCTTGTGCCCAGAACGGGGCGAAGCCAAGCTCAGCGGCCGTGGCCAGGCGAACTGCGTTCGTGTCGGCCAGCCGATCTCGGAAGAGACGCTCCGCCGCGGCCAGACAAAGATGGGCCAGCATCCCGGAAAGGACGTCAGGAGTGGTGCATGGTTAACCTGTCGTCAACGGTATCTTCGTCTTGTCGCAGTACACGCAGGAAGAAGCGCCCTGCGTCCTGACCGTCGCTCAGATGCGTTCATCCTGCTTCTAAACGTTTGAACGTTGAACGGATGGGGCGTTGCGTTTCAGGAAGCTTTGCCCTATTGCCAGTGGTGGAGGCGCTCCTGCCAGGGAGCGGCAGGCATGGCAGACAGCACAGTCGACTATTACGAAATCTATGCGGAGCGCTACGTGGACGGCACGGTCAGCGTTGACATGTCGGACTCCCTCCTTCGCTTCGTGCGTCACGTCAGGCCAGGGGGGCGCATCGTTGATCTTGGCTGCGGCAGCGGCAGGGATCTGCGCTGGTTCAGGGAGCAGGGCTTTCAGGCAGAAGGCATCGACGCCTCGGCTGCCCTGTGCCGGCTGGCCGAAGCGCACGCCGGCGTTCCTGTCAGGCAGGTCCGCATCGAGACCTGGACGCCCGGCGCACGCGTTGACGGCATCTGGGCCAATGCCTCGCTGCTCCATCTTGACATGCCAGCGATAGCGGCCTTCTTCGGCAGGCTTTCCAGCCTCCTCGCGCCCGGCGGTGCGGCCTTCTTCGCCTTCAAGTCGGGCATCGCGACAGGCTGGGACGGCAGCGGCCGCTTCTTCTCCAATTTCACAAAGGCCGACTTGCGCCGGGTGCTGGACGGGCATCCGGATCTTGTCCTGCTCGACTGCTGGGAGAGCGCAGACAAGCTTGAGCGGACGGACTACGTTTGGCTGAGCTTCATTCTCGGCCTGAAGCCGGGAGCATAGGCCATGGACCGCAAGGCGCTGGAACGCGAGCTGGGCGGCAGGTACGGCAACCAGCTGGACATGGCAGGCTTTTTCCAGATGCTCAAGGAGCCGTCGGCCAGCTACAAGTTCTATTGGCTGGAAGCCCTGGTGAAGCTTGTCACGGAAGGCAGGGAGCAGGCGACTTTCAGCGAGATAGCCGACGAGATGGTAGCAAGCGCCTGGTATTCGGTGGTGGAGTGCCGCATCCATCTCAGCGGCTATGTCAAAGGCGAGGTGCGCGATGCGCTTGAGCGGATTGTGGGGCGCCTCAGGGAAGTCAGCGGGCTTTCCAGCCGCGCCTCGAGTCCTGCGATCAAGCAGGCTTTGCTGGAGCACGCCGGCGCCGTTCGCGACGACAAGATCCAGCTGACCACCATGGTTCCCTACAGGGCGCTGGCCGGCTTTCTCGGCAAGGGCGGCACCGTGCCCTGGGGCGCTCCGCGCAGGTTTGCGGCTTTCACGCGACAGCACAGCCGCGAGCAGGGGCCCTTGCCGTATCTGTTCGGCGAAGGCTCCTCTCTGGAGCGGGAGGTGCTCTTTCACCCCGACTGGGCAGAAATGATCCGGGACAACGCAGCGGCCATCCTTGGCTGGATTCAGTTCGAAAAGCTGCGCTGGCTGCAGGGCATCAATATCGACGTGCCGAATCTCGTGCTCAAGCTGGCGCCGCCCGACGAGGGCATGCGCAAGCTGGTCCGGGTGCGGAAGCTCTGGGACGGCATCCTGGCGCGGTGCCAGGTGCAGGACGTCTTCAAGGGGGGACCTGTGAGCCGGGAGGCGTACGAGGTCGATCATTTCGTGCCCTGGTCGTTCGTCATGCACGACGAGATCTGGAACCTCATGCCTATGGATGCGTCGCTCAATTCGGCCAAGAGCAACAAGCTGCCCGCATGGGAGCCCTTCTTCAGGCGCTTCGCCGCAAACCAGCACCTCCTCTACAGCCAGATTCATGCCAACCAGGCACTGGGAGAGCTGTTCAGTCACTGCAAGAAGGACAACCTGCATGCCATATGGGCCATTGAGGATCTGTACCGGTCTGGCAATTCCCGCGAAGCCTTCCATGGCATTCTGGAGAACCACCTGAAGCCCGTCTACGAGGCGGCCAGGCGCCAGGGCTACGAGGAGTGGTCGCTGCTGGCGCAGGAGACATGATGCGCCTCGCCGGTT
>DFDR01000140.1 GCA_002369295.1 Desulfovibrionaceae bacterium UBA3823
CGAATTGTTCAGCGTATCCCTAGGGGATGCGGGATGCACATCTGCATGACGGGACAAGGGAAAAACGAAAAGGCCTACATTGCTGAAGGCCACCGGGAGGGAGACCCCATGGCCGACCGGCTAGATCCGCATCTCACGCGATTCTGAAACAGAGATCCTCGGAAAGTGGCTCTACGCCTAGGGATCGAGACGTTTTTCGTCAAATTCGCTTCAAAACTCGTATGGGCTGCGCGACGTTGATACCGTCCGCGGCCGCCTTCATGACCGACTGGCTCATCCAGACGAGGGAGACAAAGAGAGTGAGGGAGGGAGAGGAGCGCTCTCCAGACAGCGGGCGAGCGGCCGTAGATGTCCTGCTTCTCCCGGTGCAGGATGTTCCGGAAGAAGAGCGGTCCCAGCACCGGCCAGAGCGCGAAGAGGAAGAAGCTTTCCGGCTCGATGGAGCCCCCGGAGCAGAGGCTGGGCGCCAGCGGCCAGAACCCGATGCAGACCATGCCCGCCGCTCCGGTTGCCTTTTCCATTTCACAGGGGGCCGCCATGGGTGCTCCTTCGCCGCGCAGGGCCACCGGAAGGCGCCTGCGGAACGCCCGGCTGCGCCGGCTACTGGCGCAGCAGGATGGTGCCGTCGGAAAGGCGCAGGATGCGCCCCTCCACGGCAAAGCTGAGATCCAGCGGCGAGGCGCCGTCGAAGTCCACGTGGAGCCAGCTGCCGCGGGCCTTCCAGTCGCCCTTGTACTGCTTGGCGTTGGCGTTGAGGGTGCAGCTCTTCTTCTCGAAGGTGAGGGTGACGGCGCAGCGCTCGTCCCAGGCGCGCCAGGTGCCGAGCAGATCTTTGGGATCGGTGCTGGCCTTCGGGGTCTGGGCGCCTGCGTCCTGCTGGCGCTGGAGGCAGGAGCCGTCGGAGAGCACGAGGAAGTCGCCCTCGACGCTGTAGGTGAGCGCGAAGGAGCGGCCGTTGGCGAAGCGCAGGCTGATCAAGTCGCCTGCCGTCTCCCATGTGCCGTCCACCTGCTGGCCCTTGTCGAAGAGCGTGCAGGCGCCGCCGGACTGGAACTCGATGCGCAGCGGCGCGATGCCGTTGGGCGCAGACCAGATGCCCGGCACGTCCCTGGCCGTCCGGGAGGACTGCAGGGCATTGCCGGCAAGGGCGGCGGCGTCCGGGGAAGGGATGGCGTCGCTCATGGTGCCGCTGGACACGGAGGCGTCGCCAAGGGCCTGCATCCAGGCGGGCAGGCCGGAGAGCAGGCCGTCAATCAGACGGTTGAAGGCGCTGCCGAAGACGCCGCCTGCCGGCGCAGTCCCGTCGCCTGCCTGCTGCCCTTCGCCCATGCTGGCGATGGAGGGCGTCTGGGCCACGGAGCCGAGCTTGCCTGTCTGGGCCTGCCGGACGGCAGGCCCGGTGGGCTTGGCGCCCATGGCAAGGGCGGTGCCGGCAAGGAGAGAACCGGAGAGCAGGGGGCCTGCGGCAAGTGTCAGGGCCGCCAGTGCGGCGAGCGTGCCAAGATGTCTCATCTCCGCCTCCATAGGGATGGAAGAAGCATTGCCGGGAAGGGAACGCTAGCAGGTTGGGGCGAGGGCGTAAAGGAGCGGGTAGGCCCTTTCCCTGTAAAACTAGCGCTAGCATATTGAAATTATACGCCTTCCCATAGAGACACTGTCCCTTCCCTCAAGCCGGAATCCAGCCATTTCTGGTTTCCTGGTCGGGGGTGAAGGTCGATGCTGCCAGGGTCAGCTAGGCGGGCGCGGCCTGGGTCTGGCAGGGCAGGGCCTTGAGGCTCCAGGCGCTTCCGCCCGTGAGCTGCATGAGCCTGTCGTGCAGGGCGAAGAGCGTGGTCCGGTGGCCGACGCTGACGACGCCCGTGTCCGGCAGCTCCCGGGCTATGAGCTGGTACATGTCGCGCTCGCGGCGTTCGTCCAGGGCCGAGGTGGACTCGTCGAGGAAGACCCAGGCGGGCCGGACGAGCAGCACCCGGGCAAAGGCGATGCGCTGCTGCTCGCCGAGGGAGAGTATGCGGCTCCAGTCGTCCTCCTTGTCCAGCAGCGGAATGAGCCGTTCAAGGTCCACCTTGCGGAGCACGTCCTTGAGGAGCTCGTCTTCCGATGCCGGCAGGGGCTCCAGCGGATAGCACAGGGCCCGGCGCAGGGAGCCCAGCGGAAGGTAGGGCCGCTGGGGCAGGAAGAGCGTGCGCTCTTCCGGCGCCTTCCGGACTTCGCCCGAGCCGAAGGGCCAGATGCCGGAAACGGTTCTGAGGAAGGTGCTCTTGCCGCAGCCCGAGGGGCCGGTGACGAGCATGCGGGCGCCCCGCTCGAGGGAGAGGCTGCCGTTTTCCATGACGGTGCGGCCGCTGGGCAGCTGGACGCAGAGAGCCCTGGTCTCGAAGGCGCCGGGCCTCCCGTCGGCAAGGGTGGCGCCGCCGGGAAGCGCATCGGCCTCGTCCATGCTCCGCTCCAGGCTGTCGAGCCGGCGGACGATGGCCGCCAGCTCGGCCAGAGTTTCGTAGGAGCTGACGATGCAGGAGAAGGAGTCCTTGATGCTCTTGCAGGAGTTGATGAGCATGAAGCATCCCTTCGGAATCGTGCCGGTGGCGAGATAGAAGGGAAGCATCATGAGGAAGGGCAGGAACAGGGCCGTCTGCTCGAAGAAGGTCGTGTAGAACTTGAGGAAGCTCTTGCGGTCGATGAGCTGGCGCAGGTTGTCGATGACGCCTTCGAAGCGCCGGCAGGATCCTTCCAGCTCGATCTGCTCGCCGCCGTAGAAGGCGATGCTCTCGCTGTTTTCGCGCGTGCGCATCATGCTGAAGCGGAAGTCCGCCTCGCGCTGGCGCTGCTCGTACTTGAGCCTGATGAGCCGGCGGCCGACGAGGTGGGCCAGCCATGTGCCGGCGCCGTAGAAGAGGAGGCTGCCCCAGAAGAAAAGGCCGCTGAGCGTGAAGCTGAAGGAGCCGAGCGACAACGGCGTCGAGCTGGCGGTAATCAGTATGCCGGCGAGAAGGCTGACGATGACGGCGAGGCTGACGCCGAAGTCGACCAGCAGATCCAGCGTGGCCTTGGCGAAGAAGCCCGCGTCTTCGGAGATGCGCTGGTCGGGGTTGTCGGCGTCGCTGTCCATGACCTGGAGGCGGTAGTAGGCCTTGTTCGACATCCACCGGGTGAGGAGGCGATCCGTCATCCACACGCGCCACCGGAGGCGCAGCTGCTGCTGGACGTAGATCCGCGCGCCATCCGCCAGGGCAAAGCCTCCGAGCAGCATGGCCAGCTTCTTCAGGGAGGGGATGAACTGCAGCAAGGCGTCGGGGTCCTTGGACCTGAGCATGAGTTCGAACCCTTGGAACCACTGGGGTATCATGTAGACGCAGTACACCTTGACCGCGCAGAGGGCGAAAAGCAGAGCAAGCATGCCCAGGGCAAGCCATTTCGACTCCGAGGTCCAGAAGCCTTTGAACAGGCGCCAGAACGCTTTCAGGGTGGATGTCTTCGTTTTCGCTGTCTTGTTCTTCGCCATCTCGGGGGCTCCTCGCGTGCTTTGCCCGCAGTCCTCGGGCAGGCTGGGGCCTTGGCATCATAAGCGGGAGCAGAAGCTTTCTCAACATGAGCGAGGCGGCATCCAGGAAAGACGCTTCCGGGAGGGCGCGGGCCGCTGGCAGCGGCGCCCCCTGAAGCCCCGCCAGCTTTTCCTGCGCCTCCCATCCCTCGTCTTCATGTCGCGTCTTCATGCCGCGCCGATGAATCCGTCGGCATGTTCAACGTAAAATCAGCTTCTTGAGCCATCAATTGCCGCGGCCCCTTCTTTTTGGACAACGGGTTTTATGGTTGTCCGAGGCTTGGGGGAACGTTGCGGGGGGAGCCGATGAGGACGTCCCTCCGCAGATGCCGGCGCCGGGCCTCAGGCCCCCTCGGTGCCGGGGCCGCTTCTCCGGGGGCCATGCTCCAGGAGCTCCGCGAGCGTCTCCATCATCTTCGGCACGTCGTAGGGCTTGGGAAGGTGCCCGTCCATGCCCGCCTCGATGGCCGTCTTCCGGTCCTCCTCGAAGGCATTGGCCGTCACGGCGACGATGGGAACGCCAGCCTTCCCCGGATCGGCGAGGGCGCGGATGCGCCTGGTCGCCTCGTACCCGTCCATGACGGGCATCTGCACGTCCATGAGGACGGTGCCGTACCAGCCGGCCGGCGCTGCCTCCACCTTTGCCAGGGCCTGCGCGCCGTCCTCTGCCACGTCAACCTCGAAGCCGGCGCCGCCGAGGATCTCCATGGCGATCTCCCGGTTGAACTCGTTGTCCTCGGCCAGGAGGATGCGCACGCCGTCGAAGCGCCTGGCCTGCGCGGCCGCGCCTTCTGGCCGGCTCCCCACTTCGGATCGCCCCTCGGTGGCGCGGAGCAGGGCCTGCGCAGTGCAGGGCTTGAGCATGAATCCGTCCGCGCCCGCGGCCCGCGCATCGTCTCCGGCATCGTTCCAGGAGCAGGCCAGAAGGAAGACGTCCTCCCCTCCGGGGGCCGCGCGGACGGCCCTCACGGCCTCTGCGCCGTCCATGAGGGGTGCGTCCCAGTCGGCGGCGAAGAGGACGGGGCGCTTCCCTGCCGCTTCGGCGGCGGCCTGGACGGCCTCTGCGACGCTGGATGCAGCCTTGGGCTCCATGCCGAGGCGGCGCATGGCGGGCAGGACGGAGCGCAGGAAGCCCTTGCCCCCGGCTGCGGCCGCGGCCCGTCCCTGCGTTGCGGAAGACGGTTCCGGCGCGGAGCCTTTCGTCTCCAGCGGCAGGACGACGGTGAACTCGGAGCCCTCGCCCTCGCGGCTTTTCACGGCGATCGTCCCTCCCATCATCTCGGCGAGGCGCTTCGAAATGGCCAGGCCGAGCCCTGTGCCCGGAATGCCGCTGGCGGTGGAGGTCCGGGCGCGCGTGAAGGGGGTGAAGACGGTTTTGGCAAACTCGGGGCTCATGCCGATGCCGCTGTCCCTGACCATGAATCTGAAGTCTGACATGCCGGGCGCCGCGGAGGGGAGCTCGGCGATGCTGAAGCGGATACGCCTGCCCTCGGGGGTGAACTTGACGGCGTTGGAAAGGATGTTGAGGAGGATCTGGCTGATGCGGAGCCTGTCGGCGGAGACGCGATCGTGGACGAGGTCCACGTCGATGGAGAGGAGCACGCCCTTGGACTTCGCGCTGTCGCTGACGATGGCGCGCACGCCGCGCAGCAGATCCGCAAGATCCGTCTCCGCCTTCTCGATTTGCGTCTTGCCGCTCTCGATGCTGCTCATGTCGAGCACGTCGTTGATCAGCGAGAGCAGGTGGCGGCTGGAGAGGCCGATCTTGAACAGGCAGTCGCGCACCTTCTCCGGGCTGTCCGCGTTCGCCTCGGCCAGGGTTGCGAAGCCGACGATGGCGTTCATGGGCGTGCGGATGTC
>DFDR01000157.1 GCA_002369295.1 Desulfovibrionaceae bacterium UBA3823
CTGTGCCACGTGGCGGCGCCCGAGGCGGATCCCGAAGCCGAGGCCGCAGGCATTCCCGCCATCCCCCTGCCTGCCGACGCCGAGCGCTGGCTTGCCTCGGCGCCGCCCCTGCCCGGCGGCGAGTACCTTGGCCTGCTCATGCTCCAGACCCTCTGGCAGAAGCTGCTGGCCTGGTGCGCCGAAGCGGCCCTCGCCAAGGGCGGCGTTGCTGCCTTCCTCAAGGCCGACGCCCCGCAGTGGAGCCACGTGGGGCGCGTCTTCTTCCACCTGGCAGAAAACAAGACCGACCCCAGTCATCCCTTCGCCTTTCTGGCAACCTACTCCACCGGCCTCAACGACAAGGGCCAGCCGCGACACCTGCCGCTGGCCAACGCTCTCAAGCAGTACGCCCAGGCCAAGGACAAGCCGGCTCTCCTGCGCCTGCTCGAGCCCCTCGGCAAGGCGGGACAGGCGCTGCCCTGGGTGCAGAAGATGCTGGATACCGGGGCTGTCTACCGGCCCCAGCCCTGGGAGCCCCGCCAGGCTCTCGACTACCTCAAGAGCGCCGCGACCCTTGACGCCTGCGGCATCGGCGCAAGCCTCCCGGACTGGTGGCGCCAGCGCTCCAGGCCCAAGGTCGTGGCCACCGTCAATGCCCGCGAGGGATCGGCCCTCGACACCGGCGCCCTCTGCGACGTGGACGTGCGCATCGCCATCGGCGACGAAACCCTCAGCGAGGAGGATCTCGCAGCCCTGCTGGCCGAGGCCGGCAGCGACGGCCTCGTCTTCTTCAAGGGCGGCTGGGTGGAGCTCGACCGGGAAAAGCTCGAGCAGGCCCTCAGCCACTGGGAGCGCATCGCCGAGGATGCCCAAAACGGCCTTGTCTCCTTTGCCGACGGCATGCGCCTGCTGGCCGGCTACGATGCCGGAGGCAAGACAGAGGACGGGGAGGAGGACGCCGTGCGCACCTGGTCCTCGCCTCTGCCGGGCACCGGCTTCAAGGAATTTCTCCAGTCGGCGCGAACCGGGGCTGCCAGCGCCATTCCCGGCCTGCGCGCCACGCTGCGCCCCTACCAGGCCCAGGGCGTGGCCTGGCTCTCCTTCCTGGGAAGGCTTCGGCTCGGCGCCTGCCTTGCCGACGACATGGGCCTCGGCAAGACCATCCAGGTGCTGGCCCTGCTCCTCAAGGAACGCGGAGGCGGGCCCAGCCTGCTCGTGGCGCCGGCGTCCCTGCTCGGCAACTGGCAGGCCGAGGCGGCCCGCTTCGCGCCGGACTTGAAGCTCCTGCTCCTGCACGGCATGACCAAGCAGGAAGCAGCGAAGTTTGCCGCCCCGCATGCCCTGGACGGCTACGATCTGGTGCTTGCCAGCTATGCCGGCGCAGCGGGCATGCCCTGGATGGCCAAGATCGCCTGGAAGCGCATCGTGGCCGACGAAGCCCAGGCCATCAAGAACGCCGGCACCAAGCAGAGCCGGGCCGTGCGGGCCCTCAAGGCCCCTGCCCGCATCGCCCTCACCGGCACGCCCATTGAAAACGGGCTCTCCGACCTCTGGGCGCTCTTCGACTTCCTCAATCCCGGCCTGCTTGGCGGAGCCCGGGAGTTTGCCGCCAAGGCCAAAAACATGTCCCGCGACGCCGAGGCCTTTGCCCCCCTGCGCCGGCTCACCCGCCCCTACATCCTGCGACGCATGAAGACGGACAAGTCCGTCATCGACAGCCTGCCCGACAAGACCGAAATGCCCCTGGAATGCCGCCTCACGCCACGGCAGGCCGCCATGTACAAGGCCGTGACGGACAGGCTCGCGGAGGCGCTCAACGAGGCAACCACGGACGAGAACGGCACGGCCAAGCGCCGCATGATCGTGCTCTCGACCATCATGATGCTCAAGCAGATCTGCAACCATCCCGCCCAGGCGGGATCGGGCGACGCCTGGGATCCCGCGCTCTCCGGCAAGTTCCAGGCCGTGGGCGAGCTCTGCGAAACCATAGCCTCGCGCCAGGAGAAGCTGCTCGTCTTCTCCCAGTTCCGGGAGACGGTGGAACCCCTGGAGGAGTACCTTGCCGGCATCTTCAAGGCCCGGGGCCTCGTCATGCACGGCGGCGTGCCCGTCAAGAAAAGGCAGGCCCTGGTGGACGCCTTCCAGACCCCGGACGGCCCGCCCTTCATGGTGCTCACCATCAAGGTCGGCGGCACCGGCCTCACCCTGACCGAGGCCAGCCACGTGCTGCACTTCGACCGCTGGTGGAACCCCGCCGTCGAGGACCAGGCAACCGACCGCGCCTTCCGCATCGGCCAAAAGCGCAACGTCCTTGTCCACAAGTGCCTCGTCAAGGGCACCGTGGAGGAGCAGATCGACAGGCTCATCCAGGACAAGCGCGATCTGGCGGGCGAGGTGCTCGGAACCGGCGCCGAGGTGAACATCGCCAGCTTGAGCGACGAGGAGATTTTCAAGCTCGTGCGGCTCGACGCCTCCCAGGTGCTCGCGTAGCGGCAAGGCGCATCTGCCTGCCCGCGAGGGGGCAAGCAGGAGCGCCTTCGCCAAGCCCTGCCCGGCAAGGCAGAGCAGCGCGGCGCCTGCCGAGGATCCGCCGTCCTGCTGCACGTGCCTCTGGCACGGAAGACAGAAGGGACAGGCGGGCACCTTTCGATCCCTGCACGCCGACGCCGGACCGACCTTGGGATAGCGCAGAGATGGCGCTAGGATGGTCCTGGGGGGCGCCTGCTGTCTCGCTCTGCACTCCTTGCTCGAGACTTGCTCGAGACAGACGCGCCATGCGGGACGCTGGCGTCCTCTCGCTGCCAGAGAAAGGACTGCGACGCAAAGCCTGCCCTTCCTGCACGGTCAGGAGGCCACCTTCCCGCTGGCAGCGGCAGCGCCGCCCGCTGACCAGACGCACAGGCGCAGCCATCACCTCCGATACGACAGTTTTGTCCCCCTTCTTCAAGGACTGGAGAGAGGGATTCCAGCCGCACGAGGCAGAATCCGTGCCACGCCCGCTCCTCCAGACCGGATCCTCCACGCGACAAGGGGACGAAAACGGCAAGTTTTAGACAAAATGCGATCCAAGTGCCGGAAAATACTTGCCAGACTGCACCAGATTAGGGCAAGATGAAGTGCTTTCACTGCAGTCAACCCGTAACATTCACAAATAGGCAAGCACATGTTCGGCTACAATGGTTTCCCAAAATACGTTCCTGTCGCGGAAAAGATAGCCCGAGCCAAGAAGGCTCTGGCCAAGCTGGAGAAAAAGGGGCTGAAAATTCAGCCCATCGAGGCGTTCAAAGGCGGATTGGCCAAGACCTTCTGGGGCAAGGCCTGGTGCGACGGCCTGGAAAAGTACGCAGACTACGAGAACAGGCTCCCGCGCGGACGCAGCTACGTGCGCAACGGCAGCGTCTGCCACCTCGAAGTTGCCAAGGGTCTCGTCAAGGCCAAGGTGGCAGGAACCCACGTCTACGACGTGGAAGTCCATATCCAGCCCCTCGACAAGGCACGCTGGAAGGCCATTTGCGCCAGGTGCGCAGGCCGCGTCGGCTCCCTCGTCGAGCTCCTGCAGGGCAAGCTCTCCAAGGAGGTCATGCAGATCATCTGCGCCCCCGAAACGGGCATGTTCCCCTCCCCCAAGGAGATCGAGTTCTCCTGCTCCTGCCCCGACTGGGCCTACATGTGCAAGCACGTGGCAGCCGTCCTCTACGGCATAGGCCACCGCTTCGACGACCAGCCTGACCAGATCTTCCTCCTGCGCGGGGTCGATTCCGCCGACCTGCTCGCCCAGAGTCTGGAGGCGACCACGGAACCGGACGCCGATGCCGGCGAGCTCGGCGTGGACGACATGGGCGCCCTCTTCGGCATCGACCTCGACATGGGCGGCTCTGCGCCGGCGACCCCCGACATGCCGGCTTCGCCGGCAGAGGCCAAGCCTGCCAAAAAGACCAAGGAAAGCAAGGCCAAGGGAAGCAAACCTGAGGCGACGCCGAAGGTGCAGGCCAAGCCTGAGCCCAAGCCGGAACCAAAGCCTGAGCCCAAGCCCAAGTCTGAACCCAAGCCTGAGCCCAAGCCGG
>DFDR01000228.1 GCA_002369295.1 Desulfovibrionaceae bacterium UBA3823
AGTAATTGAAAATGGTTTTCTCTTTCTTGACATTGTCTGCCGTTCGGATAAGGTGCTTCGCACAGAACAGCCTTAGGAGGCCGCTATGGAAAATGTTGTCAATCTCCGCACCATGAGCGTGGGCGATTCAGGCCGCATCGCGGCCGTCGAAGTCGCGGGCGAAATGGGTCGCCGCATTCGCGACATGGGTCTTATCCCCGGCACACAGGTCAAGGTCGTGGGGCGCGCTCCCCTGCATGATCCCGTTGCCCTGCGCCTTTCCGGCGTCACTATCACCCTGCGCAACAACGAAGCCGACTACATCCGCATCGTGCGCTAGGCCTGCCGCCCGCTTCGGCGACGTGCACAAAGCTCGTTTCCGCCTTCTTCCAGCGCCCCCTTCTTGGGGGCGCTGTCTATTTTTCTGCGCAGAGCCGTTCTGCCATACGCTTGCCCGCCCTGCGGCAAGGCTCTGCTGAGCCTTGCGGGAAGAATGCCGGCCCGCGCCTTTCGACCGCCCTGGCGCACCGGCTGCAGACAGGGCGCAGGCGCGTCCTTTCCGCGGCTTTTTTTGGAGCAAACTGTTGACATAGAATTTCAATTTCAATATCGTTTGCTCCAGCGAAAAACCTCAACCGCTTCGACAAGGAGGCTTGCCATGCAGGCACAAGGGCAGGACAGCGGCGTCTTCTACCGCCAGAACGACAGCAATCTTTTCGTGGGCTTCACGCGCGAACCCGACGAGGCCATGTTCAAGGCCATGGCGCTTCTGCTCGAGCGCCGGGGCCCCTCCCTCGGCCGCCTTTTCGTGGACGTGCGCGGCCTTCCCCAGGTGGGCGAGCAGACGGCTGCAGGCTTCCGCCGCATTCTTTCCGGCTCTCCCGTGCCGGCATCGCGCGTCTTCTTCAAGGGCGAGCAGGGCTTTGCCCTCGCCCAGAACGGCAACAAGGTCATCGTCTACCGCAAGCCCGACGCCTCGGCTCGGGGCCGCCAGAGCCTCGCGTCCCGAAGGCGCCAGCAGCGCCAGTCCGCAGACAGCTCCGCAGAAGGCCATGTCTGCACCTGCAAGGGAGGCTGCCGCGACGGCGGCCCCTGCTGCGGACGCTGCCATGGCCATCATGGCGCGGACGCCCACAGCAAGGCCAAAGCCTAGACGCCTTCGCCAGGCCTTGAGCCGCTCCATGCGCGTCCCTGAACTTTCATCCTGAACTGCGCATCCTCCCCGCACTTCGCATCCTGGTACCTTGAAACCCCGCCGCCTGTCCGGCATGCAGCTGCCGGGCAGGCGGCAGGATCCAGGGCGCTCCCGGACCCCGGCCAGGGCGTTCCATTCCGGTCCAGCCCTGCCCCCGCCCATCCCCGCGCATCCTCATCTTCATCCTCATCCTCAACCTTATCCTTCATCCTCAACTCGCATTCTCATTCCCAACCCCATCTACGTCCGCGCCGCCGTGCAGGCCGCCGAAGGCCGGCCCTGCGGCGCAAAGGAGCATTCCGCATGAGCAAGGTTCTCGTCGTCTACGGTTCCACCACCGGCAACACGGAAAGCATTGCCGCCAAAATCGTCTCCCTCCTTGAAGCCAAGGGCGCCGAGGTCGTCCTGAAAAACGCGGCCGACGCCGATCCCGCCGGTCTCGCCGACGGCTACGACGCCGTGCTCATGGGCGCCAGCTGCTGGGGCGACGACGAAATCGAGCTCCAGGAGGACTTCGCCCCCCTGGCCGAGCGCTTCGCCGACATGGGCCTCGCCGGCAAGAAGGTGGCGGCCTTCGCCTCCGGCGACTCCTCCTACCAGCACTTCTGCGCGGCCGTGGACGTCGTCGAGGCCGGCGCCAAAGACTGCGGCGCCGAGATCATCGCATCGGGCCTCAGGGTCGAGGGCGGCGCCTCCGACGCGCCCGACGACATCGAAGCCTTTGCCGAAGCCGTTGCCAAGGCCCTCTAGGACCTGGCGCATCCCTGCCTGCCATGGGGCCCTTTCCGGCGTCGGCCGGGGAGGGCCTCCTTCGCGTGCAGGCCTTCCCGCAGGAGCTGGCCGGAAGCTAGCTCTGCCCTTGGCCGGCAAGCCACTGGCGCCTGAGCCCGGCAATGTCGCCGCGCGTGAGGAAGCGCTGGTTGGAGCTGCCCCTGAACTCGAGCTCCAAATCCTTCAGCGCCTCGACGAAGGGCCCGTCCACGAGGTAGTCGAGCTCGTCCAGCAGCTCGGCAACGGCCGGATCCCGGCGCCCCCGCTCGAAGAGCTCCTCGCAGGTGTAGCCGGAGAAGGCCAGGACGTCGAGGCCGCGGGCATGGACGGCCCTGGCCAGCCAGACCAGCGGCGCGGGCTGGAGGAAGGGCTCTCCGCCGGAGAAGGTGACGCCCTTCAGCAGGGGATCCTCGGCAATCTTCGCGAGGATCTCCCCGCAGTCCATGTCGCTGCCGCCGGCGGGATCGTGGGTCTGGGGGTTCTGGCAGCCGGGACAATGCTTCCGGCAGCCCTGGGCAAAGACCGTGAGGCGCATGCCCGGGCCGTCGACGATGCTTTCCTCCGCAATCCCGGCGATGCGCAGCGTGGGGGCCATGATATTCCTCCTTGGATCGAGGTCCTGTTGCGGCCTTCGAATCTAGCACGCGCCACGATTTAGGCAAGCCGTCCTGCCGTCCGGAACGCCCCGCAGAGCCTGCGGGGCAAGGCAAAGCGGGAATTCGGCCTTTTTTTCAGGGAGAGCCGTACTTCTTCCTTGACAAGCAAAAAGCCTCGGCTCTACACAAGCTGAAGGACTTTTTGGATAGAAACGACACAACGTACACAACCTACTGCCCCCTGCCACGGCAGGAAACCAGACTGGAGGCTTCACATGACTAAAGCTGAACTCGTAGACAAGATCGCGGCGAAGGGCGAAATCACCAAAGTCCAGGCCGGCAAGGTGCTTGGCGCGCTGGTCGATGCCCTCGCTGAAGCCATGGCCGCAGGCGACGCCGTGATGCTCGGCGGTCTGGGCACGTTCAAGGTGACCTCCCGCGGCGAGCGCAAGGGTCGCAACCCCCGCACCGGCACGGAAATCACCGTGCCTGCCTGCATGGTGCCCAAGTTCACGCCTGCCAAAGTGCTCAAGGATGCCGTGGCCAAGCTGCCGGTGAAGTAGCCGGCCTGCCAGGCGCCAGCCTCCCCTTTCCGAAAGCGGCACGGACCCGGGCGCAAGCTCTGGTCCGTTTTTTTTCCTCCCGTCCCGCCTTCAAGGAGCCAGTCCATGAACGCTTCCGGCACGGCATCTCCCCAGCCTGCCTGGCTCGGCGAAGCCCTCGGCATGGCCTTCGAGCCCGTCGATGCCAGCGCATCGCCCGTTGTGGCCAGAGCCTCCATGCCCGTCGGCGCAAGCACCTGCCAGCCCTTTGGCTTCCTCAGCGGCGGAGCCTCCCTGGCACTTGCCGAAACCCTCGCCGGCTACGGCTCCGTCGCCCTGCTGCCCGATGACAAAAAGCCCGTGGGCTCGTCCGTGTCGGCTAGCCACGTTGCCGCCGTGCCGGCGGGCCAGACCGTCCGCGGCGTGGCCACCCTGCTCCACCGGGGGCGCTCGACCCATCTCTGGAATGTGGACATTCTGGCCGAAGACGGCAGGCTCGTCTCCACGGCCCGCGTGCTCAACCACATCGTCTGCCTTGACGGACCCGCCCCCGAGGCCTTCAGGAACGCCAAAGCCGGAAGCTAGCGCTTCCCTTATCCCGCGTCCGCGCGCCGCGATCCCTTCCGCCTCCCGCGGCGCTCAACCCTCTGGAGGGGCCGTGCGCTGGAGCGCGTGTCCGCAGTGCGCGCCTTCGCCTCCCTTCCGGCAAGGCTTGCGTCCCTTGAGGAACGCATCCGCCCTTTCCCCCGCTTGGCCGCCCGTGGCGGCCAGCCCATTGGCACAGCTTCTGCCGTGCCTTTCAAGGTCAAAGCCAGGAACGGATCCGCAACGTTCTGCACGGCCCGTTCCTACGGCCAAACCAAGGAGGACGCCATGTCCCGCACCGCTTCCCTCGTTGCCCTTGCTGGCGCCATGCTTGCTCTCTCCCTGGGCTTCCAGCAGGCCGCCAAGGCCGCCCCTTCCGCCAGGCCGATGCCGCCTGCGGTCAAGCCCGGCCACGCGGCGCCTCCGCCCCCGCCTCCTCCGCCTGGGGTCAAACCCGGCCACGCGGCGCCTCCGCCTC
>DFDR01000215.1:0-1766 GCA_002369295.1 Desulfovibrionaceae bacterium UBA3823
CGGGCGGATGGCGAGGATACTTGCGGACAGGTACCTGTCTGAATCGTCGCGGTACATGTTCAGGTCTTACAGTCTATCCGTGGAGATAGCACGCCGGAAAACCGATTACTACATGGCGCTGGAAAGCATCACGGAGGCCCGCGGAATGGGTCGATTCCTCGATTTCATGCTTGCTGCGCACGCGACAGTCATTGATGTCGCAATTAAAAGAGCGACGCTCCTCGAACGGACACATGCATTTCTCGCACAAAACAGCATCCATCTCTCAAATCCAAAAATGGAACTTCTGCATACACTTTGCGCGAATCCGGGACACCGTTGGTCGTTCATCGAGGCGACGCGCGATATGGAAGACGGAGATGAGGCCGAATATGCGTGGAATTCGCTTGCCGAAAAAGGCTTTATTTCTCATGGATTTTTTATTATTCCAGAGAAAACTGAAAATATTATCTGTTCACTGCATTCGTAACAGGACCTTTTTCACCAGCCCTCAAACGCACTCGACAGGCCGCAACGTCATTTGCTCTGCACGCTCCGGAAGCTTCGAGAGCGTCCTCCAAGGGACACGCGGCACGTCTTGCGCGGCCACTCGAGGGAGCGCGGCGCCTTCGCGACGTCAAA
Organism: Desulfovibrionaceae bacterium UBA3823; assembly: GCA_002369295.1. Classification (GTDB taxonomy): domain Bacteria; phylum Desulfobacterota; class Desulfovibrionia; order Desulfovibrionales; family Desulfovibrionaceae; genus Desulfovibrio. The sequence continues at coordinate 622 of DFDR01000215.1, forward strand.
GGCCTGCGCCAACGCCTGCCCAATTCAGCGGCGACTAACAGGCTTGGGTGTCGCCAACGGCAGGCGCGACGCGCTCTGCCCGATGCGCGGCAGCCGAGGAACGCGCTCTGCCAGCCCATGCGTTGTAAGGCCGATGCCTTCAGCGAGAGGCTTCCTGGCGAAGCGCTGGTACATTTCTGGCGCGATGCTGGCGCGATTCGCCGTGACTGCCCAGACCTGTCAAGGCGTTTTGCCCGGCGTTGGCGGGGGGCGGGACCAGCGCTGGTCCCAGACGCGCTGGACGGGGAGACTGGGGCAGGGCAGGCAGCGCCATGCCGGGGATGCCCAAGAAGGGGGGGAGCAGGGCAGGGGCAGGCTTTCGGGAAGCCCAAAGGGGACGGGGCAGCGACCGGCGGAGCAGGGCGGGGGTCCTTACTCTCCCTGCTTCAGCCTGGCGATCTCGCTGGCTGTAAGCTCGCGCACCTCGCCGGATCCGAGCTGTCCAAGGACAAGAGGGCCTTCGGCGATGCGCCGAAGCTTCAGGATGGTGAGGCCTACGTCGCGGCACATGCGGCGGATCTGGCGGTTGAGGCCCTGGCGGAGGGTGAAGATCAGCACCGTGTTGCCGCGCGGCGTGGCGCCGGCGACGATGTCCGCAGGCGCCGTGCGGTCGCCCTCGGCAAGCACCATGCCCCGGCGCATGGTCTCAAGCGCAGCTTCGGGGGCGGTGCCTCTGACCAGCACTTCGTAGGTCTTGCGCTGGTTGTGGCTCGGGTGCATGAGCCGGTGGGCGAGGGGGCCGTCGTTGGTGAGCAGGATGAGCCCCTCGGAAAAGAAGTCGAGCCTGCCGACTGGGTAGAGGCGCAGATTCCGGTACTTGGGCGGAACGAAGTCGAGCACGGTCTGGCGGTTTTCGGGGTCCGAGGCCGTCGAGACCACCTGGATCGGCTTGTTGAGCATAAGGTAGACCAGCTCCTGGCTGGCTGCCAGCGGCTGGCCGTCGATGGTGACCTGGTCGCTGGCAAGGACGCGCTGGCCCTCAAAGGCAGGAACGCCGTTCACCTTGACGCGGCCCTGGGCAATGAGTTCGTCGGCCTTGCGCCTGGAGCACACGCCAGAATGGGCGATGGCCTTGTTGAGGCGCACGGAGCCGTCTTCAGCCGGCG
>DFDR01000215.1:1882-2239 GCA_002369295.1 Desulfovibrionaceae bacterium UBA3823
TTGACGGGCGTCTTTCCGGCTCCCGTTCCGGACGGCTTTGCCGGCATCCTTGGCGGCTTTCCAGGCAGACATGCTTCGCTTCGACCTCCACGCGCATCGCTCGCGCACAGGGGCCACAGGGTCCAGAGTTCCAGAAGCCTCGCCGGCTCCTTGCGGGACCTTGCCGAGAGCTCCCTGGGAGCTTCCTGGGGCCTTGCTGCGCGCAGGTGCACTGTGGACGAAGTGTCCACCTGCGTCAAGGACTGAAGCTCGCAGGCTTGCACAAGATGCCGAGACCTGCGCCAAGGGATCCCGCGCCAAGAGCTCCGCTCAAAGCGCCGGGCACGTCTCTGGGCACATATCCAGGCACGCATCTGG
>DFDR01000215.1:2308-4436 GCA_002369295.1 Desulfovibrionaceae bacterium UBA3823
GGTCGCCTGGGCACGCATCTGGTCCGCGTGCCCGCGGGAGGACGCGGCAGCCCTGCCCTTAGTTTACATAATTACCGTTATGGGACATTTAAATTTATGCCCCTGCCATCCCGCTCCGGCCCGACCCTGAACCTCTCCCGCACCCAGATCCAGCTTGCACAGCCCAAGGCGCCAAGGAAGCTGTACAAGACTGTGCCCGGCCGGACGTCCCTTGCGGAAGACGACCAGGACATTCAGACTCCGCCAGCTGCAGGCATCCTGCTGTTCCCGGCACCGGACGCGCTTCCCATGCCCCCGCTCGCCCCTCAGGGCTCTTTGGGTCAGTATAACTCATAACTACTTGTTTTTCAAGGATTTTTTTTAAAAAATCCCAGTTGCTCAAGCAAATAGGCGACTCCTGCCGGACAGACGGCGCCCATGGCGGGACAGGAAACCACGCCCCGTGTCCGGCACTACGTCCTCCCTCCCTGCGCAGCCGTTCGCGCTGTGAAACGGGGCGTGCCGTTCATCTTCAAGGTCAAGGCAGAGCAGTCCGATCCGGAAGTCCGAGCGGGAACTGCCTCCTGCAGGGCTGACAGGAAACCAACGGCTGGCATCGCCTGAGCCGGCTCAGGCCGGGAGCCGACGCCACCGACAGGCCGCTCTGTGCAGAGCGTGCCGGCCGCCCTTCCCCCCTCTTCTCCCCGCGACAAGCGTCAAGGCTTGCCAGAGGCGCCTGCCACGGCGTAGATTTCGGCACTTTCAACGCACACCTTCCAAGGAGCACCTTGCATGGGCTTTCTCAACTCCTCCTGCAGCTTCACCCGCTTTGCCATCGTCGATCCCGTGCCCCCCGAACTCTGGGCCGACATCCCCCAGCTCCTGAAAAAAGGCGCCATTCTCGACATCGACGACCTGCCTGAGCTTCAGGCCGACGGCTGGGTCTGCTTCGACGACTATCTGGACACCGAATGGGTGACGGCTCCGCCGCAGAAAGGCGCCTACCTCGCCTTCTCCCTGCGCCTCGACATCCGCAGGATCCCTGCCGGCGTGGTCCGCAAGCACCTCGACAAGGCGATCAAGCAGGAGAAGATAGACAACGAGCGCAGCGGCAAGAAATTCATCTCCCGCGAGCGCAAGAAGGAGCTCAAGGAGCAGGTTCTCCTCAAGCTTCGCAGCCGCTTCCTGCCCGTGCCCGGCGAGTTCAACGTCCTCTGGAACACCTCGAACAACGAAGTCTGGTTCGCCTCCACGCAGACCAAGGTCAAGGAGCTCTTCGCCACGAAGTTTCTCAACACCTTCAACCTCCACCTGCGCGAGCTCACCCCAAGCTCCCTCGCCCTGCAGATGCTTGGCGACGACAAGGCGGACCAAATCAACATGCTGGAACCGACACAATTCTCAGCCGAAGACTAATTGCTGCACAATATAAATACGTTGCTTTTGTCTATCATGCGTTCCAATACTGAAGCAACAAGCCTCTAATTATACTTCTTTTTTAGTTCGAAACCGATCTCTTCAAGGAAACGCAAGCATGGCCACCGATCCCTCTTCCAATCCCGACAGCATTCTTGGCCAGGAATTCCTGACCTGGCTCTGGTACCAGTCCGACGTGGCGCCCGCCTTCTTCAAGACCGAAAACGGCGAGCCCTTCCTCGTCTCCATGGAAAAGCGCATCACCGTCTCCGGCGGCGAGGGCGACGCCAGGGAGACGGCCGCCGTGAGCGCCACGGTGGAATCGCCCCTGCGCGAGGCCCGCATGGGCCTCAACCGCGGCAAGAAGGTCACCCGGGCCCTCGTCCACCTCTCCAAGGACGAGCTTGCCTTCGACGTCTCCCTGAAGGCCGACGACTTTTCGCTCAACAGCCTGAAGACGCCCAAGATCGACAAGACGGACAAGGACGACGATCCCGACGCCCTCGTCCTCGAGAAGATCGCCCTCGTCGAAACCTGCGTCCATCTGCTGGACAGCCTCTACCGGCAGTTCCTGCAGCTTCGCCTCGACCCCCAGGGCTGGGGGCGCACGGTATCCGGCATCCACGACTGGATGGCAGGCCGCATAGGCGCAGGAACCGGCGTCGAATAGCCCCGCCCTGCCCTTGCCTCCGCCCTCCCCCTTCCCTCCCGCACCTTCCTCCCTATGACCGAC
>DFDR01000109.1:0-5299 GCA_002369295.1 Desulfovibrionaceae bacterium UBA3823
CTCTGCGCTCTCCGGATCCGCATGGTCCGCGCCTGCGCCGTCCGCCTTGCCAGGCGCAGCAGATTGGGGAGCGCTCTTGCCGGCGTCTAGGCCGCTTGCAGGGGCGGAGCCGGACGAGAGCTCGTTGATGCGTTTCAGGAGGGCCTTGCGCCCAGCGTCGCCGATGTTCATCTCCATGGCGAAATCCCGGCACATCCGGGCCTGCTCGGGGGCGAGCCGCTTCTTGTAGGCGAGGATGAGCTCGAGGTAGGCCGCGTCCTTCTCCGCCGTGATGCCGTAGGCAAAGTAGCTCAGAATGTCGCTGCCGTTCTTGTCCTGGGCGTTGATGTCGGCTCCGTGCTCGAGCAGGGTCCGGGCGATCTCGACGTTGCCCTGGAAGGCCGTCGTGAGGATGAGGGGCGCGCTGAACTGCTTGTCTTCGATGTTGGGGTTGCCGCCGTGCTCGAGCAGGAAGCGGGCCACTCTGGGCGATCCGCTCTCCACTGAGCAGCGCATGGCGGAGTAGCCGTTGTAGGTGGCGTTGGGATCCGCCCCTTCGAGGACAAGCCGCTCGATGTCGGCGTAGCGGTCCTCGACGGAGACGGGAAAGGCGCTCTCGCCTTCCTCTTCCAGGACGCATGCCGTGCGGTAGAGTTCGCTGTTGACGCGCTCCTGCATGCTGTCGTCGCTGTCCTCGTCCCCGAAGCTCTCGTCTGCGCCCTGATGATAGGCGTTCTGAGACTTGGCAAGATAGTTTTCGCGCAGCTTGACGAGGCTGGCCGCGGCCGCAGGCCCGAGATCGGCTGCCAGCTCCAGCGCCGAGACGCCGGCCCGGGTGCGTTCGTCGATGTTGGCGCCAAGGCGGACCAGTTCGCGCACGAAAAACCAGCTTTGTGTCCTGTTCTCCTCGCCGAGCGCCAGCTGCAGGGGGCTGAATCCCCGGGAGTTTTCGGCGTCGATGTCCTCGTAGAGGCTGACGGCGCGACGGAAGAGGCCGAAGTGGCTCTTGCGCAGGGCCTCTTCCAGCAGGCCGGAGTCTTCGATGCGCACGCCCCGGCGGACAAGGGCCCTGGCGAGATCCATGCTGCCCCGGCGAACGGCGCCGCGCAGGAGATCCATGCGGGCCTTGGCGCTGCCTATGGCGTTGAGGGACGCGCCCTTGCGCAGCAGCTCGGCTGCCAGGCTGCCGTCGCCCTGCTCGAGGGCGATGGCCAGCGGCCGGCGGGGCCTGCCAAGCTGGGGACAGCTGCCCTCCTTGTCGGGATCGGCGCCGTTGGCGAGCAGGCGGGTGGCCAGAGGGAGGCTGCCCGTGCGCACGGCGCAGGCAAGCGGCGTTGCGCCCTCGGCCTCGAAGTTGGGGTTGGCGTCGTGGAGGATGAGGTTCTTCACGGCAGACTCGTCGCCGTGGCGCACGGCCTCGTTGAGGGGCGAGGTGCAGCCCTCCTTCGTGCAGTAGAGGGCGTCCGGCGAGGCGCCGTGGTTGAGGGCGAAGTTGAAGAGCCTGGCATTGCCCGTCAGCAGGAGCCTGACAAGGCAGCCGTCGTGCCGCCCCCGCTCGTCGCCCCAGGTGAGAAGAGCGCCGGCGTTGACGAGGGCGCGGAACATCTCGTCGTTGCCGTGGGCGATGGCCAGCTGCACGGGCCTTGTGTGCCTGGCGTCGCTGGAGACCCTGTTGACGTCTGCGCCGTGCTGGATGAGGGCCAGCACCGCAGGCAGGCTGTTGAGCTCGCAGGCCCGCAGGAGGGGATAGCTCGCCTGGGCGCCCGTCCTGGACAGCATGGGCGCATCGACGTCAGCTCCGGTCGAGAGCAGGCGTTCAAGGGCTTCGCTGCCGCCCTGCTTCACTGCCTGCTCGAAGGCTTCCTGCCTGAGCGGCTCGTCGGCGGCCTGCACCGGCTGTGCGCAGGCCATGGCCATGGCGATGGCAGGAATGAGGACTGGGGCGAGAAGGCGCGGCAGGGACGGCATCAGGCAGTTTCCTTGTCGGGGGGAGGCAGGACGGAAGGGGCGGGAAAGGGGGGCACGGAACAGGGGAGCTTGCCCTGGCAAGGCTATCAGCAAGGGCTCTGGCAGGCAACGCCTGCGCGCCCGCACGCTCAGCCGTGCAGATAGCCGGCTGGCGGCTGCAGGACGCCCCGGCGCAAGGATCTTCCTGCGGCAGGACGCAGTGTCGCCCTGCAGCTGGACAGGAAGGCAGAGCCGGGGGCGCGGAGGCGGAAGATGTAGCGGCCCCCGGCGCGCCAGGGCCAGATCCGCAGGCTTCAGGAGCAGGCGGGGGGCGGGGCAGGGACGCCCCCGCTCCCTGCCTGTCTGACTTGGGCTATCTGGGCTCGCCGAGGCAGTCCCTGGCAGCCCCGAGGGCGATGAACTTGATTTCCTTGACCTTGGCGAGATCCGCAATCCACTGGGCGGGAATGGCCTCCACGCCGTAGGCGAGTCCCGCCATGGCGCCCGTGACGGCGCCGGTGGTGTCCGTGTCGTCGCCGAGGTTGACCGCCTTGAGCACGGCCTCGGCGAAGCCTGCCGTCGTCAGCAGGCACCACAGGGAGGCCTCCAGCGTGTGCAGGACAAAGCCTCCGCTCTGGATGGCGCTTTCGGGCAGGGTGGCGAGGCCGCCGTCCAGCACGCGGGAGAGCCGCGCAAGGACGGCATCCTCGAGACAGGGCATGCCCTTGGCGAAGTCCGCGCAGAGCTTCCCGTAGGCTTCCTCCCTGCCAAGCCCCTGGGCAAGCAGCCGGAGGAATTCGATGAAGACGAAGCAGCAGGTGCAGGCAAGGGGATGAGCATGGGTTATGGAGGAGGCCTTGCGGACGGTCTCGAAGCGGATAGCCGGATCCGGCACGTCCAGCAGGGACAGGACGAGGGGCGCTATGCGCATCAGGCTGCCGTTGCCGTTGTCGCGCTCGTCCCTGCCGCCGGCAAGCTCGGGGGAGACGACCGTCTGCATGTGGCGTATGGCCTTGGCCGTGGCACCGCCGACGTCGAAGACCTCGCCGTGGGGAGTGAAGGCCCTGTCGTAGTACCAGGCCTGGAAGTTGCGTCCTGCGCTCAGCGCGTTGAAGCCGCCGGGAACGAGGCTCATGGCGAAGGCCAGGGCAAGCGATGTGTCGTCGGACCAGGTGCCTGGCGGCTGGCTGTGCGTGCCCCAGCCCTGCATGTCGTCAACCTTGAAGCTCCCCCGCTGCATGAACTCGACCGGAACGCCCAGGGCGTCGCCGCAGGCAAGGCCGAGCAGAATGGCCTGAGCCATGGCTTCCATCCTGGCCGTCTTCGCGTCCGGCGCCTTGGCCACGGCGTCATCCCCAGCCTCGTCGATGGCGCGCAGGCGGGCAAGCCACTGCGCCATCTGTCCGCTTGCGAGGCAGTCGAGAAACGAGCCTTCGCAGAGTCGGTCCTTGCGCTCGGCGTAGGCGACAAGGGCCGCGACCGTCCGGCCGTCCAGTGCGTCGAGCCTGGCGTCCAGCGGCGAGGGGGCGTTCCAGAGGCCTGCCCGGCGCAGTATGCCGATGGCGTCGGAGAGGCCCAGTTCCCAGTGCCTGCCGACGAAGAAGCTGATGGCCTGCCTGAGTTCGCCGGCAACGGGACTGCCGCCCCCGCCACTGAAGTCCGCAGCCTGAAGCCTGGGGAGAAACTGCGTGAGTGCTTCGAACATGGTTTACCTCCTCGCTGGGACAGCTTGCACAACGATGTTCATGGGGTGCGAGCCAGCTCCGGCGGGGCTGGCAGGCATGGGCTCCTGCGTCCGGGAAGAGCAGGTGGAGGATCTGTCATGAATGTTTATGACAGAAAAATGAAAAATGTCAACGAGTTGAGAATAATTGGCATTTCGCCCCCCCCGTGCGGCAGGCCGTCCAGCCAGGGCTGGAAGCAGGCGTCGCCTGCCCAGCCCGGGCGGGTGCTTCTGCTTTCCGGCGCTGCGTCCGCCAAGGCCTGGCGACGGCAGGCTGCCCTGCATGGCCGCCATGAGCCGGCGCCCGCCCTTCAGCGGGAAAAGCGAGGCAGAGATTGTCAATGCATGCTCCTTGGGGGCGCTCTTCCAGTCGCGGCATGCGGTCCGGCGACGCCTCAGGCAAGCATAGGGCAGGCTTGTTCCAGCTTATGGAACGATCCAGGCTGGGCATGAAAAAGGATGGCGGACTGCGCCAGTGGTGGCTTGTCCGGCATCTGGAACCGGTTCGCCGGTGCGGGCGGCCTTGACGGCGAAGGTCCGTGAGGCCGCGTTCCCTGCTCCCTGCGCATCCTGCGAAAGCGGGTGCCTGGCGCTCTGGGCTGGGCGGAAAGGGAGCAGAACTGGCGGAACTCCTTCGGCCGCATCTTCCGGCACCCGGAGGAGGGGGCGCAGGCGTGGCAGAGCCTTGGCTCCGCCAGGCCGGCTGGACCGCTGGACCAGGGCTTGGGCAGGGACAGGGCGACAGGGGAAAAAGACAGCGGCGACGGGGCAACGAGGCTGCCGGCGATGCCCGGCGGGCGGTCCGCGCAGACTGGCCAGCAGGGCTTCACGCCTGCGCCGTGCCCGTGCAGGCAGCCGATGGTGCCGCCCGCTGAAGCTATGGCCATGCTGGTCTCCTTGAGGGCAGAGCCTTGCGCCCGTCCTGGCCAGGGCCAGCGCTGGCCTCTGCCGGCCTCTACTGGCCGGTATTGGCCGGTACTGGCCGGTGCTGGCCGGTGCTTGCCAAAAGCCGCTCGAGTCTGGCCCAGCGGCCATGGGCGTCTCCGGCGGCGGATCCTGCCGGCCTCTCGTGCAGGCCACCCTGCTCTGCCTGTCCATTCGATGCTTGGGGTCTTTCACGGCCGTCTGGCGGGCAGGCAGCTGTCCTGCAGGCAGAGCGCGCATGTCCTGCAGCCTGCGCACCCCGGCATGCGGCGACGGCGCGGCCCGATCCCCAGGGCGTCTGCGCTGTGAAGGAACAGCCTGCACGGCAGGCATTTTCCGGAATGCGGAATTTTCAGGCCACGCCTTGCGGCCAAGCCGGCATTGCGTCTGGGGGTGCGCTCCTGTCGCTCCGGGGCCGTTTCCTGGCTGGCACGCGCCAAGGGCGGAGGCTTGCAACCTTGCAGGAAGCAGTCTGGCGAAGCTTCGGACACAGGCGTCCATCGAGTCAATTTTCCGTGAGAAGGATTTTTTTCTTGATGCAGACTGCAGGACATGGCATCATGCCAACGGCAAGACGGAACGAAAGCGTGGCAGAGGGCATCCGCGAGGCATGCGGCAGTGCGCAGACAATGCCGGCATGGTGCGCGCGGACTGCCGATCATGCCGGCATTCCCAATGCGAAACCAGTGCGAAAGCGCCCGCGAGGCTGGCCCAAGGTCCGTCTGG
>DFDR01000109.1:5366-7464 GCA_002369295.1 Desulfovibrionaceae bacterium UBA3823
GCAGATTGTCTGGCGCGGATTGCCTGGCGTGGATTGTCTGGCAGAGCGCCGATCCGGTGGGGCGGCGCTTCCAGGAGAGAGTCTGAACAGGGGGTGAAAGGAACATGGGCGGCATGAAGCAGGAGCGTGTCCGCTGGAAGGACACGGTTTTCCATTCAGCGGCAGAGGCCCGATGGGCCGTCTTTCTCGACGGCATAGGCGCCGGGTGGGAATACAGGCAGAAGAAGGCGGCGCTCACGTCCGGCACGTTCATGCCGTCCTTCTGGCTTGCTGATTGGCAGATCTGGCTCGAGGTCCGGCCCTCTGGGCCTGACAGGGCGGAAAAGGCGCTGGCCCGGGAGCTTTGCGAGTCCACGGGCTATGCCGTCCTGCTGCCTGACGGCCTGCCATCGGCGCAATGGGCGGGATCCATTTTCTATCTGGGAGCTGCGTGCGGGTCCTGGCTGGAGGCATCCTGCGGCAGGAGGCATGCCGGGAAGGAGGGCGTGGATGCCGAAGCCCTGACAGCCTGCCTCGATCCGGCTGTCGCCGCCGGCCGGCAGGAAGGATCCCTGGATGGCGCAGCCGCTGTCATGGAAGACCTGTTCCGCTTCTCCTTCGCTCCGGCGGGCGGCGCGCCGTGGATCTTCGTTGGCCAGTGGGAGCGCGTCGTTCTCTTCAGGACGGCGGGCAGCGCCGGAGAAGCCAGGTTCGCGGATGCGTCCGGCAGGCGGTGCCTTTGCCTGTACGAATGGCGATCGCCCCTTGTCTATACGGACGCAGACAGGATCTCTGCGGCTGACTGCGCCTGCGGCAGGGCCTGGATCAGGGACTGGGTCGAAAGGGTGGCAGACAGGGCAGGGAAGATGTCCTTCATGTCAGCATCGCCCTGCGGCGTCGCCGGGCCAGCCCTGGCACCGGGTCTGGACGGCATGCCTGGCAGGCAGGAAGCCAGCGCTGTCCCGAAGGGACTGGAGGACCCGCTTGCCGGCCCCCGGCCTGAGGGGACGCAAGTGGCGCTCGCCCGCGCCGGGAAGGCATTTTCCGGCCTGCGCTCCAGCCGGGAGGCAGATGTCGATGCGCCCGAGCGACCGATAGGAGAGCGGCCGAAAGGATGTTCGCGGGACGTCAGCTGTGCCGGATGCTGCCGAGGCCGTTTTTCCAGCACGGCGAAGGGGGCGTGCCGCCTCGCCTGCGCGGGGCACGGCGGCTGCGTTCCAGCGGAGCAGAAGGCTTGGAAACCCATGGGCGGAATCCGCCTGTGGCGGGGGGCCAGCGCCATTGAGGGCGCATGGCAGGCGCTCCGCGCAGCTCGGTCGCAGGCGGGTGCCAAGGCGGGCGGGGGGCCATCCCAGGGTACTGCTTCGAAGCGGTCTGCGTCTTGGCAGCCGGCTTGGCAGGAAACGTCGGAGTCTTGCGCCGCGGCGCCTCCCATCCCCTTCATCCGCACAATCCCCGAAGCCTGGCCCGCGCCCTGGCAGGAGCTGAGCGTCCGAATGAAGAAGGGCTGGCTGTGCTGGACGTACTGGGAACTCGGCGAAGACCTTTGCAGAGAGGCGGATCCGGTGCGCAGGCGGATGCTCGGGCAGATCATCGCCTCCCTGCGCCGCCCCGCCGGCACGAATACCTTCTGGCCCTGCGCCGTACCTGCTGGGGCGGGGCCGGGGCAGGGCGCTCTTGCGGCCAGCCGGGACCTCTTCTGGTCCGGCGCACGGGAGCTTGGCGTCCGCATGGTCGTTGCCATGGGCAGCCGGGCCAGCGCTGCCATCGGCCTGCCGAAGGAGGAGATGCGGCCCCTGCACCGGGTCGTTCGCAACGGCGTCGTCCTCTGCATGGTCTGGGACTTCGTCCGCATCGCCGAGCGGCCGTCGAGACTGGGGGACGTTGCGGCCTTTCTCAATGCGGCCTTCCGCCAGCTGAGGCTGTAGGGGAGAGGGCCGAATGCACGGCGGCGCGGCTGGCTGGGCTTCCCGCCGGCCAGCAAGGGAAGGCAGCCGCTGGATCCGTCCCTTCAGCCGGGCGGAGCAGGGCTCGTCCTGCGCCGGATTTCGCAGGCAGAACGGAACACAAGGAGGACATATGGCAAGCAGGCAAGCTGACACGATGGCAAGCAGGCAGG
>DFDR01000064.1:0-2234 GCA_002369295.1 Desulfovibrionaceae bacterium UBA3823
CAGATCGAGGCCAAGGCCCTGCGCAAGCTCCGCCATCCCGTCAGGAGCCAGCCCCTGCGTTCCTACTACGAGAACTAGGATTCCGCCGGGCAAGTCCGGAGGAGTGCGCACATGAAGGTCACGCAGCGTTTCTGTCCGGCCCTGCTGCTCGCAGGCCTGCTGCTCGCCCCGGTCCAGGGCCTTTCCGCCCAGCCCGGAGGCCAGCAGCCCCAGGCGGCCAGGGCATCCGGAACCACCTTCCTTCCCCCCGTCCTGCCAGGCCAGGCCAAAGGCACGGTCGCGCGCGCCATGGACGGCGACACGCTCCGGCTTGCCGACGGGAGAATGGTTCGCCTTGCCTGCATCGACGCGCCGGATCTGGTCTCCAGCTACTCCCGCGACGTCATCGAGAAGAACCGCAGGGACTTCCGCGAGCTCAACCTGCGCACCGAGGCCAGGCCCCAGAGCCAGGGCAGGGAGAAGACCTCCAGGTTCGGGCAGTTCTACTCCGTCCGCAGCCGCAAGGCCCTCGCCGAGGCCGCGGCGAAGAAGCGCGTCGTCCTGCACGCAGGCACCCTGAAGCGCGACAGGCAGAAGCGCATCATTGCCGACGCCGTCCTCGAGCACGGCCGCTCCCTGAGCGCCCACCTTGTCATGAACGGCCTCGCCTACGTCGTCTTCGACAGGGACTTCCCTCCGGAGTACCAGGAGGTGCTCCTCAAGCTCCAGCGCCGGGCCATGCGCGCCCGCAGGGGCTTCTGGGACCGCATTCTCGGCATGGAGGCGGCCAAGCGCACCTATACCGGCGACAGGGAGACGAAGCTCTTCTATGCCTCCTCGGACGTGCGCGGCCTCAAGGTGAAGCCGCGCATGCGCGTGTACTTCGGCAACCTCCTCGACGCCTTCAACGCCGGCTTCGCCCCCGCCCGCTCGACGGACTTCTGGCCGCCCTCCGCCTCGGGCGGCAAGTAGCCGGGACCCTCAGCACAGGGGTCCAGGCCCTTCCTTGACTCGGATCTGCAAGGCAGATACCTTTCCTGCAGGCCAAGGGACGCAGGATCCGCGTCCCCGCGAAGGCCTGCCGGCTCCGCTGGGCCGGCGCCGCGCCTTCGGTCCGCAACGCCAAGCATAGGGAGAACCGTCAATGGTGCGCCACATCACCACGCTGCAGGCACTCGGCAAGGAAACCTCCTGGCTCCTTCTCCAGCAGGCCCGGGGCATACCCGAAGCCAACGCTGTCGACGACTTCATGACGGACAGGACCATGGTCCAGATGTTTTCCAAGCCGGACATGTCGGAGCGCCTGTGCACCACGGCCGCAGTCCGCCAGATGAGCGGGCACATCGTCTACGTCGCGCCCGAGGACAAGTGGCAGAAAGCCATCGAGGAGTTCCCCGTGGTGCTGCTCGGCGCCATCAGCTACTACATGGACGGCCTGTTCATCTACGGCCTGCCCATTCATCCCTGGACGCCCGGGCCGGAGCTGACCTTTCCGATCATCAACTGCGGCGCGCCGGACGCGCATCCGGCCCATGCCATCGCGGACATCGTCTGCATGCTGCGCACCAGCCGGGACGACCTGCGCGGCGTCAAGGCCTGCTGGATAGGCGGCGCCACCGGCGTCCTCCACTCCCTGGTCCAGGGCACCAGGTTCTTCCCCTACAGCCTGCGCATCGCCATGCCGAACGCCGGCGCCCTGGACGCCCCCCCCCTCCAGGCCGCTGTCCAGGAGCTCAAGACCGACGTGGCCTTCTTCGACAACCCCGTGGACGCCATCAGGGACGCCGACTACGTCTTCATCGGCAGCCGGCGCCAGCTCGACTTCGAAATGCTCCAGAAGTGGCAGATCACGTCCAGCCTGATGTCCTTCGCGGCCCCGCAATTCCGCGTCATGCTCGGCACCTACCCCATCGACGCCCTGCCGCTCGAATCCAGCACCCTCGTCGGCAAGCGCTCCCTCCTGCAGCTGCAGGCGGAGAACAGGCTGCGCGTCTACAAGCGCATGCTGCACTGGGTCTTCGACATGTAGCGCAGCCCCGCCCGGCACAGGCTCCGCAGCAGGGGCCTGCCGCGCGTGCCCGTGCGCTGGCGGCGCGCTTCGTCGCCTTGAAAAACCCTGCACTTGCGCATAAAAGGCGGGGTTTCCCCTGTTGCGCCCTGCTCTGCGGCAGGGCGGCGCGGACCCCGAAAGACGCTGGCGCAGGAGCTTGCCATGACCCCACAAGCCTTTCTCTTCGACCTCGACGGCACGCTGC
>DFDR01000064.1:2279-33811 GCA_002369295.1 Desulfovibrionaceae bacterium UBA3823
TCGACGGCACGCTGCTCGACACGCTCGCCGATCTGGCCTCGGCCTGCAACCGCATGCTCGCCCAGCACGGCTGGCCGGGGCATCCCGTGGACGCCTACCGGCGCATGATAGGCAACGGCTTTGTCAAGCTCGTGGAGCGGGCCCTGCCGCCGGACATCCTGCCGGCGCTTTCTGCCGGCCAGCTGGACAGGCTCGTCAGGGAAGGCAAGGACGAATACAGCGCGCATTTGAAAGACGCCACGCGCCCCTACCCCGGCATGCCCGAAGCCGTTGCCGAACTGCACGCCAGAGGCTGCCGGCTCGGCGTCCTCTCCAACAAGCCCGATCCCCAGACAAGGGAGCTTGTCGAAGCCTTCTTCCCCGGACGCTTCCATGCCGTCCACGGCGGACGCCCCGGCGTGCCCCTCAAGCCCGATCCTGCGGCCGCGGCCGCCATGCTCGGCGAACTCGGGGCGGACAGACGCAGCGCCTGGTACGTCGGCGACAGCGACGTGGACATGCTCACGGCGCGCGCCGCCGGCCTGGCCGCCATAGGCGTCGCCTGGGGCTTCAGGGGCGAGGCGGAGGTGGCAGGCGCAGGCGCCTTCCGCGTCGTCCGCCATCCCGCCGAACTCTGCGCCTTTGCCGGCATCGCGCCCCCTGCGGGCAACGGTGCCCTTGACAAAACCTAGCCAATCACTACGTTGTCTGCACGCTGCGCCAACCGCACACCACAGAGACTGCCATGCCCATCAACATCCCCTCCGATCTTCCTGCCCGAGCGGCTCTGGAGCAGGAAAACATCTTCGTGATGACCGAAGAGCGCGCCACCTCGCAGGACATACGGCCGCTCGACATCGTCATCGTGAACCTCATGCCGACGAAAATCACCACGGAGACCCAGCTGCTCCGCGTGCTGAGCAATACGCCCATCCAGATCGGCATCACGCTCCTGCGCACGGCGGAGCACGTGTCGAAGCACACGCCTCTGGACCATCTGGAGCGCTTCTACAAGACCTTCGACGAAATCAAGAACCGGCATTTCGACGGCATGATCGTCACCGGCGCCCCCGTGGAGCACCTTCCCTTCGAGGACGTGGACTACTGGAAGGAGCTGCTCAAAATCATGAACTACGCCTCCACGGGCCACGTCTTCTCCACGCTCTACATCTGCTGGGCGGCCCAGGCCGCGCTCTACCACTTCTACGGCATTCCCAAGCACGACCTGCCGAGCAAGCGCTTCGGCGTCTTCGAGCACGACGTCCTCGAGCCGACCTGCAACCTCTTCCGCGGCTTCGACGACGTCTTCCACGCTCCGCACTCGCGCCACACCGAGGTCCGCGCCAAGGACGTGCGCCGGATTCCCGAGCTCAACATTCTCGCCGAGTCGAGGGAGGCGGGGCTCGCCCTGGTCGAGCGCTACGACCACAGCCAGGTCTTCATGACCGGGCATCTGGAGTACGACAGGAACACCCTGGACAAGGAGTACAAGCGCGACCTCGCCAAGGGCCTGCCCATCAACATGCCGAGGCACTACTATCCGGGCGACAACCCCGACGCAACGCCCGTGGTCAACTGGCGGGCGCACGCCCACCTCTTTTTCAGCAACTGGCTCAACTACTACGTCTACCAGGAAACGCCGTACAGCTTCACGCTGAGCGCAAAATAGGAAGATTGTCCATGCGATTCTCCACCAGAACACGCTACGGGCTGCGCTTTCTTCTGCAGCTCGCCGCCCTCCCCGAGGGCGGCAGGCTCCAGCTCGCGCACGTGGCCAGGATGGAGCAGATTTCTCCAGGCTACCTGGAGCAGATAGTCCGCTCCCTGCGGCCCCTCGGCATACTGCGGGGCGTCCGCGGCGCCGGCGGCGGCTACCAGCTCAGCAGGGCGCCGGCCGACATCAACCTGGAGGACGTCTTCCAGAATCTGGAGGGCGATCTCGGCCCCGTGCACTGCCTGCACAGCAAGTGCACCCGCAGCGCATCGTGCACGACGAGGACCTTCTGGGAGGATCTCGACAGGCACATCCGGCGCTACCTGCGCTCCGTCACGCTGCAGGACCTCCTCGAGCGTTCCGATTCCATGATACAGTGCTTCCCAGCCAAGAAGGAGAAATAGCATGTGGGACTATTCCCAGAAGGTGCAGGACCTCTTCCTCAACCCGCACAACGCAGGCCCCCTCGAGGACGCCAACGCCATCGGCGAAGTGGGCAGCATAGCCTGCGGCGACGCGCTCAAGCTCTACCTGAAAATCAGCCCTGCCGGCGTCATCGAAAAGGCCGGCTTCGAGACCTTCGGCTGCGCCAGCGCCATCGCCTCGAGCTCCGTGCTCACCGACATGGTCATCGGCATGCACGTGGACGAGGCCCTCAAGATCACCAACGCCGACATCGCCAAGGCCCTCGACGGGCTGCCGCGCGAGAAGATGCACTGCTCCGTCATGGGCCAGGAGGCCCTGGAGGCCGCCATACGCCAGTGGAAGGGCGAGCCCGCCATGCCGAAGACCCAGGAGGAGGGCAGGCTCGTCTGCAAGTGCTTCAACGTGACGGACGCGACCATCATCCGCGCCATACGCGAGAACGGCCTCAAGACCGTCGAGGACGTGACGGCCTTCACCAAGGCCGGCGGCGGCTGCGGCGACTGCCGCGACGAGATCGCCGAGATCCTCGAGGCCGAGCTCAGGAGCCAGGGCGCCCCCGCGTCCAGGCCTGCCGAGCCCGCCGCCGCCAAGCCCGCGGCCTGCGCCGCCGGCGGACTCACCAACCTGCAGCGCATGCAGAAGGTCATGGAGACCATGGCCCTCATCCGTCCCCAGCTGCAGGCCGACGGCGGCGACATCGAGCTCGTGGACATTGCGGGCAAGACCGTCAGCGTGCGGCTCACCGGCCACTGCCAGGGCTGTCCTGCCTCGCAGGCCACCCTGCAGCAGGTCGTCGAGCAGATCCTCCGCCAGCAGGTCGAACCCGACCTCGTCGTTGAAGAGGTGAAGTAAATGAAGACCGTCTACTTCGACAACAACGCGACCACGCAGGTCGCCCCCGAAGTGACCGAGGCCATGCTCCCCTTCTTCAGGGAGCTTTGGGGCAACCCCTCCAGCATGCACGCCTTCGGCGGCCGCGTTGCCAGGCACGTCGAGGAGGGCCGGGCGCAGGTCGCCGAACTGCTGGGCGCCAGCCCCGACGAGATCATCTTCACCTCCTGCGGCACGGAAAGCGACAACGCGGCCATCTTCAGCGCCCTGCAGACCCAGCCCAGCAAGCGCCACATCGTGATCTCCTGCGTCGAGCACCCGGCCGTGCTCCAGTCTGCCGCGTACTGGGAGCGCCAGGGCTGCCGGGTCACCCGGCTCGGCGTGGACGCCAAGGGCCGCATCGACATGGACGAGTACGAGTTCGCCCTCTCGGCCGACACCGCCCTGGTCTCGGTCATGTTCGCCAACAACGAGGTGGGCAACGTCTACCCCATCCGCGAGATGGCGGAAAAGGCCAGGGAGCGCGGCATCCTCTTCCACACCGACGCCGTCCAGGCCGCCGGCAAGGTGCCCATCGATCTGGCCACCCTCCCCGTCGACATGCTCTCCCTCTCCGGCCACAAGCTGCACGCGCCCAAGGGCATAGGCGTCCTCTATGTCCGCAGGGGCGTCCGCTTCCGCCCCTTCATCCGCGGCGGCCACCAGGAGCGCGGCCGCAGGGCAGGCACCGAGAACGTGCCCTACATTGCCGGCCTCGGCGTGGCCTGCCGGCTGGCCAGGGAGAGCATGCAGGACGAGCTCACCCGCGTGGCGGCCCTGCGCGACCGCCTCGAGCAGGGCATCGTCAGCCGTGTTCCCGACTGCATTGTCAACGGCGACACCGAGCACCGCCTGCCCGGCACGACCAACATCGCCTTCCGGAACATCGAGGGCGAATCCGTGCTGCTCATGCTCGACCGCCTCGGCATCTGCGCAAGCTCCGGCTCCGCCTGCACTTCCGGATCCCTTGAGCCCTCCCACGTGCTTCACGCCATGGGCGTTCCCTTCAAGTACGCCCACAGCGCCACCCGCTTCTCCCTTTCGCGCTACAACACCCAGGAAGAAGTGGACTACACCGTGGAGCACATCCCCGCCGTCATCGAGACCCTCCGCAAGCTCTCGCCCTTCAAGGACTAGCTCCCTTGGAAGGAATCCTTTCCGAACGCCGCCACGCCGCCGAAGCGCGGCGGCGTTCTTGCCTTGGGGGCACGGTCAGGGTACCTTGATCAAGCTCTGCGGGGGCTTGCCCTCCCCTTTCACGGCGGAATCTGCATGGAAAAATTCGACGTCACCATCATCGGCGCAGGCCCCGGAGGCACCGCCGCGGCACGCCTGCTTGCCGAAGCAGGCATGCGCGTCGCCCTTGCCGAAGACCGCGACTGGGGCGGCACCTGCCTCAACAGGGGGTGCGTGCCCACCAAGCTCCTCCTCGGCGCCGTGGCCCCGCTGGGGGTGCTCGATGGATTTGCGCGCCGGCACATCATCGAAGGCAGGGAGACCGTCAACTTCCAGGCCCTCAACCTGCGCGTGCGCCGCTTCGTGGACACCAGACGCCGGGCTCTGGCTCTCGAGCTCATCCACAAGGGCGTCCACCTCTTCAAGGGGCGCGGCATCTGCCTCTCCCCCACCGAGGTGCGCATCGAAGAGCGCGACGGCAGCGCCTCGCACATCCAGACCCGCTACCTCATCTTCGCCTGCGGCACCAGAACCTCCTCCTTCCCCGGCCTGCGGGCAGACCACAGGACCATACTCAGCAGCACCACCCTGCTCCAGCAGACCGCCATCCCCGAAAGCCTCATCATAGCCGGCGGCGGCACCATCGGCGTGGAGATGGCCGACATCTACTACCATCTGGGCAGCCGCGTGGTCATCGCCGAGGCCGCTCCCCAGCTGGCGCCCACCGAGGACGAAGACATCGCCGCCCATCTGCGCTGGCGGCTCGAGCGGCGGGGCATCCTCTGCCTCACGGGCGTGCGGGCCGTGTCGCTGGAAAAGGACAGGGACGACCGGGCCAGGCTCACATTGGCTGACGGCGCCGTCTACACGGCCGCCAAGGGCCTCATCGCCGCCGGCCGCATGCCCAACACCGAGTGGGTCGACGCCGAAAGCGCCGGCTGCGCCCTCAACCGCCGGGGCTTCATCACCACGGACACCCGCCTGCGGTCTTCAGTGAATTCCTGGGCCATAGGCGACGTCAACGGTCGGGTGCTCCTCGCCCACGCAGCCACCCATCAGGGCGAGTACGTTGCCCGCTGCCTCCTCGGCCAGGAGGAGGGCCCCTACGAGCCGGGCCCCTGCCCCGCCTGCTTCCACGGCAGCCTCGAGATCATGCGCGTGGGCGCCACCGAAAGCGAAGCCGCGGCCCTCGGCGGCGAGGTCATGGTCTCCAAGGCGCAGTTTGCCGGCAACGTCATTGCCCAGGCCGCCGGCTCCCCGACGGGCTTTGTCAAGGTCGTCTGGCGCAACGGCACGATCTGCGGCATCGCGGCCATAGGCAACGGCGTCTCCCAGCTCACGCTCTCGGCCCAGCTCCTGCTCCTTGGCCAGTACCACGGCGCAAAGCTCAACTCCTTCATGGTTGCCTATCCCACCCTCGACGAGACGCTCACCGAGGCAATCAAGGCACCCAAGACGCCGTCGCAGGTCTAGCCGCTGGCCGCTATTTGCCGCCTGCCGGCAGGAGCCAGCCCCGGTCTGCAAGCAGGCTGGCCAGCCTCGACACGGGCAGGCCAACCACCGTGCTCCAGGAACCGTCGATGCGGTCCACGAGAAAGGCGCCCTGCCCCTGCACGGCGTAGGCGCCAGCCTTGTCGCCGCACTCGCCGGTGGCCACGTAGGCGGCAAGAACGGCCTCGTCCCAGGGGTGGAAGGACACCCGGCAGACGTCGGCGAAGGCATGGCTTCCGCCGTCGGGAAAGCGCAGGGCAACGCCGGTCACGACCTCGTGGACCTGTCCCGACAGGCCCTTCAGCATGCGCAGGGCATCGGCGCCGTTCTCAGGCTTGCCGAGCACCTGTCCGGCATGCACGACCACGGTGTCGGCCGCTACCACAAGCTCGCCGGCAGACCAGCCCGACGAGGCGAGCTTGGCGGCGGCAGAGCGCGCAACGAAAGCAAGGGGATCTTCGCCGTTCCCGGGGTCCGGCTCTGCAGACGCAGGGCGCACGGCGAAAGGAACGCCCCAGCCAGCAAGAAAGTCCCTGCGCCGCGGCGAGCCCGAAGCGAGCACCAGCGAGACGCCCGCCTTGAGGCGGAAGAGCGGAAGCATGGCGCTACCTTTTGGGCGCCGGCGCATGCTCGAGCACTGTCCTGCCCTCGAAGTCGAGCACGCGGAAGACGCCGTCCTCGTAGACGGCCCAGCTGCGAGGGTAGCCCTGCTTGGGCAGGGTCATGGAACCGGGATTCCAGAAGGAGTAGCCGTCGATGGTTTCGCCGCGGGGCACATGGGTGTGGCCGCGCAGGAAGACGGTCTCCGAGGCGAAGGCGCCCATGGGGGGCTGGTGCGGAATGTGGTGCCCGTGGCTTGCGTAGATCTGCAGACCGTCGCATTCGATGACGGCATTGTCCGGCATGGCGAAGGGCAGAAGCTCGCAGTCGATCTCGGCGTCGCAGTTGCCGCGCACGGCCGTCACGGGCGCGAGCTCCATGAGCTGGCGGAAGAGGTCCGGCATGTGCAGGGGGCCGTAGCCGCCGGGCAGGGGATTGCGGGGGCCGTGGTAGAGCATGTCGCCGAGGAGCACGGTCCTGTCGGGCTTGAGCTCCTCCACCTTGGCTATCAGGAACTCGAGGCTACCGGGCAGGCCGTGCAGGTCGGAGGCGATGACCATCTTCATGATGCGGCCCCCTTCTCCCTGGCGCCGCCGTCCCAGGCTTCGCGGGAAACGGCCTCGTCGACGAGCATCACCGGGATGCCCTCCCGGACAGGATAGACGCAGCCGCAGCGCCCGCAGGCAAAGCCCTCGGGTTCGTTTTCGCCGGGCACGGCCTCGAGCTGTCCCAGGCACTGGGGACAGGCAAGCAGAGAAAGCAGTTCTTTGGTTTTCATCACTCAGCCTCCTTGCGTGAGACGGGGAATCAGTTCCTGGCGCGTCCTGGCCAGGACGGTAGAAGGATGCCGGTCCCAAAGCCCCTTTCTACTCCGTTGCCGGGCAAAAGTCGAACCCGCCGCAGGCCCATTGACAGGCCTGCGCCCCCGGCGCCAAGATCCCCGCATGAACAAGGACAAGCTCCCCGAATGCCCTCTGGAACGGATGTCGGACCTGCTTGGCGGCAGGTGGAAAATCCGCCTGCTCTGGGCGGTCCATCGGGCAGGCTCTGCCAGGTACAGCCAGCTCAAGCGCGGGCTGGCCGGCATCACCGACATGGCGCTGGCAACCTGCCTGAAGGATTTCGTTGCCAGCGGCGTCATGCGCCGCGAGCAGTTCAACGAGGTGCCCCCGCACGTGGAGTACTCGCTGACGGAAAACGGCCAGCGGCTTGTGCAGGCCCTGGAGGCTGTCCGCCAGTGGTCCCGGAGCCAGGCGGACTAGCGCCGGCCAAGCAGCGCCCGGAAGTAGGGAGCGGCAAGCTCCCGCGCAACGGTCGTGGGTGCGGAGTGGCCGCTGCAGAGCATGGTTTCGCCGGGGAGGGAGGCAATCTCTCCGGCAAGGCTCGCCGCAAGCGCGCGGGCATCGCCGCCCGGAAACTCCGGCGTGCCTGGAGCACCGCGGAACACGGTGTCGCCAACGAAGGCCAGGCTGTCCTGCGCCGAATAGTAGAGGACGCTGTCCGGGGTGTGCCCGGGAACGGGCCTGGCTTCGAGGGCCAGCCTGCCCGCCGTGAACACGGGCCGGCTGGCGGCGTCGAAGTACGCCGCGCCCTCAAGGACGATGGCCGGACCGCAGGAGGCAGAAAGGTTCAGGAAGGGGTTGCGCGCGAGCTGCCTTCCCTCGGACGCCATGCGGACTGGGACGCCGAGCGCCTCGGCAAGGCGTCCGGCCGCGGCCATGTGGTCGAAGTGCCCATGCGTGAGGAGGATGTGCTCGACTGCGCAGCCGCTGGCCGCGATGGCGGCCAGAAGGCGTTCCGGTTCGGCGCCGGGATCGATCAGAAAGCCCCGTCCCGTGGCGTCGTCGGCATAGAGGTAGGCGTTGGTTTCGAAGACCCCGCGCACGGGGATGGTCTCAAGCATGGATTCCTCCGCTAAGGACGTGCAGGCAGGGGGCGCCTTCACGGGGACCCGGCCCAGCTGTCCCGCCCGCTTGCCGCAGGACAGCCGGGCCAGCGCCGCGCTAGCCGGCGCGTCCCTCGAAAAGGCATCCATCGGGCCCGCAGACCCTGCCGGCATGGACGCGGCCGCCATGCTCCTGGGCAAGCAGGCCGGCAATGGCGGAGCGCATTTCGGCGTAGGGAAGGCATCCCGGCATCGAAAGCCGGCTTTCGATGTAGAAATAGGGCACGCCATGGATGCCCATGCGCATGGCCTCCTCTTCGTCCCTGCGGACCTCCCCTGTGTAGGCGCCGGAGGAGAGCATGGCCAGGGCGTCGTCCGCTCCGAGGCCCGCCTGCACGGCAATCCCTGCCAGAACCTGGCGGTCGGAGAGGACAAGGTTGTCCGCGAAATAGGCGGCAAAAAGCCGTTCGGCAATCTCGGGACGGCCCTGGTCCGCACCCCACTTGGCAAGCCTGTGCGCATCGAGCATGCAGCTGTACCTGGTCGAGGCGTAGTTGAACGCAAGGCCCTCGCGGCGTCCGGCCTGGCTGATGCGCTCGATCTGCCAGGCGGCCTCCGCCGTGCTGAGCCCGTACTTTTTGGCAAAGCGGTCCTCCGTGCTCGAAACCACCTCGGGGCAGGCGCCGGGATCCAGCTCGAAGCTCTTCATGACGATGGAAACACCGCTTTCTGCGCGCAAGTCGCGAAGAACACGGCGCAGGCGCACTTCGCCGATGTAGCAGTAGGGACATGCAAAGTCAGACCAGATGCTGATGTGCATTGCCTTGCTCCTTTTTTAAGCATCTATTTTATGCTTGTTTTATAAAAAATTATTTTGTTTTGTTTATGCTGATTTTAACTGTTGTTTGAATCTCGGATGCGGACTTGTCAGCCGCCAGAACAGCTCCGCTTCCTTCGCTGACAGATATAGCATCGAAGCGATTTTTGGCAAGAACGCAAAAAATTTAGAGCCGCTCTCAAAAAATAGAGCAAAGCGATTCCGGAACCTTGCCCCCTGTCCCGCGTCCCTGAGGCCAGAGAAGACAGAAAAGCCCCGCAGGGCATGCGGGGCTTTCCATGCAAAGGGCGTCCGCCCTGGCAGGAAGGGCGCTACGGCACGAGCTTCACCTCGTAGGGATCGACAAGATAGGTGCGGGCCGCCTTCTGCAGGTCTTCGGGCGTGAGCTCCCGCGTCTTGGCGATGAGATCCTTCTCCAGATCGATGGGATTGCCCAGCGCGAGTTCGGAGGCCGCATCGCCGGCGCGGGAGCCGAGGCTCTGGCGGCCGCGGTAGTAGTCGCCTTCAAGGCCATTGCAGCCGGCTTCCAGGAGCTCCTTCGGCAGGGGCTTGTCCTTGAGGGCCTGGATGATGCGCGCAAAGCCCTCGCGGGCCTTGGCCACCTTGTCGGGCGTGGTGCCGATGTAGAAGAGCATGAAGCCGCATTCGGGGCGGAAGCGGTTGGCCGCCGTCACGGTGTAGCCAAGGCCCTCCTCGTCGCGCATCTGCTTGAAGAGCAGGCCGCTCTGGCCGTCGAGCACGGCCTGGAGCAGGAGCAGGGCCGGCGCGTCGGGATGGGTGCGCTTCACGGTCGGATAGACGAGCATGAGATGGGCCTGGTTGCGGGCAGGCATGCTCAGGCCAAGCTCCTTGCCGGCGCCCCAGCCGGGCGCCTGGACGACGGGCTTCGCGTCCCTGGGCTTCGGCAGGGCCTTGGCGAAGGCAAGCACGTCGTCCTTCGAGAAGGACCCGGCAACGGCCAGCGTCCAGGGCTGGCCCTGCTGCAGCTTCCAGTAGGCCTGCACGTCCTTGCGGCCGAAGCGGTCCAGATTCTCGGGCGTGCCCAGGGGATCCATGCCGTAGGGATGGTCGGCGCCGAAGAGGAAGGGCGGCAGCTTCGAGGCGATGAGGCCCATGGGGCTGTCTGCGCGGCGCACGATGGCGGCCTTCATGTCGCGGGTGATGCGGGCGAGCTCCTTCTCGGGGAAGGCAGGCTTGTTCAGCATGAGCCGGATCAAGTGGAAGAGGTCTGCGCCGAAGCGGGAGGGCCCCGTCGCCTTGTAGCTGAAGGTCTGCAGGCCGGCGCTGGCGGAAAGGACGCTGGCGCGCTCGGCGAGATAGCGCTCCACGGCCTGGCGGTCCATGCCGCCGAAGCCTTCGGTGATCAGGTTCGCGCACAGGGAGGGCAGGCCCTGGTCGGCAGGCTTGATCAGGGCATTGCCGCCGGACTGGACAAGGGAGAGGGAAACGTAGGGCACGGTCTGGTCGGGAAGAAGCACGACCTGGCAGCCATTGCCCATGTCGACGACCTCCCGCTCGCCGGAAGCCCCGGCCTCGGCCTTGCCGGCGGCCGCCTTGGGCGCAGGCCAGGCCTCGTCGAGCATCTTCCCGAGATCGGGAAGCTTGGCCTGCTCGGGCGCCAGCACGACGACGCGGGCGCGCTCGGGACGGATCCAGCGGGCGTAGGTGCGGTAGATCTGGCCGAAGTCCACCTGCTTCTGGGCTGCGCGGATATTGATCTCGCCCTGGCGGCCGCCGAGCTCGAACTCAAGCAGGGCGCGCCAGGAAGCCAGGCCGTTGAGGGTCTCGGCCGCGCGGTCGAAGCTGTCCTCGAGGTTGAACTTGGCCCGCGCCAGCTCCTTGGCCGTGAAGGCCGACATCTTGAGGCCGGCGAGATCCTTGACGAGGGAGGCGAAGAAGGGCTCCACCTTGTCTGCGTCGAGGGTGGCGGTCACCGTGAACATGCCGGCATTGGCGAAGCTCATGTTCGAGACGCTGATGCTGTCCACGAGGCGCTTTTCGAGCCGGTACTTGCGCTCGAACCAGGAGGTGCCGTCGCCGGCCATGAGGTAGCTCAGGACGTCGAGGTCGAGGCTTGCCAGATCCCGGATGCCGGGCACGGCGAAGGAGATGCCGAGGTAGACCTTCTTCCAGGCGCCCTTGACCACTTCGACGCGCTTTTCCGCCGGGGGAAGCGAAGCGACGTCCACGGGCTCGTCGGCAGGCAGGAAGCCGTTGCCGGCGTGCGGGGCGAAGCTCTTCTCGACGTAGGCGGCCACGGCGTCCATGTCGATGTCGCCGGCCACCACGAGCAGCATGTTCTGGGGCTGGTACCAGCGTTCGATGTAGCCCTGCAGGCTCTCGCGGGTGACAGCGCGCACAGTCTCCCGGGTGCCGATGATGGGATGGCCGTAGGGGGTGCCGGCAAGCGTGGCGCCCTGCATGGCCAGGAAGAGGCGCTGCTGGGGATTGTCCTCGTTGCCTTCGAGCTCGGAAATGATGACGGGCTTCTCGTTCTCGAGCTCCATGGGATCGAGGGCGGGGCTGAAGGCCATGTCGCGGACCACGTCGATGCCGGTCTGCCAGTGCCTGGCCGGCATGTCGGTCACGTAGCAGGTCTTGTCGAAGCTGGTGTAGGCGTTGAGGTAGCCGCCCCGGGACTCGACGTCGCGGGCGACCTGGCCCTTGGGCCTTGTCGTCGTGCCTTTGAAGACCATGTGCTCGAGCACGTGGCTGATGCCGAACTGCTCAGGCGTCTCGTGGGTGGAGCCCGATCGGACGAAGAGGCGGGTGCAGACCAGGGGGAAGCGCTTGTCTTTCAGAAGATAGACGGAAAGTCCCGTGGGCAGGCGGAAGCGGCGCTCCTGGGAGGGCTGGACGGCCTCGGAGGGGGCTGCCTGAAGGGCCTGTCCGTTTCCGGCGGCAGCGGCAGGGGCTGGCCAGAGCAGGGCCATGGCAAGGGCGAAGGTGCAGAGGGGAGAGATGTTCACGTGGCGTCTCCAGTCGGGGAAGGTGTCGGGCATGGGCCTGAAGGGGGCGGCATGCCTGCTGGAAGCATGTTTGCTGGAAGCAAGGATGCTGTGGACTTTTCCACAGCCCCACTGGAGCGTCAAGGCCGCCGGCCAGCCGCGCCAGCCCCGCCTCTTTCGCCTGTCCCGCCCTGCCTGCCCTGGCCTGGCTGCACCCGCCCGCCTGCCGGCGGCCCCTTGCCCCGGGCGCGCCAGCCTCCTGCGCTTGGCATCCGCCAGCGATCAGGATAACAGAAAGGCGAGCGCGGCCATGCCGACTGCGCGCCTTCGCCGTCTTCCTGCGCCGGATTCCGGGCCGGCACGCCTTACGCTGGGGGTTCACGATGATTCGCATTCAGGAAATTCTCGATCTTGCGTCCGCCAAGAACAAGGACGTCAACCTGGAGCTCATCCAGAAGGCCTACGTCTACGCGGCCGCGGCCCATGCCGGCCAGACCAGGCTCTCCGGCGAGCCCTACCTTTCGCACCCCCTCGCCGTTGCCCACACCCTGGCCGAGCTCGGCTTCGACGAGCCCACCATCGCCGCAGGCCTGCTCCACGACACGGTCGAGGACACCGGCACCACCATCGACGACATTGCCGACAACTTCGGCGACGAGGTGGCCGACATCGTCGACGGCGTGACCAAGATCAGCAAGATAGTCTTCGACAACAAGGAAGAGGCCCAGGCCGAAAACATCCGCAAGATGATACTCGGCATGACCAACGACCTGCGCGTGATCATGGTCAAGCTGGCCGACCGCCTGCACAACATGAGCACCCTCGACTTCCAGAAGGCGTACAAGCAGAAGCGCATCGCCCAGGAGACCATGGACATCTACGCGCCCCTGGCCAACCGCCTCGGCCTCTACGTCATCATGCGCAAGCTCGAGGACCTGAGCTTCAAGTACCTGCGGCCCGACGTCTACAACCAGATCGAGCACTGGCTGGAAGCCCACCAGGTGGTGGAGAAGAACTTCATCCAGAAGGTCGTCGGCATGCTCGAGGAAATCCTCTCCGCCAACGGCATCGAAGGCCGGGTCTACGGCCGCATCAAGCACAAGTACAGCATCTACAAGAAGATGCAGGCCGAATCCCTGACCCTCGACGAGATGCACGACATCATGGCCTTCCGCGTCATCGTCAAGGACGTCAAGGACTGCTATGCGGTGCTTGGCTTCGTGCACCAGAAGTGGCGCCCTGTCCACGGCCGCATCAAGGACTACATCTCCACGCCCAAGGCCAACGGCTACCAGAGCCTGCACACCACCATCATCGGCCCGGACGCCGAGCGCATCGAGGTCCAGATCCGCACCGAGGAGATGCACCAGCAGGCCGAGCACGGCTTTGCCGCCCACTGGCTCTACAAGGAGCACGGCCGCGTCAGCAGCAAGGACCTCAAGCAGTTTGCCTGGCTCAACGAAATCTTCGACCGCCAGCGCGACGAGGCCGACTCCAAGGACTTCATCCGCTCGCTCAAGCTGGACCTCTTCCAGGACGAAATCTACGTCTACACGCCCAAGGGCGACGTCAAGGAGCTGCCCGAAGGCGCGACCCCGCTCGACTTTGCCTTCCACATCCACACCAAGGTCGGCCAGCACTGCGCAGGCGCCAAGATCGACGGCAAGCTCGTGCCGCTGGGCACCCCGCTCACCAACGGCTGCACCTGCGAGATCATCACCGAGCCCAACCGCGAGCCCAACCGCGACTGGCTCAAGCTCGTCAAGACCGCCCGCGCCCGCAACCGCATCCAGCACTACCTGCGCACCGAAGAGCGCCTGCGCGCCGTGGCCCTTGGCCGCGAGATGCTGGAGAAGGAAGGGCGCAAGGTCAGCATCAACGCCGTCCGGGCGGCCAAGGAGGGGCACCTGGCCATCGTTGCCCAGGACATGAACTTCGACTCCATGGACGACCTCTACGCAGCCGTCGGCTACTCGCACGTCACGCCCCGCAAGATTCTCAACAAGCTCTATGCCGTCCTCCATCCCGGCGAGCCCGCGCCCGGCACGCCGAAGAGCGTCCAGGAGGCCGTGGCGGAGCCTGCGGACGGCCAGGCCCAGCGCAGGAGCCCCGGCGGCGTCGGCGTTGCCGGCGTGGACGGCGTGCTCATGCGCTTCGCCAAGTGCTGCAGTCCCATTCCGGGCGACCCCATCGTCGGCTACATCAGCCGCGGCCAGGGCATCACCGTGCACCGGGCCGACTGCCCCAACGTACCGAACATGGAGCCCGAGCGCCTCATCTCCGTCCACTGGGAGGGCGAAGAGGAAAAGCCCTACGCCGCCGGCATCTTCATCATCGCCGAGAACGTCCGGGGCACGCTGGCGCCCATCGCCCAGGCCCTGGCGGACGCCGAGATCAACATCGACGAGCTCAACCTCAAGTCCACGGTCGAAGGGCGCTCCCACATGCGCCTCAAGGTCGAGGTCAAGAACGCGACCCAGCTCTACGACATCATCGAGCGCATACGCAAGCTGCCGAACATTCTCGAGATCGTCCGCGACCGCGAGGACATCGACGCCCCCAATCCCTAGTCGTGCGCGCTTTCAAGGAGGCCCCATGGAAAGCTTCACCTTCCACGTCCCCACGAAATTCGTCTTCGGCCGCGGCGCCGAAGGCAAGGCAGGCGAAGAGGCCAAGGCCCTCGGCGCCCGCAGGGCGCTCGTGCACTACGGCTCAGGCTCCTGCGTGCGCTCTGGCCTGCTCGCCAGAGTCGAGGCCAGTCTCCGGGATGCCGGCATCGAGACCGTCGCCCTCGGCGGCGTGGTTCCCAATCCCCGGCTCGGCCTCGTCAAGGAGGGCGCGGCCCTCGCCCGGAAGGAACGGGTCGATCTCGTGCTTGCCGTGGGCGGGGGCTCGGTCATCGACTCCGCCAAGGGCATAGCCGCAGGCGCCCTGGACGAAGGCGAGATCTGGGACTTCTACGAGCGCACGCGCGTTCCGCAGAAGGCCCTTCCCGTGGGCTGCGTGCTCACCATCGCCGCCGCCGGCTCCGAGAGCTCCTGGGCCAGCGTCGTCACCCGCGAGGACGGCCGCAAGCGCTCCCTCCACGCCGAAGCGGTCAAGCCGAAGTTCGCCCTGCTCAACCCCGAGCTCACCTTCACCCTGCCCCCCTTCCAGACGGCCTCCGGCGCGGCCGACATGATGGCCCACGTGCTCGAGCGCTACTACAGCCCCTCTGCCGGCGTGGACCTCACGGACAGGCTCTGCGAGGGCATCCTGCTCTCGATCCTGGAAAACCTGCCCCGCGCCCTCAAGGACCCGGCGGACTACGACGCCCGCGCCAACCTCATGTGGGCCGGCACCATAGCCCACAACAACACCTGCGGCATCGGCCGCGTCCAGGACTGGGGCAGCCATGCCCTGGAGCACGAGCTCTCGGGCCTCTACGACTGCGCCCACGGCGCAGGCCTTGCCGTCGTCTTCCCGGCCTGGATGCGCTATGCCGTGGAGCATGCCGGCGGAGCCGCGCGCACGGCCCAGCTCGCCGTCCGCGTCTTCGGCGTCGATCCCAGGGCCGGCACCGAGTCCGGGCGCGCCCTGGAGGGCATAGCCCGCTTCAAGGCCTTCCTCGAGTCCTGCGGCCTGCCGACCTCCTTCAAGGCCCTGGGCGCGAAGCGGGAGGACATTCCCCGCCTCGTCGACATGCTCGAGCCCGAACGGCGCACCATAGGCCAGTTCCTGCGCCTCGACAGGCAGACGGCAACGGCCGTCTACGAACTCTGCTGCCAGGACTAGCGGCAGCCCGGCGGGGACGGCGGCGGCCTGCGGGCCAGGGCCGTCCCCTTTCCCGCCCCACGACACCGAACGCGCCCTGCCCGGCACCGGCCGCAGGCGCGGCGCCACGAGGACCTATCCATGGCACGCATACTCTACGGCATCCACGGCACCGGCCACGGCCACGCCATGCGCGGCCTCACCATAGCCCGCCGCCTGCGCCAGCACGAATTCCTCTTCGTCGCCAGCGACGACGCCCCCGCCGTCCTGGAGCCGGAGTTCAGCGTGCACCGCATCCCGAACCTCGGCACGGTGTTCAAGAACTACAAGGTGGATTTCGCGGCCACCGCGGCACGGGCCCTGCCCCTGCTCCTGCACAGGAAGCGCTGGATACGGGAGGTGGGCGATCTCATCCACGCCTTCGAGCCCGATGCCTGCATGACGGACCTCGAGTACTTCGTTCCCAGGGCTGCCGAGCGGGCCGGCATCCCCTGCCTCACCCTGGACCACCAGCACGTCATCACCTGCTGCAGGCACCGCATTCCGGAAAACCTGTGGTGGGACACCCTCGTCCAGGGCCTCACCCCCAAGTACCTCTTCCGCCCCACGGCCCACAACCTCATCGTCTCCTTCTACCAGCCGCCGGTGCTGCCCCGCTACAACGCCCGGGTCGTGCCGCCCATCCTGCGGGAAAAGGTGCTGGCCGCCAGGCCCTCCAACGAGGGGCACGTCGTCGTCTACCAGAGCAACTCCATGCACGCAGGCCTCATCGCCTTCCTCAAGGCGGCCACGGAGCGCACCTGCTACGTCTACGGCTACAGCCGCACGGAAGGCCGGGACGGCAACGTCGTCTTCATGCCGAAGAGCGAAGACGGCTTCCTGGAAAAGCTCGCCTCCTGCGCCTACGTGGTCATGGGCGGCAGCCACACCCTCATGACCGAGGCCCTGCACCTCGGCAAGCCCATTTTCAGCCTGCCCCTCAAGGCCATGGTAGAGCAGCGCTACAACGCCCTCTACCTGGAGCAGCTGGGCTACGGCATGCAGGCCGACATGCTCAGGCTCGATCCCGGCCTGCTCAAGGCCTTCGAATTCAGGCTGGACGAGTACCGCTCGCGCATCGCCGAGGGCAGCTTCTGCGGCAACGAGGCCGTCTTCAGCGCCGTGGACAGCTTCATCCGGACCGGACGGCTGTAGGGCGCCCGCCGCAGGGAGTGCGCCAGAGGCCGGGCCGGCGGGCTTGCAACGATCTGGCAGCGGTCTGGCAGGGTGGGCGCTGCAGGGACTGCACCGCCGGCGCAGCGCCGGAGCGGAACGCTGTTCCAGTCCTGCGCAAGACCTGTCCGGTTCCATCCGGTTCCGGCAGCCGGGATGCGCGGCGCAGCCAGTCTTTTCATATATAGGCAAGGATTCCACTTTTCCATTTTTCCGATCATTCCCTATTGAAACAATCCCTGTTTCTTGTATAATCCCTTATGCTGTTGCTCACGTCCAGCGGTGGATTCTGAGCCACGGCACGGCCACAGCCGGTCGCACCTCACGCTTGCAGCAGGGGATTTCATGAGCAAATCGGAACACAGCGTCATCTTGGAAATGTGCCAGTCCTTCCTCCATGACAACGTCCCCGAATACATCAGGGATGCAGGCAGCTACATCCTGTCCGAAAGCGGGGTGCAAAAAATCAACATTCAGGAAGGCGAGGTCTGGGAAGTCAAGGGCAACATCCAGGGCGACGACTTCCAGGTCTACACGCCCAAGCTCGTCCTCTCCCTTGCCGACCGCACGGTGCAGTGCCAGTGCAACTGCTCGGACGCCTTCTCCGGCGTCTGCCGCCACGTCTCGGCCCTGACCCAGAAGCTCATCGAAGAGATGCGCAAGGAGGAGGGGCAGGACACCGGCGAGCGCGTCGCCACCGTGGACTGGAAGCAGAGCTTCCGCGGCTTCTTCTCCACGGACATGGATCCGGAGCCCGGCAAGCACTACCTCGTCTTCCGCTTCGAGCCCGAGCCCGGACGCCTGCTGGTCTCCTTCTTCCGCTCGCGCCAGAACAAGAGCGGCCTGTCCACCGTGCAGAACGAGGTGACGCTGGCCCAGATCATCGAGAACCCCGACTGGTGCGAGCACTCGCCGGAGCTGCCGAGAGTGTGCCGGCAGATAGGCCAGCACCTCGACTACTACGGACACCGCGTGGAGATACCCGACGGCCTCACGTCCTGGTTCTTCTGGGCCATGCGCAAGGAGTACTACATTCTCTGGAAAGACACCGACAAGCCCTGCCGCATCGAGAGCGCGCCCTTCGCCCTGAAGCTCAAGCCCAACCTCGACGCCTCGGGCTTCAGCTTCGACGTCATCCTCAAGCGCGAGGGGCGCCCCCTGCTCGCCATACGCACCGGCGGCCACACCGATCCCGCCAGCAAGGAGCCGCCCGTCACCTTCCACGGCCAGATGCCCTTGTGGGTGT
The DNA here is from genome assembly GCA_002369295.1 of Desulfovibrionaceae bacterium UBA3823. Classification (GTDB taxonomy): domain Bacteria; phylum Desulfobacterota; class Desulfovibrionia; order Desulfovibrionales; family Desulfovibrionaceae; genus Desulfovibrio. The sequence continues at coordinate 20,418 of DFDR01000064.1, forward strand.
GCTACCGCCACAGCTTCTACCCCGTGCAGACCGGCCTCTACCCCTCGCTGGTCAAGAGCCTGATCTACGAGCATCCGGTCGTGCCGCACGACGAGATCTCCGAATTCCTCGACCGGGTCTGGACCCGCCTGCCCTCCTCCGAGCTCTTCGAGCCCCAAAAGTTCCTGCAGCTCATGGAGCCGGTCTTCCAGCCGGCCACCTACAACCCCAAGCTCTTCCTCGACGAGGAGGGCAGCCTCCTCACCCTCGAGATCGACAACATCTACGAGACCCGCCACGGCGAATTCACCCTCTCTGGCCCCAATCCCGACTTCCAGACCGGCAGCTACAGCTACCAGGGCCAGACCTTCCTCGTCCGGCGCCACCAGGAAGAGGAGGCCGAGCTCATGGCCAAGCTCGCCTCCATGAACTTCCAATCGCGATCCAACAAGCTCTGGTTCCTGGAGCCCGAGGAGGCCATCGCCTTCCTGCTCGACAGCTACCCCAAGCTGGTCGAGACCTACCGCGTCTTCGGCGAGAAGGCCCTCACCCGCTACAAGGTGCGCTCGACCAAGTCCCAGATTTCCGCCGAGGTCGTGAGCGACGAGAAGGAAAAGTGGTTCTCCCTCGACATCACCGTCGACTACGACGGCCAGACCCTCCCGCTGGAAAAGATCTGGAAGGCCTGGACCAAGGGCAAGCGCTACGTCCAGCTCAAGGACGGCTCCTACACCTCCCTGCCCGAAGAGTGGCTCTCAAAGCTCGCCCACAAGCTCACGGCCCTGGGCCTCGACCCCACCAAGCCGCCCCAGCAGAAGTTCAAGCAGTTCGAGGCGCCCATTCTGGACAGCCTCCTGGACGACCTGCCCAACGCCACGACCGACTCCTTCTGGACCAAGCTGCGCGAGAAGATCCACTCCTTCAAGGAGGTGCGCTCCATTCCCGCGCCGCAGGGCCTCAACGCAACCCTGCGCAGCTACCAGATGCAGGGCCTCGCCTACCTCAACTTCCTCTCCGAGTACGGCTTCGGCGGCATCCTGGCCGACGAGATGGGCCTCGGCAAGACCGTCCAGACCCTCTCCTTCATCCAGCACATGGTCGAGACCCATGTGGAAGGCCCCAACCTCATCGTCGTGCCGACCTCGGTGCTCCCCAACTGGGAGCGCGAAGCCGAGAAGTTCGTGCCCGGCCTCAGGCGCCTCATCATCTACGGCACCAGGCGCGAGAGCATGTTCCGCCTCATCGGCGAGTCCGACCTCATCATCACGACCTACGCGCTCCTGCGCCGCGACCTCGAGGCGATCCAGAAGTACGAGTTCAACACGGTCATCCTCGACGAGGCCCAGAACATCAAGAATCCCAACACCATCACGGCCCGCTCGGTGCGTCGCCTCAACGCCCGCATGCGCCTGTGCCTCTCGGGCACGCCCATCGAGAACAACCTCTTCGAGCTCTGGTCGCTCTTCGAGTTCCTCATGCCCGGCTTCCTCGGCAGCCAGCACTCCTTCCAGCGCGGCATCATCAAGCCCATCAAGGACGGCGACGCCGAGACCCTCGAATACCTGCGCACGCGCGTGCGCCCCTTCATCCTGCGCCGCACCAAGTCCGAAGTGGCAAGAGACCTGCCGCCCAAGGTGGAGAGCGTCACCTGCTGCGCCCTCGAGGAGGCCCAGGCCGAGCTCTACTCCGCCGTGGCCCGGAAGCTGCGCGACCAGGTGCTGGCCGACGTGGACGCCAAGGGCCTGGCCAAGAGCCAGATGTCCATCCTGGACGCCCTGCTCAAGCTGCGCCAGATCTGCTGCCACCCGCGCCTGCTCAAGATCGACATGCCCGGCTTCTCCAACAACCTGCCCTCCGGCAAGTTCGAAGCCTTCAAGGACATGGTCCAGGAGATCGTGGAAGGCGGGCATAAGGTGCTGGTCTTCTCCCAGTTTGTCCAGATGCTCCAGATCATCCGCCAGTGGCTCGAGTTCACGGAAGTGCCCTTCTGCTACCTGGACGGCGCGAGCAAGGACCGCTTCGACCAGGTCGACCGCTTCAACTCCACCCGCGAGATCCCCATCTTCCTCATCTCCCTCAAGGCCGGCGGCACGGGCCTCAACCTGACGTCCGCGGACTACGTCATCCACTACGACCCCTGGTGGAACCCCGCCGTGGAGAGCCAGGCCACCGACAGGACGCACCGCATAGGCCAGACCCGCCAGGTCTTCTCCTACAAGCTCATCTGCCAGAACACGGTGGAGGAGAAGATACTCAAGCTGCAGGACGCCAAGCGCGACGTGGCAGCCGCCATCATTCCCGGCCAGGAGACATGGAAGTCCCTGACCAGGGAGGATCTGGAAATGCTCTTCGACGTCTAGGCGCGCCCCTGCCAGGCCCCGGGGCTCGTTTCAAGTGCAACGCGGGTCCCCTGTGGATTCTGTGATGAAATCACGAGGGGTTGCGTAAAGGGGCACGTGTGTTCAGGAAGCTGCTGAACGCCTCCCTGCCGGCTGTCCAAGGTCTCCGGGTCCGCGCAGGGTCGGCATCGGCTTCCCCTTGGCGTCCACTCTCCGACAGTCGTGCCTCGGCAAGGGAGCAAGGCTGTCATCTGTGCAGACGAGCTTGGCGACGAGATTCAGCGGCTTGTGGCGAACGCCGTGAACCGCATGCAAAATCAAGTAGTTAACCTAAATCTGCACCAAACAGCTTGGTGTAGCCCGTCCGCGAGAGCCCTGAGCCCCTGCCTGCCGGCAGGGCTTTTTTCTGGATCAAAACTGCCTTTGCCTCCCGGTGCGCCGCGATGTAGACTTCTCTCAGGCGCTCCCTCCGAAAGGAGGTTGTTGCTTATGAAGCTGAAACGCTTCCTCCGGGACGTGCTGGCCAATGCGGTCGCTGTCCTTGCGGCTCTGGCCTTCGCATGATCGACCTGTAGACGCAGACACCCCGGCTGGAAGGACGCCAGCCGGGGTGCAAAATCTGTGGACTCGTAACCACGGAGGGAGTGCCCCGTGGGGTGAGGGTGCTAGCCCTTCACCCCTTTCATATGGAAAGCCCTGCTCAGATGTCAAGGGCAAAAAGAAGGCCGGAGGCCTGCCAGTTCTCATATGAGCTATTCGATTCTCCAATACCCGGAAGCGGAATATGAACGATTGGGTGCCGATGCTTGATGACTTGGATCACTTCCTTCTCCGAGGACATTGAGCCGTTCAGATCCCCTGCCTGGTTCCCCGGATCTTCACTTGCATGATGCCACCCTTGCCGAAGACAAGGTTCCCGTTGCTGACGCGGTCCAGGAACTTCTGGTCTGACACCTTCGCAAAGAAGCCTGCCGAGCCGTCGGAGAAGCGCCGCTTGCTTCCCTCCTGAAAGTTGGGGCTCAGGAGCTGCAGGGAAGTCTCGCACTCCTCCTGCGGGATGTCTTCGGCCTTGCCCTGCGGGCAGGCAAAGAGGACAGCCTCTTCCTCGACGATGATCGGACCGAGCTCGCTTTCCTGCTTGTCGGCGCAGATGAACGAGTCTCCCCCTTCCTTCGCCTGAGGCTTGCAGACAGCCTTTTCCAGAGCTTCGCGGACGCTGGCGCTCCGGTAGAGCGCTATGACCTTCTCCCCGGCCTTGAAGGACTCGCCCTCCGCATAAACCGTGCACAAACCGTCCTTCACCTCAATATTTTGCTTGTCCGGTCCTTCGGATGGCGGATGAAGGCAATCAGACCCTTGCAAGCGCCTCCGGGGGCGGCCGTGTCGACAAGAGCGTCTTTGGCAAAGCCGAGGCACCCCGCAATGTCGTCGGCGTTCGTCGCGCCGAACATGCCAAAAGCGGAGCTCAGCGCCTTGCCGTACTAGGCCTTGAGCTCGGCCATGGCGGCCTCGGCCTCGCGCCCCTGGGCGCGCAGGGCGCCTGCCAGCGTCTTCCAGGCCCGGGGCTGGGCCTTGATCGAGAGGCTGTGGCGGGCGAGGATCTCCGCGATCTCGAAGGCGCCGCGCTCCTTCAGATAGAGCTCTGCCAGCATGAGCATGGCGGAGGCGTCGTCGGGATTCTTGCGCAGGGCTTCGGCAAGGAACCCGCGCGCGTCCTTCTGCCGGCTCTGGCTGGCGGCCAGCCGCGCAAGGCAGCGCAGGGCAAGGGAGCTTCCGCCCTTGCCGGCCCGGCTCTCCGCCAGGGCAGCCTTCTCGAAGAAGGCAAGCGCCTCGCTGGCATGGCCTGCCCGCTCCTCCAGCTGCCCCAGCCGCACCAGGGCGAAGACGTGGCCGGGATCGGACTCGAGGCAGGCCTCGAAGCGGGTTCTGGCCTCGTCCAGATCCCCCAGCTGCTGGCAGACGGTGCCGAGGTTGTAGAGGGCCTCGGCGCAGTCCGCCCCGCTGGCCTTGCCGGCCTCGAGGGAGCGCAGAAAGTAGCGCCGCGCCACCTCGTGCCGCCCAAGGGTCGCCATGCACACGCCAAGGGAGTTCCAGGCGATGGCGTTGTCCGGATCGGCAAGCAGGGCCAGCTTGTACTCGTCGACGGCGCGGAAGGCGTCGCCCATGCTGTAGAAGCGGTCTGCGCTGATGGTGATGGCCTGGGAGCAGAAGGTGCCCACCTTCGGCCTGGGGAGCAGCTGGGCGTACTCCAGGGCCTTGAGCACGCAGGCGGTCATTTCCCCGCGCCCCATGGCGAGGAAGGGCCAGGAGGCGATGCCGACGGCGCAGTCGAGGCCGTGGCCGCCAAGCTCTCCGCAGAGCTCGCGGTAGCCCTCCTCCAGGTCGCCCGCGGGCGCCAGGTGGCAGAAGGCAAGGCCGTTGACGCCGTAGAAGCCGGCAAAGGCGTCCGGCTGTGCCAGCTTGGCGAACCAGAGGCCGGCAGCGCCTTCCAGAAAGCGCCCGCAGGCCTCGGGACCGGCGTCTCCCGCTTCCAGGCGCAGCATGGCCAGAGCGAAGGGCTCCCGTCCTGCCACGACCTGATCCATGCGGGCCTTGAACTCGGCGTGGCTGAGGCAGACGGCGGAGGGCGCAGAGGCGGCTTCTGCCGGCCGGCCTCCGCCGGTTTCGGCCTGGCCGCCCGCGCACCCGGCTTCGCCTTCGCCGGCCTGCGTCGCAGGGGCGGCCGAGGCGTCGTCGGCAGGCGCGCCCGCAGCGCTTTCCGAAGCGCCTTCCGGAGCGCTTTCCAAAGCGCTGTCCTGCGCGGCCTGCGCGGCGGATGCCGAAAGGGATTCGGGCGCTTGAGAAAGCTCGTCCCCAGTCTCCGGCGCCTGCGCAACGCCCTCCAGCTCGAGCACGTCGCCCGGCTCGGGCCGGAAGGAAGGATCGGCGAGGTGGACGACCTCGCAGACCGAGTCCCTGCGCCGCGCCTGCAGCACGGCGAGCTCGCCCTTGAGCCGGCCGTCGGCTCTGTCGTAGAAGGCAAAGCCCATGCCTTCGCGGGCCTTGCACCGGGACCCGAGACTGATCAGCACCCGGCCCATGCCCATGCTCCTGAGGACGACGCCCCCGCGCTGGAGCATGGCGGCAAAGGGCATGACGCAGCCCTGGCCCCTGCCCTCGGCCGTCTGGGATGCCAGCCTGGCCCGCTCCAACAGCTCCCGGCCCAGATCCTCAGGCTCGAGCTTCAGCTCAGGGCCAGCCATGTCCTGGGGGAAGACGGCGTGGCCTGCGCAGATCACGGGCCTGACGGAAACGGCCTCGGCCAGCGGCTTTGCCGCCGCCGCTTCGCGCATGCAGGCAACGGCCCCTTCGGCAAGCTTCTGACAGGCAAGCCGGCCGGCAACGCCGGGCAGGAGCAGGGCAATGTCCCTGCGGCCCGCGCGGGCGGCCAGAACGTCTTCGGGAAGCCACTGCAGGAGCGCCTGGGCAAGGCCGGCCAGGCACTTTTCCATGGCTGCCCAGCCGTCTTTCTCCTGCATCTCGTCGGCGTTGGCGAGGCGCAGCACGCAGATGCTCGCGCAGAGCCGGCGCAGGCCGGCGACGGCCTGCAGGTCGCCTGCCTGGTGCGGGGCGCCCAGGGACTCGCGCACCTGCCTGGCGCGCTCGGCAAGCCTGGCGTAGAGCACTTCTTCCGCGGCCAGCCCCGTAGAGGCGTCGGTGGCGCAGCGCTTGGCGCGGGCCGTGTTTTCCAGGCAAAGCTGGACTAGCGGATCGAGCAGGGGCCAGAGGCGCTCCATCTCGGCCGCGTCCACGCCCGTGAGCTTCAGGGCGGCCACGAGCCGGCCCTCCCAGGAGAGGGGCAGCATGAGCGTCTGCTCGGCTGCAATGTGCTCGGCCCTGATGCCGGACCAGGACGGCGGAAAGAAGAGATCCCGGCCCGTAAAGCGGAAGAAGCGGGCAAGGCTCCGGCAGAGGACGTCGAGATGGTCGCGGATATCCTTCCCTGTCAGGGAAAGGGCGTTGAAGGTAGTGCTCACGGGCTGCTCCTTGCGGGACGTGCATGGCTGAACGCAGATGGCTGAACATGGAGAGCCGGAGGCGGGCGGCTGAATGCGGAAGGCCGGCTGTCCGCCGGCGGCGCGCTCCAGGCCTGCTGAGGCTCGCAGGCGAATCTAGAGGAACTCAAGAAAGTTGTCCATCAAGGACTGCGCCGGGATCGCCTCAGGGCAGGTTCCGGCCGGCCTGTTGCGCGGGGACCCAAAGCATGGCACTTTCCCGTCTGGCCGGGCCCGGCAGCGGCCCTGGCGAACGGAGGAGCCCCATGAGCGCAATCGAGATCGAAACCTTTTCCCTCGGCCCCCTTGGCACCAACAGCTACCTCGTCCACAGGGACGGCGAGGCGCTTGCCATCGACGTGGGCGGGGATCCCGCCCCCATCGCCGACTTTCTCGCGGCCAGAGGCCTCAGGCTGCTGGGCATTCTGGTGACCCACCAGCACTTCGACCACCTCTACGGCGTGCATGCCCTGCAGCAAGCCGCAGGCGCCCCCTGCTTCGTGCCTGCCGGCGACGCGCCCATTGCGGACACGGAGGCGGCCAGGGGCGGCATCTGGGGCATGCCCCCGGTGCCGGCCTTCGAGAGCAGCCCCCTGCCGGAGGGGTCGATGGCGCTCGGCGCCTTCTCCTTCGACATCCTGAAGACGCCGGGACACACCCCTGGCGGCGTCTCCTTCCACTTCCCGGAGGCCGGCTGCGTCTTCACCGGCGACAGCCTCTTCTATCGCTCCATGGGCAGGACCGACTTCCCCGGCGGCGACCACCAGACGCTCATGCGGAGCATACGCGGCACGCTTTTCGCCCTGCCCGACGCCACGGCGGCCTATCCCGGCCACGGCCCGGCCACGACCATTGGCGACGAGCGCCTGAACAATCCCTTTATCGGCGAGTTCGCCGAAGTCTAGCGCTGGAGGAAAGGCCCCTGCCTCGCGGTTCCGGCCTTCCCCCGCGGCCGCCGGTTCAGGGTGCCAGACACGCTCCCTGCGCTTTTCGTGCCGCCGTTCTGCCGGCCCGGATTCCGTGCTAGCATGGGAAGACGCCCCTGGCCTGCGCCCTGCCTCCCCCCGCAGGGCGCCCCCAGGGCCCCGCAACCTCTCACTGGCGGCATCCCATGAAGCATCTTGAACCGGAACAACTCGCCAGGCTCGACGCCTACTGGAAGGACTGGGCCAGCCAGCCCACCCAGGAAAAGCAGCTGCGCGTCAGACTCAGGCTCTACTTCATCTACCTGCTCATCCGCCACGGCGGGCTTCGGCTCGGCGAGGCGCTCGCGCTCGACGACAACCGGGATCTGGTCTTCTCCACCGCCACCGTGCGCATCCGGGGATCCCGCGACATCCAGATCCAGGAGCAGGCCATGGCGGCCCTCCTGAAGATAGTCGAGCATCCGGCGCTCGCCGAACTCCACGGCAGCCTTGCCGGCATCGACCCCGGCTACGTGCGCAAGAGCTTCTACCAGGCGGCCAGCGACTGCGGCCTGCCGGACAAGACCCTGGGCGGCCCGAGGGTGCTCAGGCACGCGCGCGGCGCCGAACTCATGGAAAGCGGGGTGCCGGCGCCCATAGTCCAGAAGTTCCTCGGCCTGCAGAGCCCCGTGCAGGCCATACGGCTCAAGGAATTCCAGGACGGCGAGGCAAGGCAGATCATCCACGCCCACCTGCGCCGCGAGACCCTGCGCCGCTCTTCTGCCCGCAACGCCTTCGCCGGCTCCATCACGCGCATCCAGGAGAGCCGGAACATGGCCCAGGTGACCCTGACGGCCCTCTCCGGCCTCGAGGTGACGGCCATCATCTCCATGGAGAGCATGCGCAGCCTCGACCTGCGCAGGGGGCAGACCGCCACGGCGCAGGTCAAGGCGCCCTGGGTCGTGCTCTCGCCGCCAGGCACCGCCACGAGCTGCGCCAACAACTTCCAGGGCACCGTGCTCTTCGTCAGGAAGGGCTCCCTCGAGGCGAGCGTGCGCCTGCGACTTTCGGACGGCACGGGCATGGCTGCCATGCTCCCCCTGGAGGCCGTGGATCGTCTCGGCCTCGCGGAGGGCGCGGCCTGCACCGTCAGCTTCTCCGCCATGTCCGTGGTGCTGGCGCCGGGATAGCGCGTTCCGGCACAGAAGACAGGCAGGCAAGCCGGGGACTGCCGGCCCCCTTCGCCGGCAGCCGCTATCCGCGCGGACGCCGGGGCTTCTCTATGCTCGCCTCGACGGCGCCGTAGACGGCGCTGACGCACCAGGCCCGCTCCATCTGCAGCACTTCCTGCAGGGGGAGATCGCGCTCCTCGACAGCCTTGAGATCCACGAGCGCCTGGCGCAGGACATCGTTCTTCATGCCCGTCTTCAGGGGCGGGGTGACGAGGACGCCGTCCTGCTCGAAGACGAGGGCGCTCCGCGCGCCGCTGGCTGCCAGCCCCAGCCTGTTGACGAAGAGCACGTCGAAGCACTCGCCGGCATCGATGCGCTCGAAGGCCTTGTCGAACCAGGGATGGTAGGCCGTGGCGAAGGCAAGATAGTCGCTGCGCTCGTCCAGGGCCTTGCGGGAGAGGCCGAGCCTAGCGTCTGCCGCGTCCGAAAGCGGCCTGGCCGCAAGCGTCGCCCTGCCCCCGGCATCTGCCGTCAGCACAAGCTCGCAGGGGCCTTCAAGACTGGCGCCTCTGCCGGCAAGCTCCTCCCGCCAGGCCTCGGGAAGCCTGGCCCACTGCGAGGCAAGGGCTTCCGGCGCGAGCCTGCCCTGCTGCCCAGGGGAAGGCCTGGCTTCGCAGGGCGCAAGCCCTTCGAGCAGGGGATCCACCCAGGAAGCCGCCATGCCGTGCAGGACAAGCTGGCGCTGGATGCGCTTGAGATGCGCCTCCAGCATGAAGACGGCGCCGCCCTCGAGGCGCATGGCCTCCTCAAAGACCGTGCCCTCGGGCAGGGTTGCCCAGCGCACGGGAGCGCAGATCTGCTCCCAGGCCTCGTCTTCGGCAATGGCCGCGTTCACCCGGCCGCCGGCCGCCAGGCGGTAGCGCTGGTCGCCGGGGCGCTTTTCCAGACTGCGCTCGACCAGGGCCAGCTCGGTATGGCCGATGCTGAAGACGCCGAAGACGCCGCCGTATATTCCGCGGGCCCGCAGCTCATGGCCGAAGATCTGCTCCGGCGTTCCCGTCCGGCCCCTGGCCTGGACGGCGGGAAAGAGCGCGTCGAAGACCGCCTTCACGGGAAGCCCCTGGCGCCACTGGCAGGAAAGCTCCCCTTCGCCCGCTTCCACGGTGCCGGGCTCGGCAATGCCGGCAAGGGCGGCGGCGAGGCAGTCCCTGTCCGCTTCGGGCGCATCGATGCGGAGGATCTCCGGCTTGCCCGCGCCCTCCTTCGAAGCCTCCAGGAAGCGCCTGCCCGAGAGGCAGATCACCTCTTCGAAGGCGTCCTTGAAGAAGCCCCTGTACGGCACGTCCCGCGACGCCGCGAGGCTTTCGAAGATCAGGCGGCCTTCGCAGGCCGTCTCCAGCTGGAGCTCCTCCGAGAGCACGACGTCGGCGCGGGGATCGGCCTCCAGCACGGCACTGCGCCTGCGGGCGAACCAGGCCCGGTCCAGTCCCTTGGCCAGCTCGGGGCAGAAGCAGGGGGCCTTGGGCTGCAGGGCCAGGGGACGGCGGTGGCGGAAGAGCATGAAGTTGACGTAGGGCGTCTGCTCGAAGCGGGGATCGGGCTGCACGGGCTGCTCCGGCACCGGCGAAACGGCGTCCCAGCGGACAAAGCCCGCGAGATAGCCCGACCGGCGCAGCTTCTCCAGCTGCTCGAAGGCTTCGGGCAGATCCTTCCGGGTCAGGGCCTTCACCATGAAGATGGGCGTTTCGTAGACGTAGTCGCCAAAGATCAGTGTCACCATCGCATCGCTCCAGGGGTCCAGGCGGACCTGCTCGCAGTCTCTTGGGGAAGGGCGCCCCAAGGCCCAGCGAAGGTATCCCTCAATCGCCCTTCCTTCAAGGAGCAAGGCCGCCTGCCTGCCGGAGGCAGGCCCGCCCCAGCCGGGGAGCATGCGGGTTCTGCCAAATATCCTTCCTGATTCCGGCACCTTGCTCCAGGAATGACAAGGAACCTGCTTTCTGCTACCACAGGCTCTGGCGCGGTCGTCCGCGCCTCGAGGAACTGCCCCATGCTGCACGCCTTGCGCCTTCGCCTGCCATCTTTCCTGCCATCCTTCCTGCCTGCCGCGCTTGCGGCCTGCATGAGCCTTGCCGCCGCCCCTGCGGCGGCGCAGACGACGCTGCTCATCCCCAGCCGGACCAGCATCGAGGAGAGGCTGGCCGCGCCTTCCTCAAGGGATGCCGCCCAGGCCCAGCAGCCCCAGGCGCAGGAAAGGAAGAGCCAGGAGGCCGCGAAAAACGCGTCGAAAGACGCGGCAAAGGACGCATCGAAGGACGCGGCAAAGGACGCGGCCAGAGGGACGCCCGATCCCACGGCCGCTTCCGGCCAGGCGGACCAGGCGGAAGCTGCGCCGGCAGAGCCGCCCGCGCCCCCGCTTTCGCAGACGGTCGGCTCGGTGCTCGCCAGCATCCTTGCGGCCGGCACGCCCGAAGTCCTCAACGAGGAGATCGATCTGCTCATCGCCGGCATGGAGCCTGCCCGCTGCAAGGGCGTGGCCATGGACATGCCGCGCATCTTCACCATCCAGCGCTTCGAGCGCGACGCGGCCAGGCCGGACCAGCCTGCGTCGCGGCAGGATCTGCTGGGCGACGTCGAGGAAATCCGCTATCTTGACCAGAAGGCCTGGGGCGCCAACGTGGGCATCGCCAGGCGCGGGCTCTACCACTTCTCCATCGAGACCAGGCCCTGGTGGGACGCGCCGGCGCACAGCTACCAGCAGCAGATAGTCAAGACCATCGTGCCGGTCTACGGCGAAGACTGGGGCTGGCACCTGCCCTCGGGCCTGAGCTTCGAGATCGTCCCCCTGGTGCGCCCCTTCGGGCTGACGGCGCCGGCCTTCTTCGCGGCCAGGGTGCTCGTCGACGGCAAGCCGGCTTCCGGCCTCGAGGTCGAGATCCAGCGCATCAGCACCGACGGCAGAAAGCCCGCCTCGCCCTGGCAGGAAGCGATTGCGTCCCGCACCCTCGAGAGCGGCGACGTCGCCTGCGTGCTGAACGAGCCGGGCTGGTGGTGCATCCAGGCCTCAAGGCAGGGCGCGCCGCTCAAGGGCCCCGAGGGCGAACCCTCGCCCTTGCGCGTTGGCACCGTCTTCTGGCTCTACGTGGACGCCAGAAGCGCCAAGTAGCCGGCGCCCTGCCAGGCGGCAGAGCCAGACCGGGTGCCGGCAGAAAATCCGGGCAGCCCGACTTGTCAAGGCCTGCGGCCGACCCTATATTTGGCAGGGACGGCAGAGCCTGCGGCCCCGCCTTCCCTCCCGTCAACGCCTTTCCCGGTGCGGGCCCTGCCTGCACCGTTCAGCAGCGCGCCGGCCTCGCCGGCAGGAGACGACCATGAAAAAGAAAGCAGCTTCGACCCTCCTTGCCCTGGTCCTTGCCGGGACCGTCACCCTGCTTCCCTGCTCGGCCGATGCGGCCCGCATGGGCGGCGGACGCTCCTTCGGCAGCCAGCCCTCCATGAGGGCCCCGGCGCCCCGTCCCGCGCCTGCCCAGCCCTACACGCAGCAGCGTCCCATGCAGCAGCCCCGTCCCATGAACCAGCCCGCCCAGCAGCGCGGCGGCCTGGGCTTCGGCGGAGGCCTCCTCGGCGGCCTGCTTGCCGGCTCCGTGCTCGGATCCCTCTTCGGCGGAGGCCAAGGCGGCCAGGCCGCGGGCGAAGCCGGCCAGGCTGGCGCGGCCGGCGGCGGAGGCATCGGCCTCTTCGACATCATCCTGCTCTTCGGCGGCATCTGGCTCCTGATGCGACTCTTCAAGCGCCGCCAGCAGCCGGCAGGCGGCTCCTTCGGCCAGCAGACGGCGGCAGGCCAGCCCGGCCAGACGCCCTTCGGCGGAGCCACCCAGTATGCGGGCCAGACGGCGCAGGGCGCCGGCGCCGCCTGGGGCGCCCTGCGCGGCCAGCAGGCCCCTGCCGGCAATTTCGCCCAGCCGAACATTCCGCCCGACTTCAACGCCGAAGAGTTCCTGCGCGGCGCCAAGATGGCCTACACCCGCATGCAGGCGGCCTGGGACCGCCGCGACATCGCAACCATAGCCCAGTTCGCCACGCCCGCCGTGGTGCAGGAGCTTGAGCGCCAGAAGGCTGAGGATCCCAACCCCAGCCAGACGCAGATCCTGCTCGTCAACGCCAGCCTCCAGTCCGTGGAGGAATTCGGCGACAAGGACCGCGCGGCCGTCTACTTCGACGTCGTCATGCGCGAGGATCCCAACCAGGAGCAGCCCACCCACGCCCGCGAGATCTGGACCTTCGTGCGCCAGCACCAGACCGGCAACTGGCAGCTCGACGGCCTGCAGCAGGTCGAGTAGCTTCCCGGCATCAGCGCTCTGCCTTTCCGGCGCCGGCTCCGGCCGGCGCCTTTTTCGTCTCTGCGGACTGGCGCCACGCGCCGAGGATCCCCATGAAAGACTCCATCCAGAACGGCGACCACCTCTACCAGCTCATGGACATGACCATCGAGGAGGCCCGCCCCGACTACGCCCGCGTCTCCATGCCCCTCTCCCTGCCCATCGTCAACGGCATGGGCGTCGCCCACGGCGGCGCCCTCTTCACCCTGGCCGACATCGCCTTCGGGGCGGCCTCCAACTGCGAGGAGGAAACCGGCACAGTGACCCTCTCGACCAGCATCCAGTTCCTGGCCCCGGGACGCAAGGGGCCCTTCACGGCCGAGGCCAGGCTCGTGCGCGGCGGCCGGCGCATCGTGACCTACGACGTGGACGTGCGCGATGCCGACGGCACCCTGCTGGTCCACGCCGTCACCCAGGGCATGAAGACGGATAGGCCCTTCAAGGTGGTGAAATAGCGCGATGCCCTGCGGGGAAGAAGGCTGAACGCGCGGCACTCTCCGCACAGCGGCTGGGCTTGCCCCGCGCGCCCCGCTGCCCCCTGCGAAGCCCCTGCGCCGGCGGCATCCTTCCCCGGTCGCGCGGGCCCGGC
>DFDR01000064.1:33873-38767 GCA_002369295.1 Desulfovibrionaceae bacterium UBA3823
CGCGCGGGCCCGGCAGCCAGGCATAGCCCGTACAGCCTTCTTGCCAGTACAGGCAAAACAGGCTAGTAAATTCAGCTTGTGGAGACGTTTCGTCACCGGTGTGGCGCCCAGTCTTCAAAACTGGCGGCAGGCTGAGAGGTCTGCGGTAGGTTCGACCCCTATGCGTCTCCGCCGCCACGCAGCAAGATTCCGCCCTCTGCACGGCTTTCGGCTGTACAGAGGGCGTTTCCATAGCAGATCCATGGCTCCTCCGCGAGCCAGGCAAGCTCCAGGGAGACAAGCATGAAAAAGACAGGCATCGTTCTCGCGATTGTGTTCGCGCTCCTTCTCGCCGGCCTTGCGGCCGGAGGCTTCGTCCTCAAGAAAAACATCGAGCAGAGCGCCCGGGAAATCCTCAGGACCGCCATCGGCCCCGATGCCGAAACCGCCGTCGGCGATGTCTCCTTCTCCTTCCTCGACAGGACCGTCACGGCCAAGGACTGGCGCTCGCGCAAGGAGCTGCCCGGTGCGCCCGTCTCCATGCAGGCCTCCGAAGTGAAGGCCGTCTTTGCGCCCCGCGTGGCCCTCGCCAGCATTCCCAGCCTAGGCTCCCTGCTCTTCAAGGATGCCGACGTGGTTCCCGTCTTCGATCGCGTGGCCTTCTACGGCTTCAAGAGCGCGAGCGGGCCGGTGACCTACGAGGCCGAGGCCGTGCAGGCAGAAGGCGTGCGCATGACCTTCGATCTAATCAAGAAGCGCCTTGCCGGCATCGAGCCCAGCCCCCTCGAGAACGTCGAAGGCACCTGGACCGAACAGTTCTCCGTCCGCAGGGTGCGCATCGTCGCAGAGCCCGAGGGCACCCTTTCCGCCCGCGAGGTCAAGTTGACCGGCATCAACGGCGTTGCCGCAGAGCGCTTTGTCATGGACAGCGCGGAGTTTGCCACCAACGACGGCACGCTCGTGAACTGCCGGCAGCTCTCTGCCGAAAAGCTGGCCTTCCCCGCCAGCGCGTACCGCAAGATCCAGGAGCTTGGCGACGGCAAGGATGCGAATCTCGCCGACCTGCTCGGCATCCTCGCCGAATTCAAGAAGAGCGGCCCCTTCGTGAGCCAGGTGAAGCTTGACGGCATCCGGATGCCGGCCGACGCCGGCTACCTCGATGCCGACGAGCTCGTCTTCGGCTGGAAGAGCGTGGATCCCCTCAGCGTGGACATGCATCTGCGCGGGCTGAAGATTCCGGCGAAGGTGCTTGAGAAGAGCGACCTGAAGCTGCGCGGCCTCGACGGCGTCGAAATCGACGCCGACCTTGATTCCACGGGCCTTGCCACCTCCCGCCACAAGGGCTTCCTGCGCATCCGGAACATCTTCGAGCTCCAGTTCGACGGCACCTACATCGCTCCCTCCAGCGCCGTGAAGGACGTGCACCTGCAGCTGAAGGACTACGCCCTGCTCGCCCAGGCCGCCGTCAACTTCACGCCGGACGGCATGGCGGCCGCCATGATGCTCAAGGCCGGCGCCCAGGCCCTGTGCCTCGGCGATCCCGACGAGCGCAAGAGCCAGTGCGCCAAGCTTGCCCAGTTCATCGATGCGCCCGGCACCATCGTCGTCGACACGCCCAAGGGCCTCGCCATCCCCACGGACAAGATTGTGGAAGACCTGACGCACGGCCGCTTCGGCAGCCTCTTCACCTTGACGGTCCAGCCCGGCGGCAGGACCCTCGATCAGCTTATCCGCGAACTGCCCCGCTAGCGGGCCCAAGGGAGCGACAGCCATGCGCACCCTCACGCTCAGGCGAGGCGAGGAACGCCGCCTGCGGGCCGGCCACCTCTGGATCTTCTCCAACGAAATCGACGTCAGGAAGACGCCCCTCAAGGACTTTGCGCCCGGCGAGGAGGCAACGGTCAAAGACAGCCGCGGCATCGCCCTCGGCTCCGCCTGCGTCAGCCCGGGCTCGCTCATCTGCGCGCGCCTCTACGCCCGCAAGCCGGACGTGCCTCTGGACGCCGGGCTTGTCCGCCAAAGGCTTGCCCAGGCCCTCCAGCTCCGCGATCGCCTCTTCGACGCCCCCTTCTACCGCCTGTGCTACGGCGAAGGCGACTTTCTGCCCGGCCTTGTCGTCGACCGCTTCGGCTCCCACCTTGCCCTGCAGGTGACGACGGCCGGCATGGAGGCGCGCAGGGATCTCGTCCGCGAAGCGCTGGAGGAGCTCGTCCATCCCTCGTCCCTTGCCTGGGACAACGCCGTGCGCGCCAGGGAGCTCGAGCAGCTCAGCCTCGCGCCCGTCCAGGAGGGAGCGTGCCCCGACGAGCTCGAGGTGCCGGAAGGCGGATGCAGCTATCTGGCCCCCTGCCTCGGCGGCCAGAAGACGGGATGGTACTACGACCAGCGCCCCAACCGCGCCATGGCGGCATCCCTCTGCCGGCAGATCCCGGACGCCGAGGTGCTGGACGCCTTCTCCTACGTGGGCGGCTTCGGAACGGCCTGCGGACGCGCAGGGGCCAAGTCCTGCGTCTTTGCCGACGCTTCCGGGCAAGCCCTCGGCTACTGCAGCCGCAACCTTGCGCGCAACGCGCCCCAGACGGCTGGCGAGACCCTTGCCGGCGATGCCTTCGAGACCCTCGGCAGGCTTCGCGGCGAGGGCCGGGGCTTCGATCTCGTGAGCATCGATCCGCCAGCCTTCATCAAGCGGCGCAAGGACATGAAGGAGGGGCTCGCGGCCTACGCGCGCATCAACCAGCTGGCCATGGGCCTCGTCAGGGACGGCGGCATCCTTGTCTCCAGCTCCTGCTCCCAGCACCTCGCCATGGAGGAGCTGCGGGCAGTCATAGCCCGCGCGGCGGCCAGGGCCGGCGCCCATGCGCGGCTCCTTTTTGCCGGCAGCCAGGGGCCGGACCATCCCGTCCACTGCGCCATGCCCGAAACGGCCTACCTCAAGTGCCTGGCCGTGCAGATCTCGCGCTAGGCCCGCCGGAACGGCCAGCGGGCAGTTCCGGCTTCTGGCCTTTCCACCGCCTTCGCCTTGCACAGGCTCAACCAACCACTGCCCACAGGAGCGCACGCATGTCAGACAAGAGCGACACCGCCAACGCAGCCTCCGGCCAGCTGCCGGAGATCACCTTCTCCACCTTCATCCTGTCCCTCGCCTCGTCGGCGCTCGTGCACCTCGGGGAAGTTCCCAACCCCGAAACCGGGGCGATGTCGCCGGATCCGGAGCTTGCCAAGCACAGCATCGACACCCTGGCCATGCTGAAGCAGAAGACCAAGAACGGCCTGACGCCGGACGAAGCAAGCATGCTGGACAGCCTGCTTTACGAGCTGAAGATGAAGTACGTCTGCTTCACCAAGAAGTAAAACCGCTGCAGCACCTCAAAAGTATTCATCTTTTTTGCACAAGCCTGCACCAGTGGCAACCGTGGCGCTTCGTTGCGCCTTCGGCAACGGGTGGGCGTACGCCTTCAGTGATCTGGGGATTGGCACGTCCCAGATTGGCGGACACGACGGCTATGCCGGCCTGCTGAATTGGAGCGTGAGCCCCTAGGGAGCGCTTCCCGCAACCTCGAAGCGGTTTCTGGCCTCAGCCATGCATTCTTACGCTGGACAGACGGCCTAGGCGCGTCCGACCTTGCCCATGAACACGGTGACGGATCCCCGTGCCTGAAGCCGAACGCCGGCCAGCGCAGGCTGAAAAGCTCCACCAGGCCGGGTCAGTTTGCGCCTGCACTGACGCCTCCGCCCCTGCCCACTTACCCTGCAGGGGCATCCCTGCCGTCCCGCATCGATTCCACCTTTCCCAGCCCGTGCAGTCCCATCCTGTCCAGCCATTCAGCGAAACTGTGAATGGCAGGTCGCCCTGACTTCGGCGCGGAGGCAACAGCTTGAGCCTTGTCTCCTAACATCCCTAAATTGTTTTGCCCTACATATGGGGCGAAGTTAAACTGTGGCTAACAGTCTGTAATAATGAAATAATTTTTTGCTTGCCGTTTTCTCCATGTAGGTTTAGTTCGCAGGGGAAAGCAAAGGAGCGCTACGGTGACCTGCATAACAAAGCAACACGTTGGCAAGCATACCTATCTCTATGAATTGACCTCATATCGCGATGAGCTGTGGTGTCCGAGAAATAATAATAAAAGAATGGAAAACAAAATATTTATTTGTTTTATTTGAGCAATAATTATAAGTGTTTTACATCAAAAGATGAGCTCTGAAAACTTATACAAAAATTATACCATAAAAAATTAATACTTGAGCTAAAGAAACTAAAAATTACGACTGTTTCTGGTGAAGAAATTCTCCAGTCCGTCAGCAAGACACAACGGGACATCTTTAACAGCCTGTCCATACCCCTCCCCGCCGTGGGATAGGCGTGTAGGGTAAAAACTCACCGGATTTAGGTTGTCTTGCCCTGCGTTTCCAGGGATTCCAAAGGCACCTCCTCTGTCGACGTCAGCAGTCTGCCGTTTGCGACGCCTGCCGGACAGTCGCTTTGGCCACCTTGAGCTCTGCCTTGTTCTGCTCCCTAATGAGCCGGTTCTCCTCCTTGACGGTCGCCGCGACCGCCTTCATGGTCAGCAATTCCTCCCAACGCCGACATCCCGGCTCTGGCCGGTACACTGAACGCCCTGCTGCAAGGGCTTTCCCTCCAGCCAGTTGAGCCGGGAGACGATCAGGAGCATGTTCACCATCGCCGTCAGGCTGCTCTCCCCCGGCGACTCTCAGATTTGAGCCCACCGTCCCTGAATGTGCGTCAGAAGCATGTTCAGTTAATTTGACAGCTGTTTTTGCATTGACTGCGATACGAAACGTTCCGGGAATCTAGGGAAGCGCTGATTAAAGGCATCTTTCAGCGACAAGGCCGAACTAACCCATTGAATTATCGAAGGGTTGTTGAGCCGATGCTGAATTAATCAGCGTATCC
>DFDR01000098.1:0-171 GCA_002369295.1 Desulfovibrionaceae bacterium UBA3823
AGTTCAACCTGCTCATGCAGCGCACGGCCCTGGAGAACGTCTGCTTCCCTCTGGAGCTGTCGGGCGTGCCGAAGGACAAGGCCAGGGAGCGCTCCATGGAGATGCTTGAGCTCGTGGGGCTGGCCAGCCGCGCCAAGTCCTATCCCGTGCAGCTCTCCGGCGGCCAGAAGC
>DFDR01000098.1:237-4258 GCA_002369295.1 Desulfovibrionaceae bacterium UBA3823
CGCGTGGCCATTGCCCGCGCCCTCGCGACCGAGCCGCAGGTTCTGCTCTGCGACGAGGCTACCAGCGCCCTGGACCCGGAAACGACGGACTCCATCCTCGCCCTCATCCGCGACATCAACCGGCGTCTCGGCATCACCGCCGTGGTCATCACCCACGAGATGGACGTCATCGAAAAAATCTGCCATAAGGTCGCGATCATCAGCAAGGGCGTCATCGCCGAGACCGGCACGGTCAACGAGGTTTTCTTCCATCCGCAAACCGACATCGCCCGCCGCCTGGTGGTGCCCGACGCCCTGCACCCGGACAAGATGGCCTGCGACAGGCTCTGGCGCCTGGTCTTCGACGGCCAGTCCAGCTTCGAGCCCGTGCTCTCCAGCCTCGTCCTGGCCTGCGGCAAGCCTGTGAACATCATGTACGCCAGCACCCGCGACATCGGCGGAACCGCCTACGGCCAGATGGTCCTGCAGCTGCCCGAGGATCAGGCGTCGCTCGAGCGCATCCTGGCCTACGCCCGCGAGAAGGGCCTCTTCCTGGAGGAATTCAAACATGTTTAACCAGGCCCTCTTCGAGCTGCTGTGGGAAGGCACCGTCGACACGCTCTACATGACGCTGGCCTCCACCTTCTTTTCCTACGTCTTCGGCATGGTCATGGCCGTCGTGCTCGTCCTCACGCGGGCCGACGGCATCAAGCCCCATCCCGTGGTCTTCCGATGCCTGGACGTGGTGGTGAACCTGACCCGGTCCTTCCCCTTCCTGATCCTCATGATTGCGGTCATCCCCTTCACGCGCTGGCTCGTCGGCACGACCATAGGCAACAATGCGACCATCGTGCCCCTGGTCATCGCGGCCGCCCCCTTCGTGGCGCGCCTCATCGAGCAGTCCCTGCTCGAGGTTGACCGCGGCGTGGTGGAGGCCGCCCAGTCCATGGGCGCCAGCACCTGGCAGCTCGTCTGGAAGGTGCTCATCCCCGAGGCCATGCCCTCGCTCATCAACGGCAGCGCCATCGCGGCCACCACCATACTCGGCTACTCGGCCATGTCAGGCGCCGTCGGCGGCGGCGGCCTCGGCAAGCTCGCCATCATGTACGGCTACAACCGCTACCAGGACGACATCATGTTCGCGACTGTCGTCCTGCTCATCGTCATCGTGCAGCTCCTGCAGAGCTTCGGCGACTGGGCAACCCGCCGGTCGGACAAGCGGAGCACCAAGTAGGCGCCGGTCCGGCGCCCCAACCAGGCAACCATCCCCCAAAACAGAAGGAGTTTCCCATGAAGCGCATCGTTTCCGCGGCCTGCGGCCTGCTGGCTCTTGCCGGTCTCGGCCTTGTCTTTGGCCTCGGCGCCGGTTCCTGCAGCGCTGCCGTCAAGATCAAAGTCGGCGCCTCGCCGACGCCTCACGCCGAAATCCTCAAGGAAGCGGCCCCTCTGCTCAAGAAGAAGGGCTACGAGCTTGTCATCGTCGAGTACGCCGACTACGTGCAGCCCAACGTGGCCCTCAACAACGGCGACCTTGACGCCAACTACTTCCAGCACAAGCCCTATCTGGACGACTTCAACAAGCAGAAGGGCACCAAGCTGGCGGCCATGGCCTTCATCCACTACGAGCCCTTCGGCATGTACGCCGGCAAGACCAGCTCCCTCAAGAACCTCAAGAAGGGCGCCATCGTCTCCGTGCCCAACGACACCACCAACGAGGCCCGCGCCCTCCTGCTCCTTAAGGATCAGGGCCTGATCAAGCTCAAGAAGGAAACCCTCGACGTCACCCGCCTCGACATCGTCGAAAATCCCATGGAGCTCAAGATCGAGGAGATCGAGGCGCCGCAGCTCGCCCGCTCCCTGCCCGACGTCGACTTCTCCATCATCAACGGCAACTACGCCATGCTCGGCAAGCTCAAGGTGAAGGACGCCGTTGCCACCGAGGCCAACGACTCCCTGGCCGCCGCCACCTTTGCCAACGTCATCGCCGTCCGCGAGGGCGACGAGAAGCGCCCCGAGCTCAAGGCCCTCGTCGAGGTTCTCAGAAGCGAGCATCTGCGGAAGTTCATGGTCGACAAGTTTGAAGGCGGCGTCGTTCCCGCCAAGTAGCCGCCCGTTCAGACTGCTCTTGCCGTTCAAGCCCCCGGTGTCCTGCCGCCGGGGGCTTTTCCTGTTTTGGGGACAGAAGCCGGGAGAGGCTGCCCTGCGGCTCTTGCCGGCCAGCCCTGCGGGCGCAGCCCCTGAACGCCGGGGCGCCTGCGCGCAAGGGAGGCTGGGCGCAGGGATCGTCTGCGTGCAGGGGGCGGTGTCTGTGGGCAGGGGAGGATGCAGCAGGAGCAGAGGGCGCTTGGCGGCAGAAAAAGCCCCGCGCGCGAAAGCGGGCGGGGCTGGCTTGGAAGCGTGAAAAGGCTACGCAATCACAAAATTGCTACTATGGTCTATGCTTGCTTTTCCGAAGGTGAATTGCTCTCGCCGTGTTTGAAGCCTTGCTTTGACAATTGACAATGAAAAATGATTTCATGGCTTCATATCGATAGCTGCTTTCGATGCATGCGTTTGCTTGCTTATCTTGCTCAAGCTGGAAGAAAAACTGGCCATGAGCTTCGGTGGGCGTGGCATGTCCGTTAAAAGACAAAGCTTGTTGCATCGGAGAAGATGAAATAGCAGGACGCAAAGCAGAGCAGGAAGGCGACAATAATTTCGGGCTTGCGCCGAAGCGGCTGGCTGGAGCGCCACACCACGGCCCAGAGCACGCAGGCAATGGCCAGCGGCAGGAAGCGCAGGGCGTAGGTGACGGCCTCCTCGAGGCTGAGCTCGAAGGCGCCGGAGGCGGCTATCTGCCACATGTCGGCACAGACCGTGAAGAGGTAGACGGCAGCGGCCGCGGCGCCGGCGGCAAGGGCCCACTTGGCCAGGCGCGGCACCATGTTGCTGTAGTAGTCCCTGCCGTAGTCGTCGCGGCGGCGGCGCCAGAGGAGCCAGCACAGGCTGGCTGCAGCCGGCATGGCCAGGGCAAGCGGGAGCATGGCGAGGCTTGCATAGAGCAGGGGCGAGGGGAACATGCGGAAGTTGAAGAGGTCTTCCAGGTTGAGCTCGGCTGCGTTGGGCAGCTCCAGGGCGCAGAGCAGACGCAGGCCTCCCATGACGGCGGCGAGGGCGAGGATGCCCGCAAGGCCCGAGAGCAGGCCCAGCATGGCGTGCAGCGTGCGGTGGCCGGCAAGGGTCTTCCAGAGGCCGTAGTGCAGGCTCGTGAGGACGACGGCGATGCCGAGCGCCCCCCAGGCCGTCTCGATGACGTGGCCGAGGAAGGATCGCGGCACGTAGCTGTCGGCGTTGAAGAAGATCCAGATGCGGCCGCCAACCAGCAGGAGCCAGCCGAGGACAACGCCGAGGTGCGCCACCTGCAGGGCGCACTTGTCGAAGGCGGAGCGGCGCGCGGTGACGCCGCGGAACTGCAGGACGCCGGAGAGCCAGCCGGAGCCGGCGTAGGAATAGAGAAGCGCCATGCACAGGGCTGTGGCCAGCGGCGGCAGGACGGATGCCAGGAAGGGGCTGCTCTCGAAGAGGGCCTGCAGTGAATCCATGATTACTCTCCAGAAAACCTTGCCTGAGGGCGCGCGGGGCGCCCGGCGGAGCGGAAGGGAAGGCATGGGCTTGCCAGAGCCTTGCCGTCCGGGGATGGGGGACGATGGCTGCGGGCGCTTGGGCGGCGCTGCAAGGCTGGCGGCAGGGTCCGCATGCTGCGCCAAGATTTGCCCTAAATCACCGATCCTTGCAAGCAATGGCAGAAGGGAGCTGGCTGTCCGCTTGCCAAGGCGCGGCGCCGGAGGCATGCTGTGGCCAGACGCGGCCAGACGCGCCGGCAGGGGCGCATCGCCTTTCGGCGCAGGCCTGGCTGTCCGGCTCGGAAGACCGTGGCCGCACCGGGCAAGGTCCGGAAAGGAGGGCGAGGTTGCAGGCAGAAGCAGGCAAGCAAGAGGCAGGGGGCGAGGCCTGGCCTTCGCCGCGCGGGGAGGCCGGAGGGCGCGCGGCGCCGGCAGGCCTT
>DFDR01000098.1:4306-7476 GCA_002369295.1 Desulfovibrionaceae bacterium UBA3823
GCCGGCAGGCCTTTCGGCGCAGGGTGGCGTTCTGCTGGCTGCCTTCCTGCAGCACCTCGGGGCGCGCCGCAACGCCTCGCCCGCCACGGTCCAGGCCTACGCGTCGGATCTCCAGGCCTTTGGCCGCCATCTGGAAGGACGAGGCAAGGATCTGGGCGAGCCCGCTGCCGTTGCGCGCCGGGACGTCCAGTCCTGGGTCGCAGCCCTCTTTCACGCCGGCCAGGCCAAGAGCTCCACGGCCAGGCGCCTGGCAGCCCTGCGCACCTTCTTCCGCTGGCTCAAGAAGACGGGCCGGGTGGAGGACCTCTCCTGCATCGAACTGCCCAATCCCAAGCAGGACCAGCGCTCTCCCAAGGCGCTCAACGTCGAGGAGGCCTTCCAGCTGCTGGACGGCGGCGCCGAGGCTGAACCGCCCCGGGCCAGGGGAACGACGGAGGGGCAGGCGAGGGCCCTGCATGCCCGCGATCTTGCCCTTGCCGAGCTGCTCTACGGCTCGGGACTGCGCATCTCCGAGGCGCTCGGCCTCGACGACAGGGCCGTCGAACCGGAACTTGGCTTCGTGCGCGTCATGGGCAAGGGCGCCAGGGAGCGCATCGCGCCCCTGTCGGACAGCTCGCGCGAGGCCCTGGCGGCGTGGAAGGCGCTGCGCAGCGAAGTCGCCCCGGACGGCGAGCCGGCCCTCTTCGTGGGCGCCAGGGGACGGCGCCTCGACCGCAGGGAGGCGCGGCGCATTCTGGAGACGCTCTGCCGGGCGGCCGGCCTCTCCAGAACCATCTCTCCCCACGTCCTGCGCCACTCCTTCGCCACGCACCTGCTGGCCGCAGGCGCGGATCTGCGCGCCGTGCAGGAGCTGCTTGGCCACAGGCGGCTCAGCACCACCCAGCGCTACACCCAGGTGAGCCTCGACCAGGTCGTGCAGGCCTACGACAAGGCCCATCCCTTCTCGGCCCTCCCCGGCGAAAGAACCGCGGATCTGCAGGAGGACGGCGAAGAAGGCGCTTCCGGTAGCGGCCGGGGCTCCTGAGCGGGCAGGGCTGGCCTCGACTTTGTGCAAAAAATCACAAGATTGGCATCCCCCCTCCCGGCTTGGGGACGGCGCCCCCGTGCGGGCGCAGGCGCCGGAGCGCAGCCAAAAGCCGGCTGTCCCGCATCCCCTGCCTGCCCGGTGCCGGCGGGCGCTGCGAAAAGCCGCAAAAAGCGCCGCGCAGATCTTGGCAAGCAGGGTGGCTTGTGCTATTCGGAACAAAGTTTGTAACGTGCAGTTTTTCTCGAAAAACTGCCCCATTCAACAACAATAGTGGAGGAACTCGCTATGTCCGCTCTCGTTCTTGGTCACATGAATCCCGATACCGACAGCATCGTTGCCGCTCTGGCCGTTGCCGATCTCTACAAAAAGCTCGGCAAAGACGTGAAAGCCTGTGCCCAGGGCAAACCCACCCCCGAGTCCGAATTCGTGCTCAAGAAGTTCGGCCTCACCGCCCCCGAGGTTGTCAGCGACGTCGCCGGCCAGGACATCTACCTGGTTGACTTCTCCGACCTCGCCCAGGCCCCCAAGGGCATGGACTCCGCCAACGTCCTCGGCATCGTGGATCACCACAAGCTGGGCGACGTGACCACCTCCAGCCCGCTCCTCTGCTGGATCTGGCCCGCCGGCTGCTCCTGCACCGTCATCAAGAACATGTACGACTTCTACGGCGTGGAGATCCCCGCTGGCATCGCCGGCGCCATGCTGTGCGCCATCCTCTCCGACACCGTCATCTTCAAGTCCGTCACCTGCACTGAGGACGACAAGAAGGCCGTTGCCGATCTCAAGAAGATCGCCGGCGTCGCCGACGAGAAGGCGCTTGGCCTCGAGATGTTCAAGGTGAAGAGCGCTCTCGAAGGCGCCACCATGGACGAGCTCCTGCACCGCGACTACAAGGACTTCAACATGAACGGCCACAAGATCGGCATCGGCCAGCTTGAAGTCGTTGATCTGTCCATGCTCGAGCCCTACCGCAAGGGTCTCCAGGAAGAAATGGCCAAAGTGAAGGCCGACGGCCGCGAGGGCGTGTTCCTGCTCCTCACCGACATCATGAAGGAAGGCTCCGACATGCTGATGGTGACCGACGACGAGTCCATCGTCGAGAAGGCCTTCGGCAAGAAGCCCGCCGACCAGCACGTGTGGCTCGACGGCGTCATGAGCCGCAAGAAGCAGGTCGTCCCCAACTTCGAGAAGGCCTTCAAGTAGCCTTTCCGAAGACGGCCTGAAGCCGCCTGACTTTTCGAGCCCTCTTCCTGTCTCTGGAGGAGGGCTCCTTTTTTTGACGGCTGCAGCCTGTTCAAAATCCTTGACAGGGTGGAGTTCTGTTGCGACATTTCAGGGTGCAGGGATTGTCCCTGCTCAGCGCCCTCCCGGCAGGACAGCCGTTCGGGGCATGATTTTGCTTTTTCGGTTCAGAATACTTGACAGAATCGCAGAATAGGAACAGGCATATCCATGGGAGCAATCCCGAAGGACACGACCGATGACATCGTATGTGCTGCTCATAACGCTCTTCCTCACCGAAGGCGGAACTCTGGAAGCTGAAGAGGACACGAGCCTCACCAGCCGCCAGGAGTGCGTCCAGGAGGCCGCCCGTCAGGAAAAGGCCCTGCGTCGCGAGTTTGCCATCACGAAGGAGGAGCGGGGGATCTGCCCCTTCCGGGACGTGAAGATCCGCTGCGAGAAGGCCTCTCCGTCCCGATAGGCGGAGCGGCCGGCGTCCTCCTGGCCCTCGGGCCGGCGCCGGGGCGCCCCTTTTGCCGCGCATTTCCTCAGACAGCCTGCTCCTGCCGATTGCCTTGCCGGCAGGAGTGCTTATCTTGAGGAAACGCGGCCTTTTTTTTGGAGCCGTCCGTTCGCCAACCCCCGACACAAGGTAGTTCGATGAGCACCCTGAAACCCCATGAAATCGTCTCGGAACTGGACAAGTTCGTCATCGGCCAGAACAAGGCCAAGCGCATGGTGGCTGTTGCCATACGCAACCGCTGGCGCAGGCAGCAGCTGCCCGAGGACCTGCGCGACGAGGTGGCGCCGAAGAATATCATCATGATGGGCCCCACCGGCGTCGGCAAGACCGAGATTGCCAGGCGTCTGGCCAAGCTGAGCGGCGCCCCCTTCGTCAAGGTGGAGGCCACCAAGTTCACCG
>DFDR01000098.1:7544-10806 GCA_002369295.1 Desulfovibrionaceae bacterium UBA3823
GGGCTACGTGGGCCGCGACGTGGAGTCCATGATCCGCGACCTCGTGGAGATAGCCATCAGCCTCGTGCGCGAGGAGGAGACGGCCGCGGTGCAGAAGAAGGCCGAAGCCGAAGCCGAGTCCCGCCTCATGGACCTGCTTCTGCCGAATTCCTTCGGCACCCCCGAGCGCGAGACCACCCGCGAGAAGCTGCGCCAGCAGTACCGCCTGGGCGTGATCGACGACCGCGAGGTCGAGATGGAGGTCTCCGAGACCCCCGGGGCGTCCATCGACGTCTTCGCCATTCCCGGCATGGAGCACATGGGCGACCAGATGAAGGGGCTCTTCAGCAAGGCCTTCCCGCCCAAGCGCACCCGCCGCAAGCTCAAGGTCAGGGATGCCTACAAGCTGCTCGTGCAGGAGGAGTCCGCCAAGCTGGTGGACGACGAGAAGATAGTCCGCCTCGCCAAGGAGCGCGCCGAGCAGGTGGGCATCGTCTTCATCGACGAGATCGACAAGATCGCCTCGGCCAACAGCCAGTCCCGCACTTCCGACATCTCGCGCGAGGGCGTGCAGCGCGACCTTTTGCCCATCGTCGAGGGCAGCGCCGTCAACACCAAGCACGGCATCGTGCACACCGACCACATTCTCTTCATTGCGGCCGGCGCCTTCCACTTCTCCAAGCCCAGCGACATGATCCCTGAACTCCAGGGGCGCTTCCCCCTGCGCGTCGAGCTGGATCCCCTCGGCAAGGAAGAGTTCCTGCGCATCCTCAAGGAGCCCGACAACGCCCTGACCAAGCAGTACACGGCCCTGCTCGACACGGAGCAGGTGCGCCTGAGCTTCACCGACGACGGCCTCGAGGAGATGGCCTCCTTCGCCCAGGAGATCAACTCCCGCAGCGAGGACATCGGCGCCCGCCGCCTCTACACCATCATGGAAAAGGTTCTTGCCGACATCTCCTTCGACGCCCCCGACATGCCGGGCGCCCAGGTGGTCATCAACCGCGACTACGTGCGCGATCACCTCTCCGACGTGCGCGAGGACCAGGATCTGAGCCAGTACATTCTCTAGGCCGTCCGCTTCCGGCACGCCGTCTTTTCCTTAAGGGGCGCCCTTTCCCGTTCATGCCGGGGGAGGGCGCCTCTGGCGCTGCATGCCGCGGACGGCGGCATCCGCCAGCTCCGGGCGCCCGGCTTGCGGGCATTTCGGCCAGGGCCCTGCAAAGCGAAAGGGCCCGGCTTTCGGCCAGGCCCTTGAGAGGAAATTTGGTGGTGGGTCACCGGAGACTCGAACTCCGAACCAATTGATTAAGAGTCAACTGCTCTACCAATTGAGCTAGTGACCCACGGCGCAAGAAGGAAGATATACGGATGGCTGCCTGCTGTCAATACCTTTTTTTCGGCAGGGACAAAAAAGGCTTGCCGGCGGCTCTGTGCGCTTGCTCCGGGCCGGGAATCGCGCAAGGATTGCGGCGCTCCGGAGGTTTCAAGCCATGCCCCGCAACGCCAAAGCCCTTTGCTTCGCCCTTGCCACCGTGCTGTCCTGGTCTACCGTGTCCACGGCCTTCAAGCTCGCCCTGAAGAGCCTCAGCCCCATGCAGATGACGGCCGTGGCCATGGGAACGGCCGCCCTTGCCCTCGTGCCCTTTGCCGCCCTCGAGGCGCGCTCTCTGGCAGCCAGAGGCCGGATCTTCACGCCGAGGCGCACGGGACTCGCCGTGCTGGCAGGCGCCGTCATCTTCCTCTACTACCTCGTCCTTTTCCATGGCTACGACCATCTGCCGGCGCAGGTGGCCCAGCCCGTGAACTACACCTGGTCCATCATGCTGGCCATCCTGCTTTCGCTTGTCAGGCGCACGCCCCTGCGGCCGCGGCAGATCCTGTGGATGTGCGTTGCCTGGGCGGGCACGGCCGTCATCGCCATGGGCGGGCGGAGCATTGGTCCCGTGGAGCCGCTGGGCGTTGGCCTCATCGTGCTGAGCACCGTGCTCTTTGCCGTCTACTGGGTGGTCAGCGACGTCAACGACATGCCTTCCCTGCCGGCCATGCTGGCCTGCTTCACGGTCGCCTGCCTGCTGGCAGGGGGATGCTGCCTGGCCCTCGGCGAGGGACTGCCTGTGCCTGAACGCTGTCCCTGGGCCGTCTATCTCGGCTTCTTCGAACTGAGCATCCCCTTCCTCTGCTGGCGGGAGGCGCTGCGGCTCACGGACCGCGTGGCGCTCATGGCAACGCTGCCGCTTTCCACGCCCTTCCTGGCGCTGGTCTGGATCCATCTCGTCCTCGGCGAGCCCATCCTCGCCACGACCGTGGGCGGCCTTGCGCTCATCGTTGCCGGCACCTTCCTTCAAGTGCGCGAGGGGAAGCGGAGCTAGCTCATGCCCGCAAGAGCGGCCAGGCGCCGGTAGCAGAGGAAGTAGATCTGCGGAAAGCAGTGGACGAGGACGGTCCACAGCAGCAGGGTGAGGGCGCTGCGCCAGGAGGGGATGCGGCTCCAGCAGCGCACGGCCCAGAGCAGGAGCAGCGAGATGCCGACAAGGCTGAGGGGGCTGAGGAGCGCATAGACCAGCAGGCAGAAGGCCCAGCGCTCAAGCGGGGCATAGGCAAGTCCGGGAAGCCATGGCAGCTCCAGCAGCATGGCGAAGGCAGGCGCCAGCAGCAGGACGGCCAGAGTCCAGAGGTCGAGCCGGAGACTGAGGGGTATCTTGCGGAAGAGGGCTTTGGGATCCATGCAGACGCGCTGGGGTTGAAGATGGCAGGGACGGAAGCAAGTCTAGAAAAAAAGCAGGCTTCCCTCAAGGGTCTGCGTCTGCGCCGTCTGCGCCGGCCAGGCGGGTTGGAGCATGTCCGCCGCGTCTGGCTGAAGCGCTGGGGCGCACCAGCGCGCCTGTCCCGGACAGCCGTGCCAGGCAGGAAGAGCATGCCTGCTGAGCGAGCGGCAGCGTTCACGCTCGGGCGCCAGATGCCGGTTTGCGCCGGACAAGCCCCTTTGGTAGGTTGCGGGCAGGCAGAAAGTCGCGACTGCCGCGGCTTGGAAAAGGGGCATCATGACAGGTCTGAGAGAGGGGCTGCCACGCCAATGCTTCCGATGCATGTGAAACGGAACGTTAGAGGTCCCGGGGAGGCAAGGAACCTGAACGATTCTACCATGCCTTTGTCCTTGGCCTGATCGTGGATCTGCGGGGGCGCTACGAGATTGTCTCCAACCGCGAGAGCGGCCTGGGACGCTGCGATGTCGTGATGTTTCCTCTGCGCTAGGGCGAGCGGGGCATTGTCATTGAGTTTA
>DFDR01000163.1:0-9860 GCA_002369295.1 Desulfovibrionaceae bacterium UBA3823
AGGGCGGCTATGACCAGGGCGGCTACCAGCAGGCCAGCTGGAGCAGCGACGCCAGCGATGCGTCCAGCGACGACTACAGCGACGGCGGCGACTTCGGCGATGACAGCGACGACTAGAGCTCGCTGAAGCGCACGCAGATCCCCGCATCAGCAAGGCATCAGCAAGGCATCAGCAAGGCCCCGTTCCGGCGCAGTGGAACGGGGCCTTTTGCCGCTTCGGGACCGGCTTGCGCCAAGGGAAGCCGGCACGGCCCGCAGCCGAATCCGCGAAGCCGGGCACAGTGTCAGCTTCCCGGCAGAACCTGCCCTTCCCCTTGCCAGACAGGCCAAAGGCGGCTAGCTTCGTTCACCCGCCTTCCATCTATCTGCAAGGCGAGCACCCCAGCCAAGGAGCACGCCATGCCGTCCCAAGCTTCTCCTGTCTCTGGCCATGCCAGCGTCGCAGCGCCGTTCACGGCCATAGAGCGCCTGCCCGAGGCCGAACTCCGGCTCCGGCAGAAGCGCTGCCGCGAGTTCCTTGCCGAAACGGCGCCCGAAGCCGGTGGCCTGCTCGCCCTGGGTCGCACGAACGTCTACTACCTGACGGGCACGCTGGCATCGGGCCTGCTCTGGCTGCCCCTTGAAGGACAGCCCGTGCTTCTGGTCCGCAAGGGCCTCGCCCGCGCCCGTCTGGAGTCGCCGCTGGAGCGCATCGTGCGCTTCACCTCCTTCAAGGAGCTTCCCGCCATCGCGGACGATGCCGGCTCGCCCCTGCCGAAGACCCTTGCCGTGGACAGGGAAGGCTGCAGCTGGGCCATGGCCGAGATGCTGGCCTCGAGGCTGAAGGGAGCGGCCTTCGCCGATGGGGACAAGGCCATAGCCCTGGCGCGCATGGTGAAGACGCCCTTCGAGCAGGAGCGCATGCGCGCCTGCGGAGCCATCCACGCCCGGGTCTTCGACGAAGTCCTGCCCTCCCGCCTCAGGCCCGGCATGACGGAGCGCGGGCTGGCCCTCTGCTACGTGGAGGCGTCCATGCGCCTTGGCAGCGACGGCCTCTCGCGCAGCCGCGCCCTCGGCGAGGAGATGCACTACGGCTACGCCTCCTGCGGCGCATCCGGCCTCTATCCGACCTGCTACCCGGGCCCGCTGGGCTGCCGGGGCTCGCATCCCGCCGTGCCCTTCCTGGGCTCCGGCGACGTCGTCTGGGAACACGGGACGCCCCTCGCCATGGACATGGGCTGCTCTTTTGCCGGCTACAACACCGACCGCACCCAGGTCTACTGGGCAGGAAAGGCCTCCAGCATGCCGGACAGCGTCCGGCGGGCCCACGACGCCTGCATTGCCATTCTGGAACGAGCGCTGGAAAAGCTGAAGCCAGGCGCCATCCCCTCCGAAGTCTGGCTCGAGGCCAGGGCGCAGGCCACGAGCCTCGGCTTTGCCGAGGGCTTCATGGGCATGGGCGAGGACCAGCTTGCCTTCCTCGGACACGGCATCGGCCTCTCCCTGGACGAGCGTCCCGCCCTGGCGCGGGGCTTTGCCAAGCCGCTGGAAGCCGGCATGTGTCTTGCCGTGGAGCCGAAGATAAGCCTTGCCGGCATTGGCATGCTGGGGCTCGAGCACACCTATCTTGTCCGCGAGGGCAGTCCGGAGCCGCTCACGGGGAGGGCCAGGGCGATCATCTGCCTGGACTGAGCCGCAGGCTTCCCCTTTGCCTCTGCACCTTTCCCAGCTATGTCCCGGCGTCGCCGGAGCCTGGCGTGGGCCCTGCGCCGGCGTCGAAAGGGACGAGATCCACGGCCTTCCGGACGGCGGGCTTCATCTGGGCAAGGCCTGCCAGCACGCGGTCCAGATGGGCCCGGTGGGAGGTCAGCGTCTGCACCCAGCGGTCCATGCAGGCCCAGCCAAGCTCGGTCGGCGCATAGAGCCGCCGGGCGGGGCCGGTGCTGGATCCGGCGCTGGACGAAGCGAGGATGCCGTTGGCCTCCATGCTCTTGAGCATGCGGTAGATGCCGGCCGCATCGGGCGGATTGTCCCCGAAGAGGCCCGTGGCCGCCAGATCCTGCGGCAGGGCGTAGCCGTAGCGCGGCCGCTGGAGCAGGAGGGCCAGCAGCACGGGCTGCACGTAGCGGGAAAGGTTTCGGCCGGTGCAGGGAAGCGAGGCGAAGACGTCCACAGAGCTCCTCCACGGAGCGGCGAGCGGGCTATGCAGGGTGCTTGAGGGCCTCGGCCAGCACGCGGGTAAAGCTGTCGCTGTTGCTGCCGAGCACGGCGAGCAGCTCCTCGAGAGAGAGGGGCGGATGCTCGTCGCTCCAGCTGTCGTAGTCCGTGACCATGGCCAGCACGCCGTAGGGCAGGCCGATCTCGTTGGCCAGAATGCACTCGGTGGCGATGGTCATGTTGACGAGGTCGCCGCCGAGCAGGCGGAACATGCGCGACTCGGCCCTGGTGGAGAAGCGGGGGCCTTCGATGGTGACGATGCAGCCGCCGTCGCCTGCCTCGAGCCCGCAGGCCCGGCAGGCCGCAAGCAGGGCTTCGCGCACGGGCTGGGCAAAGGGACGGGCCATGACCTGGTGGCGCATCTCGCCCGGCTCGAAGCGGTCGAAGAAGGTGCTGGCACGCTGGCGGGTGAAGTCGATGAACTGGTCCGGCACCACGAGCGAGCCCGGCCCGAACCTGTCCTGCAGGGAGCCGCAGCAGGCCGAGGCAACGATCTGGGTGCAGCCGGCCTTTTTCAGCGCGTAGACGTTGGCGCGGTAGTTGACCCTGTGCGGAGGGATGGTGTGCTCGAGGCCATGGCGGGCCAGCAGGACGATGCGCGTGTCCGAGCCCTTGAGGACGCCCGTGCGCAGGGGGCTGGAGGGCTTGCCAAAGGGGGTTTCGGGAAAGTTTTCCGATTCGGGAAGGAAGAGTTCGGGATTGTCGAGGCCGGAGCCGCCGATGACGCCGATGAGTTTGTTCATGACTGCTGTCTCCCCGCGGACTGTTCCGCGGCTTGCGAGGGGGAAGGTTCGGTTGCGGCGGAGCCGGTGCCTGCGGCTTCGCCTTCAGGGCCTGCGGGGTGGAGGGCATGCGCGCAGGCCTCTCCAGCCTCCCGCTGTTCCGGGGCGCTGCCGGGCGCAAGCCCTGGTTCGGCTTCGGGCACGCCCAGATCCGGGCCGTCGAAGTCGATGTCGAGCCCGCCCTGCGGGGCTTCCGGCAGATCCGGCGAGCCTGCCATGGCGGCCCCGAGCGGAGCGGCATGGGGCCGCGACACGGGAGCATCCGCCTTG
This sequence comes from Desulfovibrionaceae bacterium UBA3823, assembly GCA_002369295.1. Taxonomy (GTDB): domain Bacteria; phylum Desulfobacterota; class Desulfovibrionia; order Desulfovibrionales; family Desulfovibrionaceae; genus Desulfovibrio. The sequence goes on from DFDR01000163.1 coordinate 3,248, forward strand.
CCGAGGTTTCTCAGGCGCAGGAGGAAGCCAAGATAGGCCTTGGCTGCACGCACGCCGGAGAGCGGCTCCTCCGGCGTTTCCAGCGCCAGGGAGAGGGCGTGCGCCACCCGGCAGCCCGCGCGGGCGAGGGTCACGGCGCAGCCTGTGCAGGTGGTGGCCACGGGTTTGGGGCAGGCGCGGATGCGGGCCTTCATCTGGGCCGCCACTTCGGGTTCCGCCACCGACGCCTCGCCGCCTGCGCCGCAGCAGGGCACGTCGTCGATGCGCAGGGGCTGGCTGGTCAGGAAGCCGGCGAAACCCTTGGCGAAGTTCTCGTGGTCGCGGTCCACGCAGGGGGTGAAGAGCGCAAAGCGCGAACCGTCCACGCGGGCGGGCAGGCCCTGCTCCGCCAGGAAGTCGTAGACCGGCTGGACATCGAAGCCGCCAGCCTGCTCGAGATGGGCGTGGGTAGCCGGGGAAACGGTGTAGAGCATGCTTGCCTTGCAGGCGGAGAGCGCCTCCCTGAGGCGCTGGAGGCTTGTCCTGGCCTGGGCCGCCATGCCGAGCATGGCAAGGCGGGCGCCGGCATCGGCAACGACGACGCCGATGCCGCCCTTGAAGGCGAAGCCGGCCAGGGCCAGCGCGGTCTCGGGGAAGCTGGAGCAGAAGTCCTGGTCGAGCAGGATGTTGGCGCCGGGCTTGGAGCGGCTGACCACCACGGGCGCATGGCGGCTGGCGGCTATGGTTCTGCCGTGGCCCGGACGGGCCATGCGGCCGTTGTGGGCCTGAACGTACTGCTCGCGCAGAAGATGGGCAAGCCTGACGCCGTCGATGCCGGCAGGGCAGGCCCTGGCGCACTGGCCGCAGAGGAAGCAGGACCAGGCAAGCAGGGGCGCCTCGGCAAGGCCTGCGAGGTCGATGCCATGGCGCTTGAGCATGGGGCAGGCCTCGGTGCACCTGCCGCAGTGGTCGCAGGGGGCAAGCAGGCTTCTGGCCTCGCCTTCGAGATCGCCGGCAGGCGCGCCGCCTGCCTGGCCGGAGCGCCTGGCGCCCAAAGCGGGGGCAAGGATGCGCCTGGCGGATCCGGCGACGCTTTCCAGCATCTCCGAGAGCCCCCTGCCTGCGCCGGCCTGCTCCATGCCCGGCATCTCGACGCGGGCGCTGTGGATGACCATGCGCCCGAGGTCCTGGAGCCGGGAGACGAATTCCTGCACCGCCCTGCCCTCGCCGGCCTTGGCGGAAAAGCCCTGCAGCGTCCGGAAGTCCTCGCGCCTGAAGAAGATGCCCTGGCTCATGCCGGGACGGCCGAAGGCGGCCGTCCTGAAGATCGTCGTGCCGGCCCAGAGCATGGCCCGCCGCACGGGGGAGACGGCGGCAGGCAGGCTGAAGCAGCCGACGCGGCAGCCCTCCTGCTGGAGGGTCTCCCAGGCCATGGCGTCGAAGCCCCGGGGAAGCACGGTGCCGGGCGCGGCGAAGAGCAGAATCTGGCCCCGCGCGGCGTGGGCCACCTCGTTGAGGCGGACGGCTTCGGCGCCGCGCACGGAGATGACTTCGGCGCCGGCATGGGCGGCCAGGGCGGCCGTCTCCGTCCCCTCGCCGGGGTCGGCAACGAAGCACTCGGTCCAGGGACCCTGGCAGGCTGAGGCGACGGTGCGGACAACCGCGTCGGCATCCCCCTCGGCAGGCACGACGACGCTCACGAGAGGCTTGGTCAGATCCTTGGTCCTGGGGAGCAGCGGCAGGGTTTCGGGCCTGCGGCAGAAGCCTGCCAGCGCGAAGGAAAGATCGCTTTCAAAGGTCCGGCCGGCGAGCAGGGCCGACTCGTAGCGGCGCAGCGTCCCCTGCCCTGCGCGGGCTTCGCGGCGCAGGCCGACGAGATAGCAGCCCCCCGACGTGGGGCCAAGCACGAGCGAGGAGCGGGAGAGCCTCAGCAGCGCCCTGCGGAGCATGGATTCGCGGACCAGCGGCGTGGCCGCCCTGACGGCGAGCACGGTGCCGCAGCCCGTGCCGAAGGCCTTGGCAAAGACTTCGTCCAGATCGCTGACCCTGTCTTTGGCGCCGAAGCCGGGCTTGACGGGAATGCCCGGGCGGTCTGGCCTCGGCGCGAGGCTGCAGACGGCAAAGGCTATGCCCATGCGCTTGGCTTCCGCTTCGATGAGGCTGGCCACGTCGGGATCCGTGCAGCCGGCGTCCTCCACGCAGACCACCATGGCGCCATCCACGGGAAGGCTGGCTTCCATGGCGAGGCTGTCGTCAATGGCCGGGCGGTTCAGTTCTTCGGCGATGCGGTGGGCAGCCAGCTTGCCCTGGTCCGGCGGCTGGGCTTCCCGGACAGGCCTGCGCGCGGGAATGCGCTGGGAGGAGGCCATGGCGTCCCTGTGCATGCGCTTCTTGAAAAGCTGGACCAGGCACCAGAGGAAGAGCAGGAAGAGCAGGGAGCCTAGGGCTGCCAGGAAGACCGCGAGGGAGCCCGAAAGATGGACCGTGGCCGTGCCGGCAACGCAGGCGCGCAGGAAGAGCCAGGGCATGGCGCCTATGCCGAAGGCCTTGGGGCGCATGCCCGTGAGGCCGAGGACGAAGCCTGCCAGGCCCGCCGGCAGGAAGGGGCAGAGCAGGAGCAGGCTCTCCAGCGCGAAGCAGGCCTCGGACGAGAGGCTCTGCGTCCAGGAAAGCGGCCGCAGGCGTTCTTTGGCGCCAGGCGCCACCAGCAGGGAGCGCAGATCCGGCCGCAGGAGCACGCGGGACACGGCAAAGGCGAAGTAGGCCTCGGCGAGGAGCTGGCAGGCCGTCAGCGGAATCCCGGCCCAGGGGCCGAAGTAGGCGGCGCTGAAGGCCGCAGACAGCTGCTCCGGCAGGAGCAGGAAGACGCCGGCCAGGGGCAGGCCGAAGAGCAGGAGCAGGCCGGCCTTGAAGGGCGCGCCGGCCGCGAAGCCGGCAAAGCGCTCGAGAAAGGTCTGGTCAACGATGCCGCCGCCGCGGCCCGTGGCCAAGGCGAAGCCGACCACGCCTGCCAGAAAGAGCAGAAAGCAGAGGGGACGAATATAGCGCTGGAGCATTACTCCTCACTTGGCCCGCCCTTCCGGCGGACTCTTGTCAGCAGAAGAAAGGCAGCGGCCAGGACCGCAATGCCGGCAGGCAGCAGGCTCTGCTCCTGCCAGGAAAGGGAGAGGGCGGCCTCGCCCAGCAGGGCGTAGGCCAGCGTCGGCACGAGCTTGCCTGCCAGGGTTCCTGCCATGTAGGGGCCGAAGCCCATGCCCGAAAGGCCGCAGGCAAGGCTTGCCATGCCGAAGGGAATGCAGGGCATGGCCCGGGCAAGGCAGACGCCGGCAAGCCCGTGGCGGGCGGCTGCCCGGTCCATGCGGGCAAGGCTGTCCGCAGGGACGAGCCGCTCCACGGCGCCTCTGCCGAGGCTGCGCGCGAGCAGAAAGGAGCAGGCCGCGCCGGCGCAGGCAGGAAGCCATGCGCAGAGCACGCCGAGCGGCAGGCCAAAGAGGGCCGTGCAGGCCACGGCAAGAACGCAGCCTGGCACCGGGAGCATGAAGCCCGTGCCGAAGGCGCAGGCCGCAGCCAGCGGAAGGGCTGGCCAGCCGCTGGCGGCAAGAAAGCTGTGCAGTGCCTGAAGCTGTTCCATGGAAAAGGCCTTGCAGTGCAGACGGCGTCTGCAGGAATGCCGCAGCAGATGCGGCGTTGCGGAGAGGCTCGGCAAGGCAATTGGCACGCGGCGGCCCTGCAAGTCTAAACAAATTCCCGAAATATTCTACGTATGCTCTTCGCGACTGTCAAGGAAGTGTGCGCTTTGGCGCTTCACGCCTGCCTTGGGCTGTGCATGGGCAGGCGTGCGGAGGCGCGTCGGGGCGAGGGCGCCCTAGTCCGCCGACTGGCCGACCGACTCGGCGCGGGGCTGGACCAGCGTTCTCGGAAAGACGCTGGCTATGCTCTCCACGAGCCCGGGCATGCCGTCCATGGCGAAGAAGAGGATGTCCTCCACGCCGCGCTCCTTGAGGTTTTCGAGCACCTGCAGCCAGGTCGCCTGCGAGTCCGTGTCGTTGCGCCACAGGCCGAGCACCTCGCTGCGGCCGAAGGCGTCGCAGCCGAGGAAGGCGTAGGCCGCGCAGCCGCCGGCCTTGTCCTTCGCCCTGCCCGGCACCGGCACGGGATACAGGCGCAGATAGAGGTAGAGGGGCTTCAGGGGGCGGTTCTGCCAGCCGCGCACGCCGTCCCAGAAGGAGGCGGCAAGGCCTGCCAGCCTGCGCTGGGGGAGCCTGCCCTTGTAGATGGCCTTGACGGTGGCGCCCACGGCGTCGAGCTCTCCGCCCACGGTGTACATGTGCAGGATCCGCCGCTCCGTCTCCTTGGCATCCTTGACCCACTTGGTGACGGCGATGGGCTCGAAGCTGCCCTCGCGGTCCCTGGGCAGGCGGATGCACAGCGTGCCGAGCGAGGTCTTGACGGTGCGCCTGGCCGAGCCGTTCCTGCGGTTTGCGCGGCCCCGGACCGTTTCGGCGCATTGGAGCAGGTGCGCCTCCATCTCGCGCTCGAGGGCGTCCTCGTAGCGGGAGGCGAGAAACTTCTGCAGCAGGGACAGGACCCACTCGTCCGATCCCAAAGAGCCCAGGGCGTCCATGTCGTTCAGGGCGTCGCTGGCATGCAGGGCCGCCCTGGCGCCGCATGCCGGCCGCGCGCGCACGGCGGCCTCGGTGCCGGGCGCGCGGTCTGGCGCCCCGCCGCCCAGCGGATCGGTATGTGCGGTTTGTGCGGACATGGCGGGCCTTCCTTGAGGAAAGGCCGTCAGCCTTCGAGGGAGCCTTTCCGAGTGATCGCATCTTTGCACATTGTCGGAAAAAAATCCACACGCGGCCAAGGCGCCAAGGCCTGGCGCGGTCCAGGGGCAGAAGGCCTGCCTTGCCGGTTCCGGCGAGAGAGGCGATCCGCTCATGAGAGAGCCGCCTCGCCCGCTTATGATGCCGCACGCTCCCTCCCCGGGTCAGGGCAAAGCGCGAGAGGAGAGCACTGCGATGGCGAAAAGGAAGACGTCCACCTTGAACGCGTTCTGGCTGCTGTTCAAAGGCTTCTGGACCTCGGAGGCGAAATGGAGCGCCCGGGGCATGCTTGCCCTCATCATCGCCCTTGGCGCAGTCAAGGCGTGCTGCATTCCGATGATGCCCCTGCGGTGCCAAAAGTTCGAGATCATGTTCGAGGCCAAGGCCTTTGAGCGCTTCATCCCCTGCGTGCAGGTGACGGCCCTGCCGCTTGTCGGCTTTGCCCTTGCGGAAGGAGCGCGGATCTGCGTCCAGCAACTGCCGCGCCTCGAATGGCGCGTGTGGATGACGGACCGCTTCCTCACCCGGTGGATGTCCGGCAGGACCTGCTACCGCCTCCAGGCCATGGGCGGCGTCGCCGGCAACCCCGACCAGCGCATCTCCGGGGACGCGGGCTTCTTTGCCAAGGCCGCGCGCGAGATGCACCGGCTCATAGCCCGGGAGCTGCCGGCAGCGGGCGTTGGCAGCGTCGGCCACAGGAGCACGCTCTACGCCCTGCACGACAGGCTGATGCAGCTCGCGGGCGGACGGGACTGGAGCCTCAAGGCCCTGCCCTGCCGGACCCGGGCCTCGCCCGCCTGGATGGACCTGTCCGCCCCCTTTACGCCTCCCCCCCAACCTGCTAGCTTTCCTCTCCCAGGCAATGCTGTCCCCCCCTATGGAGGTGGCCATGAGACATCTCTGCTCCATCGTCTGCGCAGCCGCCCTGGCGCTTGCCGCAGGCTCCCTGCTCTCCGGTTCGAGCCTCTCTTCCGGCACGGCCCTGGCCATGGGCGGCAAGCCCTCCGGTTCCGCCGTCCGGCAGGCTCAGACAGGCAAGCTCGGCTCCGTTGCCCAGACGCCCAGCGCGGCGGCCATGGGCGTGGGGCAGCAGGCAGGCAGCGGGAAGGCGCCTGCAGGCAGCGGCGTCTTCGGCGGCACCTTCAGCCGCCTCGTCAACGGCCTGCTCTCCGGCCTGCCCGCCTGGATGCAGGCCCTTGGCGACGCCCCCCTGTCAGACGATGCCATGGGCGGCGGATCCCGCTCCTCCCCGGACGCGGCCACCCTTGCCGGCAGGGCCCTGCAGCCCTCGGCAGCGGCCGAGAAGGTGGTGGGCATCTGGTCTGCGCCCAACGGCGTCGCGCCCCTGACCATCGAATTCAAGCCCAGCGGCGCCTGCACGCTCTACGACAAGGGCCAGCAGGTGGAAGGCACCTGGAAGACGGCGGACGACCTGATCGGCCTGCGCTTCGTCAACGGCAGGGCCTTTGCGCTCACCTACAGCGTCGAGGGCGGCTACCTCGTGCTCTCCGACGGCTCCTGCCTCCAGCGCCAGCAGGATGCAGGCCTGCCGGCCCCGAAGGCCAGCACCGACGCCAAGGATCTGCTCGGCGCCTGGCGCGCCTGGGACGAGCGCTACGCCGTCACCCTGACCTTCGAGAAGAAGGCCTGCACCCTCAACGCCAACGCCAAGCAGTACAGGGGCGTCTGGCAGGCCCGCAGCGGCTTGCTCCACGTGGAGCTCGACGGCGCGATGCCGCTGGACGTCACCTTTGCCGTGGAGGACAATGTCCTTCGCCTCTCCGACGGCACCATCCTGCTGCGCCAGTAGCCGG
>DFDR01000163.1:9972-10230 GCA_002369295.1 Desulfovibrionaceae bacterium UBA3823
CTGTTCTGTCCTGCTCTGGACGCGAAACACACGGCCCCAGGCCAAGGAGCACCCCCATGTCCCGCGCCTTCAAGCACCTCTACGGACCCGTCCCCTCCCGGCGGCTTGGCCGCTCCCTCGGCATCGACGCCATTCCCTTCAAGACCTGCAGCTACGACTGCGTCTACTGCCAGCTCGGCCGCACGACGAAGCACGGCATGGAGCGGACGCCCTGCGTTCCCTGCGGCGAGGTGATCGAGGAGGCCAGGGAAATCCTTG
>DFDR01000039.1:0-963 GCA_002369295.1 Desulfovibrionaceae bacterium UBA3823
GGCGCAGCTCGGCGAGAATCCAGCGGCCGCCACGGGCTATGTCGGGCATCGGATCCTCTGCAAACCTCTCCGCCTTGCGCAGCAGGTGGGCCAGGCAGCTCTGGCGGGCTTTCCCTGCCCATTTCAGGTAGACGGCGAAGCCGTCCGAGATGAGGATTCCGGTCCAGTCGCCGACCAGCCGGGCAAAGGCGTCGGCTGAACGGGTGTCCATAATCATGAAGAAGCAGAACGCGGAGCTGGCCAGGACCCACAGCCAGTGCTTCCTTTTGCCCGCAGGTCCGAACATGGGGCTGGTCGTCTCGTCGGCGTGGCCGACGGGCATCCGCCTGGATTCCCTGCCGATGGCGCCGTAGTGGGGGGCCGCCGCGGCCGAGCCCCTGTCCAGGCAGTTCTGGATGCCTCCCTGGGAGATCTCCATCTTGAAAACCTGCCTGAAGAGCTCCTCCATCTTCCGCCGCGTCATCCCGAGGGCGGCGAGGAAGGACATCAGGGCGGCCGCTTCGGCGCCGAAGCCGTACAGGGCTTCCGGGGGCGTCGGAGCGCGGAAGTGCCTGCCGCAGTCGGCGCAGACGGATTCCCAGACTTTGAAGTGCCTCACAATCCTCTTCACCATTATCTCGAGTACCTGGTGCAGGATGCACGACGATCCCCGGAAGACATGGCGGCTGTGGCAGAAGGGGCATTCCTGCGCGTCAACGTCCACAGTTTCGTCCGGCTTGTACCTTTTCTGGGCCGCGCCCGGATGGCGGGCCCTGCGGGGCTTCGCCTTCGCGCCGTCCCGGCCGCCGGCGGAGGACTCCTCTCCGGAGTCCTTCTTCTTTTGGTCCGGCTTCCGTGTCTCCTCCCGGGAGATGCCCAGGGCAGAGCTGATGTCGTCAAGCAGGCGCCGGCCGCGCATCATGAGAGGGCTCGACATTACTGACGAGGGCCAGTTGGAGTTCTCGGAAGTGGTGCGGAGGAAGG
>DFDR01000039.1:1144-12799 GCA_002369295.1 Desulfovibrionaceae bacterium UBA3823
GGGGAGAGAGCCGATCTCCGGGCGGACGACCGGCAGCGTCTCGCAGCGGTGCGACTGCATGCGTTTCTTCTTTCTTGCCATGCAGAGATTTTGGGAAATTTTCTAAACATTTTCAAGCCCGCGCAGGGATGTTTGTCAGCCATCCCGTGAGCGGATACGTTCTCCAGCGTAGGCATCACGTCCTTGAACATGCACTTTGTGAAAAACCAGCCGAAATGGAAAGCACCTCTGTAAGACTTGTAGGAGGAATTATCCATAGGAATTCACCGATACGCTTGAAGGTTTCAATATAATCACGGCCAAATTGTTTCAAGATGCTATGTAAGCTTCCCCATAGGAAAGAACTTTGTGATAGCAGACTTTGCCGATGGCGATCCGGATGCCAGGATTGAGCTGATTTTTATTGGCACGATGGAGTGGCTTCTGCGTCACGGATGGATCTTCATGACCAGCCCAAAAGTGATCGGACCGTACTTCTACGGCGTTCAGCTTACGGAGAAGGCACTGAAGGCGCTGGGTCTGCTTCCCGTTGCCGTCCAGGAAAAGCAGTCCACCGGCACTCAGCGCATAGAGGCCGCGAGGGACGGCAAATGGACTGCCGTACCCAAGCTTCTCTTGGCCATGTACCAGGCTGCGGGCGCCGCGTAGCGTTCCCATGCTCATGCCTCCGCTCCCGGGGCTAAGGCATCGCCCCCGTCGTGCCGATAAGGCTGTTGGCCGGACGGCTCCGGTGGCCACAGGTCGGGACGCAGGTCGCTGAGCGGGATGCCGAAGGCGCGGTGGTACTTCAGCGCCGACTCGGCGCTAATCCGACGCAGTCCATGGCAATGGAAGAAGGGCGCGTTGTGAGTGTTAAAGCCCGCGATCTCTGCCATTGCCCGATAGGTCAGCTCATGAGTCGACCGGTATTTTCCAAGGGGTTGTTCATGACTCGCTTTGTCTACAACTGTACATATAGTGTCAAGCAGGCTCTGACTGGTGTTTGCTGTAGACAAACGCTCAACGTAAGGACGGGGATATGGACAAGTGGAGCAACACCGCCGACAAGGCTTTGGCAGGCCATCCTAAACAGGGTGCGCGAACTCAGGGCTGAAGACGAATCTCTACAGGCCATAGCCAACAGCGTCGGCGTCAAAGGACGCGCCATCGTAGGACACTGGCTCTCTGGTATCCGCAAAGCAAATGGCGCCCCTTTCGCAGCTCTCATGACTTACGTGGAACGCCTGGGCATCGACTACCGCAGCTATTTCCCCGGCGTGGAGCTCCATGTGCAGGAGACGGTCTCAGACTGCGCCACGTGCAGGAAGCTTCTGACGAAGGAGAAGGAGATCCAGAAGCTTCAGCAGCAGGTGGACAGGATGCGCCTGGAGCTGGCCAAGCGCGACGGCATGGTGGAAGCCCTCGAGCGGCAGCTGGACATTGAGCGCAAGACAGGCAGGCAGGCAGAGACGGTGCCTGCGGAACGCAAGATGGCGGGGTAGACGGGCGAAGGCCCTGCAGGGTGATACCGTTGGAGGAAGCGAAGACGTTATAGGGAAAAGGATTTTATATATGTCTATAAAATATCACTACGGATGCTTTCCGCCTTCAGACGAACTTATTGACTGGAATAAAATTATACCATTGCTTGGCCCAACATATGCAGCTGTAGCTAATTATGGTGGTATTTTATCTGCTATTCCAAACCCAGCAGTCCTTTTGACGCCGTTAACAACACAGGAAGCTGTCCTTTCTTCTAGAATCGAGGGAACACAAGCAACTATTGGTGAAGTGTTTGAATTTGAAGCAACAGGCGACACAGGAAAATTTAATGAAGAAAGAAAAAATGATATATCTGAAATATTGAATTATAGAAAAGCAATGGCTGAAGCTGTTAAACAGCTAAACACATATCCTCTATCTATTAGAGTTTTAAAAGCTATTCACCAAGTCTTACTGGAAAACGTACGAGGAACGAACAAAGCTCCAGGTGAATTTCGTAAAATTGCAAACTGGATTGGCCCCTATGGATGTTCCATTGAAGAGGCGTATTTTGTGCCGATAAGCGCAGACAAGCTTTTAGATGGCATCTCAACATGGGAAAAATTCATACATCAAGAGTTCAAAGACAACATTGTTAAGCTAGCTCTTCTTCATGTTGAATTTGAATCCTTACATCCATTTCTTGATGGAAATGGGCGTTTGGGAAGAATTTTTATACCTCTATTTTTATGGCAGACTGGTATCATCTCTCTCCCAATGTTCTATATAAGTGCTACTTTAGAAAAAAGAAGAGAAGAATATTATCAAAAACTTAGAAATGTTTCTCAAAACAACGGTTGGACAGACTGGATTGTTTTCTTCTTGGATGCAGTAAAAGAGCAAGCGGATAATAACAAAAACAAGGCAAAGCAAATACTTGATTTATACGATGAGATGAAAGATAAAATACAGTCAATAACTAACTCTAGATTTGCAATCTCATTGTTAGATTTTATATTTAAAAGACCGATATTCAGCACATCATTATTTGTTGAAGAAACAAAAATTCAAAAAAGTTCAGCACAAAGACTTCTTTTGCAATTACAGGAGAACAACATTATATCAGTCCTGCAAGAAGGAAAAGGGCGTAAAGGTGCAGTGCTGTCATTCCCGGCGATTCTCTCCATCACGGAATAGCCGTCAGCCTGCGGGTGCCCTTGTCGCCCGCCCATAAGACACAAGCCATTTTGTGACCCGCAAAATCAAAAATACGGGTCACAAAAAAGCTTGCCCCTCATCCATGGTGCACAACCCTCAGCCAGGAAAACCTTGCCTATGACGCACAATCGCATCAAGTCCGTGAAACCCCTGCCGGGCATGCGTCTGCTTGTGGAGTTCCGCGACGGTACCGTCAAGGAATGCAACTTTGTCATCTATCTGGACAGATGGGACGCTCTCAAGCCTCTGTTGGAGGGATTATGCAAAGCTTTGCATAATCCCTACATTGGATACTTGACGTCACTCTTCGTGAGGATGACTGTCGCATCCGCAAGGACAACGGGCCCCACAACTTTGCCATCCTGCGGCGCATAGCCCTGGCCCGCATCAAGAACAGCATGAGCAAGGCCGGCGATCCACGGGTCAAGACCGTCAGACAGGCCACCCGAATGGCCATGCTTGATCCTGAATATGCCCTCAGGCTTTTTACCGACGGGGAAGTCTAAGATGCGTTCACCCTGAGGCATGCCCAGCTGCCCGTTCCCTGCCGAAGCGGGCAGTGCTAGTCTTGCGGGGCTGGCGGAGCGCATCAAGCGCTTTCCGCATCAGAGAAACTCAGCCCCTGCTCCGGAAAGTCGGGGCTTCACACAGGAGACTGCGTCATGAAGAAGATGCTGACTGCCGTTATCGGCATAGTCCTCTTCCTTGGAGGCACGGGACTGCTCTGGTGGAACGAAGGCCGCACGGTGAGCGTCGGCGATGCCATCAGCGAGGCCGAGCGCGCTGTCGTGGATCTGCCCTCCGTCGCCAGCGTCGATCCTTCCTTCGATGCCAAGCTGGTCCACGCCTTCGGCCGGGCCGAAACCAAGGCCGGCGTCAAGGATCCCCTGTTCCCCGGCGTGGCGGCCAAGGGGCTCGCCCTGCGTCGCAGCGCCGAATTCTACCAGACGGTGGAGCACGAGGAGAGCGAGCAGTCCAAGAAGGGGGGCGAGACGTCCGCCACAACCTACCGCTACTCCAACGAGTGGGTGCCCAGTCCCGTCACGGAGAGCTTTGCCAATCGTCCCAACAACAACATGGTCCTCATGGACGTCGATGACGACACGGCCTATGCCGGAGACGCCGCGCTTGGCGCCTACCGCCTCGACGACGCGCTGGTGCGCGAGGTGCCCGGCGAGAAGGCGCTCGACTGTGGCTTCAGCGGCGAAGTGCTCCAGCGCATGCAGAACGCCCTTCCGCTGAACGCCAAGGGCAGGCGTCTGCTCTGGAGTGCCGGCCCCGGCATGCTCTACATCGGCGCCGATCCCTCCCATCCCAGCATCGGCGACGTGCGCGTGAAGTTCTTCTACGTGCCTGAAGGCGAGATTTCCCTTCTTGCCCAGGTCTCTTCCGGCACCTTCAAGCCCTGGAAGGCCAGTGGCGGCCAAAGCTTCTTCCTCGTCGAACGCGGAAGGCAGCAGGCCTCACAGATGCTCGAGAACGCCAGGGACAGCAACGTCGTGATGTGCTGGAGCCTCCGCGTCCTCGGAGCCATTCTCGCCATGGTAGGCCTGCGCATGGTCGTGGCTCCAGTTGCCCTGCTGCTGAACGCCATCCCCCTGCTTGGGGGCATCGCCGAGATGGGCCTCTCCCTGGCGGCCGGTCTCGTGGGCTTTGCCTGGTCGCTCGTCGTCGTTGCTGTCGCATGGGTGCGCTTCAGGCCGTTGCTGGCTATCGCCATGCTCGTGTTTGCCGTCGCTCTCGTGGTCTTTGTGAGCATCAGAGTCCGCAGGAAGCATTTCCAGGTGCCCAGCCAGCACCCGCAGATGGTCGGCACCCCGCAGGGTCCCTACGGCCAGGCACCGCAGGGCCCCTACGGCCAACCCCAGGCCCCGTACGGCCAGGCACCGCAGGGCCTCTACGGCCAGCCCCAGGCCCCGTACGGCCAGGCACCGCAAGGCTCCTACGGCCAGCCCCCCAGCGGCGGCTATGGCCAGCAGGGGCAGCATCCGGACTTCCAGGGTTCCGAACAGGGGCCCCGGCGCCAGTAGACGCACCTCGTGCCGCCTCTGGGACGGCTTGGCATGCGGGATGGACGACAGCCTATAGCGGCACTGCCTGCACGTCTGCCTGCCCGCTCCGTCTATCCGACGGAGAAGCATGGCGACTGGGACTGGCGGGGCTTCGAGTTCTTGTTGTCGCGATGCTTCACGGCGGCGCCTCGATGACGGAGCCCGCAGCCCCCGCCATCGCCTCCTCTGGCACCGGCGCCTGCTGCAGTCCTTCCTCGTTCAGGCTTGCGCACGGGGGTGCCGAGAGGCGGAAGGCCGTCTCCGCAGGCTGTGCAGCCGCCATGGATCTGCTTAGCCCTGTTCCGAAGCGCGGGAACGGCCAGCTGGGGCGCTTGGCTGCGGGGCCTTGACGGACCTGCCTCCATGGAGCATCGTTGTGCAATCGGAAGTGCTTCGGCGTGCCGGATTCCATCAGGCACAGGAGGCTTCCGGCTCTGAACCATCACGGGGCAGCCATGGGACAGCCATGGGGCGGCGATGAATTTCGAGTGTTCTCACTCTCCGCAATAGCGGGGCCTCGCCATTTGCGGACTCGCTTCCCGCGTGGCGGGGACAATCCCAGGCTCCCTGCGCCGCGGGGCTGTCCTGCAGGCGCAGGCATGCCGGCGAGGCACAGTGCGCCGCTCGGGACGTGCCGGCAATTCTGGCGCCGCTTGACTGGCGTGCAGGCCGCCCCGGACTGACTGGAACACGAAGGGCCATGGAAACGCCGTCGCGCATACTTCTCATAGACGACCACCGGCTCCTCATGGAAGGAGAGCGGAGCCTGCTTGCTCCCTACGCCCATCTGCGCATCGTCGGCCAGGCCGCAAGCGGCGAGGAGGGCATAGCCAGCGCCGCGGCGCTGCGCCCCGACATCTGCCTGCTCGACCTCTCCATGCCGGGCATAGGCGGTGTCGAGGCCTGCCGGGGCGTGCTCGAAACCCTGCCGGACTGCAAGGTCGTCATCTACTCTCGCCACGACGACGGGCGCTTCCTGCTGGAGCTCTTTCAGGCCGGCATCTGGGGCTACGTCTGCAAGAAAGACAGCCCCGGACGCCTGCTGCAGGCCGTGGAGGCCGTGCGCCGGGGCGAGGTCTTCATGGGGCTGCCCGATCCGGCGGGCGAGCGGACGGCCATGCTGCGCAAGTGCCGTTCGGTCAAGCGCGACGACTCCATCTCGATGCTTTCGCCCAGGGAGCGCGAGATACTGCGCCTGCTGGCAGACGGCCTCTCGGTCAAGGACGTGGCCGAAGCCCTCTTCATTTCCCCCAAGACTGTCGAATCCCACAAGTACAACATCCTGACCAAGCTCAAGGCGGGTTCGCTGGCAGATCTTGTGAAAATTGCCCTCAAGAACGGGCTCATCCAGGTCTAGGCGGGCAGGGCAAGGGCCGGGGTGCGCCTTGCTCCTGCCGGGAACGGCCCGGAGGCCTTGCGGGCTGCCTCAGGAAAATCCCCAGAGGGCCTCGCCAAAATGGGGGCTTTCCCGATGTGAAGGCCGAGTGCGCTGTGAGAGTCTGCTGCTGGACGATCTTTCAACGGTCAGACAGCAAGGAGACACTCATGCTTCAGTCACCCGTCCTTTTCCCCTGCCTGCGTGGCAGCAAAACTCTGGCCCGCGCCGCTGCGGCAGTCCTTCTGGTCGCTGCGACGCTTTGTGCAACCGGCTCCTGGGCAGACGAGCCCGCGCCGTCAGGCGGACAGGCCGCAGTGCAGGCCCAGCATTCCGCTCAGCCCCAGCCGGCCCCCGCGGCGCTTCAGACGCAGCCTGCCGTGTCCGCCGCCAAGGCCGGCGAAGCGCAGGCAGCCGAAGCGGCCAAGGCCGCGCCCGCAGCCTCCCAGGACCAGACGGACACCCGCCCCTGGTGGTTCTGGCCCGGATGCCTGCTCGTCTTCTGCTTCGTGCTCGGCATCATCGCCGTCATGGCAGGCGTGGGCGGCGGCGTGCTCTTCGTGCCGCTGGTTTCGGGATTCTTCCCCTTCCACCTCGACTTCGTCAGAGGCGCCGGCCTCATGGTGGCCCTTGCCGGCGCCCTCGCAGCCGGCCCCGGCCTCCTGCGCCGCAACCTCGCCAGCCTGCGCCTGGCCCTGCCCGTGGCGCTCATCGCCTCGGCCTGCTCCATACTCGGCGCCGTCATCGGCCTGGCGCTGCCGACGACCGTCGTGCAGACCTGCCTTGGCTGCACCATACTCGGCATTGCCTGCCTGCTGCTCTTTTCCAAGAACTCGGTGCGCCCCGTCGTGACAAAGCAGGACGCCATCGGCATGGCCCTCGGCATGAACGGCTGCTTCCTCGAGCCCTCCACCGGCGAAGTCGTCGAGTGGAAGACCCACCGCACCGTTGCCGCGCTTCTGCTTTTCATCGTCATCGGCATCATGGCCGGCATGTTCGGCCTCGGCGCCGGCTGGGCCAACGTGCCCGTGCTCAACCTGCTCATGGGCGTTCCGCTCAAGGTGGGCGTCGGCACCTCCAAGTTCCTGCTCTCCATTACCGACACCTCCGCGGCCTGGGTCTATCTCAACCAGGGCTGCGTCATTCCCCTGATGGCCGTCCCCTCCATCGTCGGCCTCATGCTCGGCTCTGTCGTGGGCGTGCGCCTGCTCGCCATCGCCAAGCCGAAGTTCATCCGGTACATGGTCATCACCGTCCTCTTCTTCTCCGGCATCAAGGCCCTCATGAAGGGCCTCGGCTGGTAGGCTGTACAAAGGAGATCCCCAATGTCCGAAGAAAAGCAGATGCTTAACGAAGCCACGCTGAAGAAGGTCGCCGCCAGCCCTGCCCAGCAGCGCTACGCCACCACTCTCTACTACGGGGCCATCGCCAGCTTCGTTCTCATGCTCGCCACCTACGCCCTCTATGTGACGGGCATCCTCGCGCCGCTGGTGCCGCTGGACGAGATGCCGAAGCTCTGGGTGCACAACGCGGCAGCCTACCGCGCGGCGGCCGGCATCCCCCAGGGCTGGGGATGGGTGCGCCTCGTGGGCTCGGGCGACATGGCCAACTTCATCGGCATCGCCCTGCTCGCCAGCGTGACGCTGGTCTGCTACGCCCAGCTTGCGTGGTCCTTTATAAAGTCGAAGGAGAGGATTATGCTGGCCATCGCCATCCTCGAACTCGCCGTCCTGCTGCTGGCCGCCTCGGGCGTGCTCGTCTCCTCGCATTAGGCCCGGAGGCCTTCAGCTCCGTCCCGGCTCCGAGGGGCCAGGGCGGAGCCGGCCAAGGAGTTGGGTCATGCTCGATGCCTTTGTCAACGGATTCAAACGGCTCTGGGAAGTTTCCGACGACGTGTCGCCGCAGCGCTACCGCGCGCTGGGACGCCTGCTCTCCTCGCTGATGATAGTGGTTTCGGTCGCGCCCCTGCTGGTGCTCTCCTGGATCAACTACAACCAGTACCAGGCCTCCATGGCGCGCGAGATTGAAGTGCCCCTGCGCGACGTGGTGCAGCGCACCCGCACGGCGCTGGAGGTGCTCCTCGGCGAGCGCCTTTCCACAGTCAGCCTCATTTCCGAGGCCTACAGCTTCGAAAAGCTGGCCAGCGACGGAGACCTTGCCAAGATATTCCACGCCATGCGCAGCGAGTTCGACGGCTTCGTGGACCTTGGGCTCATCAACGAAGAAGGCCGCCAGGTTGCCTACGTCGGTCCCTACGAGCTCAAGAACGTCGACTATTCCGACCAGCCCTGGTGGCGCGAGGTGCAGGTGCACCGCAAGGTCGTCTCCGACATCCTGTCGGGCGCCCGCGGCACGCCGCACCTGGTGCTGGCCGTGGGGCATCTGGGCGAAGGCGGCAGAAGCTGGGTCCTCAAGGCCACCATCGAAACCCGCCAGCTCGACCGCCTGCTGGCAACAGTCGGCCAGTCCGGCGAGACGGACATCTTCCTCGTCAACAGGGAGCGCATCCTGCAGACGGCATCGGCCAACTTCGGAGGCCTTTTCAAGAAGTGCCCGCTCGATCTTCCCCAGGCAAGCTGGAACATCACCGCCGGCCGGGTTTCCGCTCCGGACGGCTCCCGCTTCGCGGCCGCCTATGCGAGCGTGCCGGACACGAACCTCATGCTTGTGGCCGTCAAGCCGGAGGCGGACTTCATGAAGCCCCTGAGCGCCCTGCAGACCGACATCCTGCTCGTGCTCGCGCTCGGCGTCGCCCTCATCTTCGTCATGACCGTCGTGCCCATGAAGCTGCTCATGAAGCGCCTGCAGGCCTCGGACGAGCGGCGCGTGGCGGTCTTCGCCCAGATGGAGCACACCCAAAAGCTCTCCTCCATAGGCAGGCTGGCGGCCGGCGTCGCCCACGAGGTGAACAATCCGCTGGCCATCATCAACGAGAAGTCCGGACTTGCCCTGGACTACATCAACGCAGCCGGAGACTTCCCCAGAAAGGAGCGCGTCGCCGAACTTATCGGCAGCATTGGCCAGGCCGTGGACCGCGCCCGCGGCATCACCCACCGCCTGCTTGGCTTCTCCCGGCGGATGGAGGCCAACATGCAGCAGATGCAGCTGGCCGAGGTCATCGAGGAGACCATAAGCTTCGTGGAGCGCGACGCCCAGCGCCGCGGGGTGGCGCTCACCGCCAGCCTCGACCGCGGACTTCCCGAAGTCACCAGCGACCGCGGCCAGCTCCAGCAGGTTTTCCTCAACCTCGTCGGCAACGCCGTGCAGGCAACGGCCGAGGGGGGCAGGGTGGAGGTGACGCTCAGGGGTCTCGACAAGGACTTCGTCGAAGTCGCCGTTGCCGACACCGGATGCGGCATGAGCGCGGAAGTCGTCAGCCATATTTTCGAGCCGTTCTACACGACGAAGAAGGAAAACGGGCATGGCCTCGGCCTCTTCATCACCTACGGCATCGTGCGGCGCCTTGGCGGGGAAATCTCCGTCGAGAGCGAGGAAGGCAAGGGAACGGCCTTCAGGGTCGCCATTCCCTACGTCAAACCGGAGAAGCAGGCCTAGCTTGCAGGGAGGTTAGCTCATGGGACTGAAGCTGCTGCTTGCAGACGACGAGACGGATTACGTGGACACGCTGGCCGAGCGGCTGGAACTGCGAGGCTACGAGGTCAAGGTTGTTCACGACGGCACGTCGGCGCTCACCAGCGTGGAAAACGACATGCCCGACGTGGCCGTGCTCGACCTCTTCATGCCGGGCCTGCCCGGCACGAAGGTGCTCGCCGAGCTCAACCGCCGCCATCCCGGCCTGCCCGTCGTGCTCATCACAGGGCAGACCGGCGAGAACGCCTGCGGCGATGGACCGGCCCAGCAGGCCTTCGCCTGCCTGACCAAGCCGGTCGACTTCAGCGACTTCATCAGGATTGTGACCGACGCGGCCAAGTCCAGGGTCGGCGCCGGCAAAGAGGAGTCTGCGCATGGATAGAAGCGAATGCTCGTCGCGCCTGCTCGCCTCGGCGATGCACGAGATGCGCAACGCCCTTGCCGTCATCCGCGAGTGCGTCGGGCTGGCCAGCGACGTTGCCCGCCTTCAGGCCCGGGGCGGAGAGGCTGCCAGAAGCATACCCAAGGGCATGACGGCCCGGACGGTGCAGGACCTGGACGAGGTGCAGAACCAGGTCAGCAGGGCTTCGGAAATAGCCGATGCCGTGGACTTCCTCGGCGAGGCCTCGGCTGCGTCCGGACGTTCTGCCCAGTGCGACCTGGCGCGCGTGGCCTCGGTGTTCTGCGTGCTGGCCAGGCGCCGCGCCAGGGCCTTTCACATGGAGCTGCTGGCCGAGGCGTGCGAGGAGCCTGTGTGGTGCGCCAGAGACGCCATGGACGTCCTCATCGACCTGCTCGCCGTCTTCGACATTTGCGCCTCGGCCGGCGGCGACGTGCAGGTGCGCTTCAAGGCCCAGCGGCGCAAGGAAGGGCCCGGCGTGCTCGTCAGCCTGGGCGCGGGCGGCGCGACCAGGGACATGGTCGTCGCAGCGCTTGCGGGCAGCGGAAGCCTCATGCCCGACCAGGGCGGCTGGGCTTCGCGCCTCGTGCCCTGGGTGAGCGGCGATGCAAAGCATTTCTGGCTGTCCCTGGGTGCAGGGCAGACAGCCTAACGCAGCCGGAGCCCGCAGCTCCGGAGGCACAGCAAGGAGTCGTTATGACCAAGGAACCCATCAAAATTCTCCTCGTCGACGACGAGGTCCAATTTGTCGACACTCTGAAGGACAGGCTCTACCTGCGCGGCTTCGAGGCCGCCGTCGCCTACAGCGGCGAGGAGGGCCTGGAGAAGGTAAAGAAGAATCCGCCTGACGTCATCGTCCTCGACCTGCGCATGCCCGGCATCGATGGGTTCGAGGTGCTCCGCGCGGTCAAGAAGACCAATCCCGACGTCCAGGTCATCATCCTGACGGGACACGGCGGCGACGCCGAAGAGGCTTCCGCCATCCGCATGGGCGCCTACAGCTTCCTGCGCAAGCCCATGGACATCGACGACCTGCTGGGCTGCATCCGCCTCGCCTACCGCGACCGCGTGGAAAAGCCCTACGTGGCCGCGGCCATGGCCGAAGGCGGGGACTTCGATACGGCCCGCGAAGTCATGCGGGAAAAGGATTTGCTCAAGGACGCCTAGCGCGTTCCCATCATCCTCTCCGGCGGGGGGCGGGGGGAGCCCCGGCCTCCCGGCCCGGGAGGGTGCGCAAGGCAAGGTCGCAGGAGGTGCAGCCATGGACGTGCTTGTCGTCGACGATGAAAGGGCCTTTGCCCAGCTGCTTGCCGAGCGGCTCAGGCTGAGGGGCTACGCCGTCAGGCTTGCCGGAACGGCCGAAGACGCCCTGGCGCAGATGGAGGAGTCGCCAAGCGACTGCGCGCTGCTGGACGTGGGTCTGCCCGGCATGGACGGGCTCAGCCTGCTGGAGCAGATCCGCCGGAAATGGCCCGGCACGGCCTGCTGCATGCTCACGGGCGCGTCCCAGGTGGACGCCGCGGCAAAAGCCCTGCGCCACGGCGCCTTCGACTGGCTTA
>DFDR01000039.1:12853-22543 GCA_002369295.1 Desulfovibrionaceae bacterium UBA3823
TGGCTTGCCAAGCCGGTTTCCCTGGCCTGCGTGGAGGACGCGCTGGCCAGGGCCCAGGCAAGCCTGCGGGAAGCGCGCGAGCAGGAGCTTCTGGCTGAGGCCGCCCGCATGCGCTCCCTGGATCGCCTCACGCAGGGCATAGCCCACGAGGTCAATAATCCGGTCAACATCATGGTCCAGGCAGCCGGCGAGATCGAGGACCTCATGCTGGAGGCGCCGGCGGAAGCCGAAGCCCTTCGGGGCGAGGTCCTTGAAGCCGTCGATGTCATCAAGCGCCAGAGCCGCCGCGTCCGCGAACTCACAAGAACTCTGCTCGTCCTGGGCCGCGGGCTCGATGCCGAGCGCATCGGCGTTGACCTGCGCAAGGCGGCCGGAGAGGTGCTCGACGTCTTTGGCGCCAGAATGCAGGCCTCGGGCGTGGCCGGCAGGGTGACGGCCGATCCCGGCATGCCGTCCTTCCTCGGCTCCCAGGCGGAGCTGCGCCAGATTCTTATCCATCTTGTCGAAAACGCGCTTGACGCCATGCCTGGCGGCGGAAGCCTCGAGATTGCCTGCCGCGTGCGTCCGGCTTCAGGCGCCGCAGAGGAGGCGCTCTTTGGCCTGCAGGGCCGGCAGCCGGAATCGGGCGGGAAGCAGCCGTGCCAGGTGGTGGAAATCAAGGTCCGCGACACCGGGCACGGCGTGGCGAGGCAGATTGAGGACGAACTCTTCCAGCCCTTCTTCACCACGCGCGAAGTGGGGGCAGGCAAGGGGCTTGGGCTTGCCGTCTGCAAGAGCCTTGTGGAGAAGCGCGGAGGCAGGATACGCCTCGAGAGCGGCCGTCCAGGCGGAACGGTATTCGGCATACTGCTTCCCTTTGAAGCCGCATAGCCCTTGCCGGAGGACTGCGTTGCCGGCCCATGCCGGGAGCCCCTCAGCCGGAACCCCAGTCGCGCGCCAGTTCAGGAAGGCTCTGTCTGGCGGATTGTCGCCCCCGGCTTCGTCTTCCTCCATCTGGCTCAGGCGTGCTCATGTCGCCTGCGCTCGCGGGCGAGCAGGAAGACGGCGGCCAGGATCGTAGCCACCCCGGGTCTCGTTTCAAGTGCAATGCGGGTCCCCTGTGGACTGTGTGATGAAATCACGACGGTTTGCGAAAATGGGCAAGTGTGCTCAGGAGGCGGCTGGAGCGCGCCTGCCGGAAAGACGGGAGACAGCCGAGGGAGGACGGCGCAGCAGGGACAGCGCCCGGCAGGCCGTCTTTCGGCGTGGCCACCTTCTCCCGCCTTCCCGGGCCCTTGCCACGGCCTTCAGGACGGCCACGCCGCCGGCGCGAATGCGCTGTCGGCAGCGCCGCGCAAGCCCCGCGCAGGGTGCCGGCACCGCGCCTCGGCTGACTGGCGCGCCCTGGAAAGCGCTGAACGGCGTGCCCCGCTAGACGTGCAGGAGCGAGCGCACGGGAATGTCGCCCAGCTTCTCTCTGCCCTTGAGCGCGTCGATTTCCATGAGCATGGCAAAGCCGGCCACAACGGCGCCCTTCTGGCTGGCAAGCCTGGCCATGGCCTGCGCCGTGCCGCCGGTGGCGAGCACGTCGTCGACGACGAGCGCGCGGTCGCCTGCCGTCAGCGCGTCCTCGTGCATGCACAGGGTGTTCGAGCCGTATTCCAGATCGTAGGACTCGGAGAGGACGCTGTGGGGAAGCTTGCCGGGCTTGCGGATCGGCACGAAGCCGATGCCGAAGCGCAGGGCAAGCGGAGCGCCGAAGATGAAGCCCCT
Organism: Desulfovibrionaceae bacterium UBA3823; assembly: GCA_002369295.1. Lineage (GTDB taxonomy): Bacteria > Desulfobacterota > Desulfovibrionia > Desulfovibrionales > Desulfovibrionaceae > Desulfovibrio. The sequence continues at coordinate 14,606 of DFDR01000039.1, forward strand.
GGCCTCTGCGGACACGATCTTCGTGGGCCGCAGATCCTTCGTCTGCTCGTACATGGCGTCGATTGCGCGCCGGAAGGCTTCGCCGTTGCCGAGCATCGGCGTAATGTCGTAGAAGAGGATGCCCTTCTTGGGGTAGTCCGGTATCTTGCGGATGCAGGATTCAATGTCCATTGCGTTTTCGCCTTGTTGCAGGGTTGGACTTGCGGGGGCAATCAAGCCTCCGCCTGCAGATACCTTTTTCAAGGCGCTTGCGCAACGGCGCGTCCGCGCCCGCCGTCGTCAACTCTTTTCCCCTGCCTGGAGGTTCCCATGCTCAAAGAACTCTCCCCCCGCGAAGCCTGGAAGCTGCTCGAGGAGGGCAAGGCCCGCCTCGTCGACATCCGCGAACCCGATGAAATCGAAGCCCTGCGGGCGGTTCACGCCGAGGCCGCGCCCCTCTCGCTTGCCGGCCGCATGAACCTGTCTCCGCTGGCGCCTGGCACGGTAGCCATCTTCACCTGCCGTTCCGGCCACCGCATGAAGATGAACGAGGCCACCATCCGTCCCCTGGCGGGAGACGCCCCGGCCTATACCCTCGCGGGCGGCATGGAGGCCTGGGTCAAGGAGGGGCTGCCGGTCGAGCGCGGGCACAGCCTCTCCATCGAGCGCCAGGTGCGCATCGGCGCAGGCTCCCTTGCGGCCGCAGGCGCGCTGCTCTCCCTGGCCTGGCCTGCGTTTGCCATCCTGCCCCTCGTCGTGGGCTGCGGGCTGGTCTTTGCGGGCGTCACGGGCTTCTGTGGCCTGGGCGTGGCGCTCAAGGCCATGCCATGGAACAAATAGCCAAAGAGTTCAGCGCCTTGTCGCCTTCGGACAGCCGAAGTGCATGAAGTCGATCTCCGGGAGGCTGGTCACGCGGGGATCCGGCACCAGCGCAAAGCCCTCCCACTGCGCAAGGACCTCGGCTATGCGCTCCCTGTCCACGCAGGGCGCAAGCGAAGGATGCCGTTCGGCCAGCAGCCTAAGGATGCGGGCGTAGGTGACTTCGCCGCCGTGGAAGCCGTCGACGAACTCGCAGTCCGAGGAGCCGAAGGTCTTGGCGTCCGTGCAGTCGAGCGCGTCTATGCCCCGGGCGTGCAGGGCCTCGCGCAGCCTGAAGAGGTGCCGGTAGGCCTCGGGCCGGGTGCGCATGAAGGCAAGCACCCGCTCGGAGAGGGGGGCGATGAAGACGTAGGCTTTGATGCCCCGGGACTGGAGGCGGTGGACGATGCCACAGAGGGCGTCGAGGTGGTCCTGGGCTGGCGCCTCCTCGCCGGGCCTGGCATGGTAGAAGGCCTTGATGCCGTGTCTGGCCTCGTCGAGGGTGGCCTGGAACTGGTAGTCGTAGGGGCGCTTGCGGCCCGTGACGTCTCCCGTGTAGTACCAGGCGCCGTCGGGGCCGAAGCCGTCGCTGCTCTGCTGGGCCATGATGCCGAAGCGGTCCCGGCGGAAGCCCTGCCCGAAGAGGCCGGCAAGGGGCCTGGCCAGCTCGGCAAAGGAGATCTTGCCTTCCAGCAGCCAGGTCCAGGGCTGCTTGAGCGAGGCCAGGCGCAGGCTGTAGGACCCGCTGGTGGGCTCGGCAGGGTCGTTCGGCCTGGCCTCCCAGCGTGGCATGAACCACCAGAAGTCGAGTCCGATGATCACGGCCTCGGGTTCATGCACCTTGAGCATGGCGTCCAGGGTCGAGCGCAGTATCTTCAGGTTGCCGGCAACGCCGCCCATGTTCAGAAAGCGCGCGTCCGGAGCAAAGCAGGCCCGCCTGAACTGCATGACCCGCGAGGAGCCTATGGCAGCTATGCGCGGCTTCACCCTGGCGTAGAGCTGGAGCTTGTAGTCCACAAAGTCCTGCGACACGCCGGAGCCAAAGAGCGCGAACTCCCCGTTCGCCTGCATGGCGCAGGCCCGCTCGACGGCGCAGTCCCCGCTCTCGTAGAGCCACCAGGCAGAGTAGGGCGCAGCGATGAAGACGAGGAAGGCAAGCAGGGCCAGGGTCGCTTTGGCAAAGCGCGCAAGGAAGCTGCGACATGCCGCCGCTTCAGGGCTTTCAGCAGGGCTGGATCCCGAGTTCTGTCCCTCCAGCAAGGACGTGCTTTCCATGGGCGTCTCCTGAAAATGGAACAGAAAATACGTCAACAATCTCAAATTGAATGCAATAGGGCATTGATTTTCATGCCAAACAGGCGATTTGTCCATAGCGTGGCACCAGGGTCCTGTCAATAGGCTGCCTTCTCCCTGCCATTACGTGGCGCCGGGTCTGGGTCGAGCCTGACTTGAGGCTACCAGGCGGGAGCGCGTTTGGCTGTTGACAGAGTGCAGGGAAAGACTGCTCTCTTGTTGGGCAGTGCCTGCGCTTCCGAAGGCGACCGCCTGCGACAGCGGTGCCAGGCCCCCTGGAAAGCGCGCGGAGGTGAAGCACATGCCTGAATGGTCAGCGGCGTTCTTCAGACCCCTGCACCGGCAGATGGTCGAGGGCGTTGCCGTCTGCACGGTCTGGGACATCGCCGAGATTGCGGAGCAGCCCGCGCGCGTGGACGAGCTTGTCCGCTGCCTCCACGAGGCCTTCCGCCAGCTGGGCCTGCAGCTGCGGCTCCGCGGGCCCGCTTCCAGCGCCGGCCAGTCCCGGCTAGGGACGCACTGATAAAAGGCGTTTTCCAGCGAGATGGCTCGACTCGCTCCTTGAAATGTCAAGGAGCAGTCGAGCCGATGATGAATTGTTCAGCGTATCCCTAGAACTGGAAGTACAGGAAGGTCGCTTCGCGGGAGGCCAGCACCAGCGAGCAGACGGCTGCCAGGGCCAGCCCTGCGGCCCAGGCTGCGCTGGGCTTCCAGCGCAGTGCGGGACTGGCACCGTCCCTGCGGCCGAAGATCAGCTCCTGGGAGTTGGGGAGCAGCCAGCATATGCCAACGCACAGGCCCAGCAGGGCGTGCGGGAGCCAGCCCTTGACGTAGCCGTGGGGGAAGAGGCCCTGCGAGGCGTCGGGCAGGCTTGCCATGGCCTGGTACATGGCAAGGGCCCCCTGGGCGCTCTGGGCGCGGAAGACGACCCAGCACAGGGTCACGCAGACGAAGGTCAGCAGGATGAAGCCGGCGCGGCATGGCGCCTTGGCCAGCGCGACCTGCACCGGCGTTCCCTTGGTCAGGGCGCGGAAGAAGTGGTTCACGCAGAGCATGGCGCCGTGCAGGGCACCCCAGATGATGAAGGTCCAGCCCGCGCCGTGCCAGGCGCCGCCGATGAGCATGGTGAGAAAGAGGTTGCGGTACTGGCAGATCTTTCCCCGGCGGTTGCCGCCAAGGGGGATGTAGAGGAAGTCCCTGAGCCAGGTGCCGAGGGTGATGTGCCAGCGGCGCCAGAAGTCGACGATGCCCGTGGACTTGTAGGGCGAATCGAAGTTGAAGGGTAGGGTCAGGCCCAGCATGAGCCCCGCGCCCAGGGCCATGTCGGTGTAGCCCGAGAAGTCGAAGTAGAGCTGCATGGCGTAGGCGAAGGCGCCGAACCAGGCCTCGGGGCCGGCAACGGGCCAGCCCTTTTCCGCGGCGTTGAAGACGGCGTTGGCGTAGGCCGCGATGGAGTCGGCCAGGATCACCTTCTTGGCCAGCCCCATGACAAAGAGCGAGAGCCCCCTGGCAAAGTCTGCAGGCCCTGGCGGGGCAAGCCGTGAAAGCTGGGGGCCCATGTCCTGCCAGCGCACGATGGGGCCGGAGACGACGTAGCCGAAGAAGCTTGAGAAGAGCGCGTGCTGGGCCAGCGGTCCAGGAACGATCTCGCGCCGGTAGACGCTGACGAGCCAGGCCGTCTGGATGAAGGTGTAGAAGGAGATGCCAAGCGGAAGCCCGGGCGAGCGCCAGCCCGGATCGGTGCCGGCAAGGCTGGCGACCGCGGCGGAGAAGAAGTCCGTGTACTTGCAGTAGAGCAGGGGCAGGAAGTCCGCGGCGAGCATGAGCCCGAGCAGGGCCTTGCGGGAGAGCCGGCGCCTGGTCCTGCCGCCGCCGGGCGTCTCGGAAACCTCGGGTTCCGCAAGCGCGAGGCCGGCCTGCCAGTTGGCCAGCGCCATGGCGAGGAGCAGCCACAGGAAGGCCGATCCCGACCAGGTGTAGAAGACCAGCGAGGCCAGGAAGAGCACCGCTGTCCTCGCGCCGTTCGTGAGCCCCCTGGCCTTGAACCAGACGAGGAGCAGGACGGGCAGGAAGAGGAGCAGGAAGGGGTAGGAGGAGAAGAGCATGCGTGCCTCCGGCGGAACAGGGCGGGCGGAGCCTGGCTAGCGGTTCATGGACTCGGCGGGGGAGCGGAAGGGCATGCGTGCACGGATTTCGGAAAGCGTCGTCGGCCTTGCGTCGCCGCTTCCGCCTGCTCCTGCGGCGTGCGGCACTCCGGCCTTTCGGCAGGCGGGCAGGCGGCGGTGCCGGGCAGGCTTCGGGCTGCGCGGCCAAGGGTGGTGCGCGGGCATGCTCGCGGCAGGCCCTATCCGATCCAGGTCACCCTGTTGCCCCTGCGCTCGAGGGGCGTGCGGCTGGGCAGGCCGCTTTCGCTGTCCGCATGGCCTATGGCCAGGGACGCGAAGACGCGCTCGTCTTCGGCAAGGCCGAGGCTTCTAAGGTACTCGACCAGGGCGGGATCGTCGCCGAGCCAGTTGAGCTGGTTGATGTAGCAGGTGCCCAGATCCAGTTCGTTGGCCTCGATCATCATGTTCTCGATGGCTGCGACGCAGTCGGCCATGGCGTTGCCGTAGCCCCTTTTGTTGGCCATGACGACGAGCACGGGGGCATGGTAGGTGAAGACGTAGCCGCCCTGCCGGGCGCGCAGTATGCAGCGCTTGAGGCTGGCGTAGGTGTCTTCGCGCACCTCCATGCGTGCCAGGCCCTTTTCGGCGAGATCGATGAGCCTGGCCAGCGCCTCGGGCTTCTGCACGACGAGGAAGTGGCTGGTCTGGCTGTTGCCGCCGCTGGGGGCGTGCCGGCCTGCCTCGATGATCTTCCGGAGCTTTTCCGGCTCCACGGGGTCGGGCCGGTAGCTGCGGGTGCTTCTGCGGGTAACGATGGCTTCATAGGTGTCCATGTAGTCCTCCTGGCGCCGCCCATGGGGCGCGGCGGGCGTTCAGTCCTTCTTCACGATGTCGGCGAGCTCCTGCAGCCTGGCCTCCACGGCCTCCCAGCGCTCCAGCGCCTCCAGCTGCTCCTGCTCGACCTCGGCCATGCGCCTTGTCACGGCCTCGAAGCCTGCGGGATCGCGGCCGTAGAGCTCCGGGTCGGCGAGCCTGGCCTCGAGATCCTTCTGCTCGGCCTCGAGTGCCGCGATCCTGTCCGGCAGGGCGTCGAGCTCCTCCCGCAGCAGGTTCTGCTCGCGCTGCTCCTTGAAGGAGAGCCTGCGCGCGCGTCCGGTCTGGGGCCGGGGCGCCTGGGCCTTGGGTTTTTCCTCTGCCTGGGGCTGGGGGCGCTGTCGCAGCCAGTCGGTGTAGCCGCCGACGTACTCGTGCACGAGCCTGTCGCCCTCCAGGGCGAAGGTGGAGGTGACGAGGTTGTCGAGAAAGTCGCGGTCGTGGCTCACCATGAGCACGGTGCCCTTGTAGTCGGCGAGCAGCTCTTCCAGAAGATCCAGGGTCGCCATGTCGAGGTCGTTGGTGGGCTCGTCCAGCACGAGGAGGTTGGACGGCCTGGTGAAGAGCCGCGCCAGCAGCAGGCGGTTGCGCTCGCCGCCGGAGAGCGTGCGCACGGGCACGCGCAGGCGGTCCGGGGGAAAGAGGAAGTCGGCGAGGTAGCCCGCCACGTGGCGCTTGGCGCCGTTGATCTCCACGACGTTGTTGCCGTTGGCGACGCTGTCCATGACGGACATGTCGGGATCGAGGGTCTCGCGCAGCTGGTCGAAGTAGCTGATCTCGAGATTCGTGCCGCGGCGCAGGCTGCCGGACGTGGGGGCGAGCTCGCCCAGCAGGACCTTGATGAGCGTGCTCTTGCCCGTGCCGTTGTCGCCGATGATGCCGATGCGGTCGCCGCGCTGGATGATGGCGGAGAAGCCGTGGAAGACTTCGTAGCCGTCGGGGTAGGTGTAGCCGAGGTCCTTGGCTTCCATGACGAGCCGGCCCGACTTTTCGGCCTCCTGGGCCTGCATGTGCACGTCGCCCATGCGGGCCTTGCGCCGGGAGCGCTCCTCGCGCATGGCGAGGAGATCCCGCACCCGGCCCATGTTGCGGGTGCGCCGGGCCTTGATGCCCTTGCGGATCCAGATTTCCTCCTGGGCCAGCTTCTTGTCGAAGGCCGCGTTTTCCTTTTCCTCGTTTTCGAGGCGCAGGTCCCGGCGGGGGAGGTAGTCGTCGTAGCCGCAGTCGTAGGCGTAGAGGCCGCCCCTGTCGATTTCGGCGACCCGCGTGGCGAGGGAGCGGGCAAAGGCGCGGTCGTGGGAGATGAAGACGAGGGTGCGGATGCGCTTTTTCAGAAAGTCTTCCAGCCAGCGTATGGTCTTGATGTCGAGATGGTTGGTGGGCTCGTCCAGCAGGAGATCCCTGGAGGTCAGCAGAGCCCTGGCCAGGGCGACGCGGCGGCGGGATCCGCCGGAGAGGGACTTGAAGTCGGCTGCCGGATCGAGCCCCAGGCTGTTCACGACGCCGAGCACCTCGCCGTAGCGCTCCCAGCCTTCGCCGGACTCCATGTAGGCCTTGGCCTTGGCCGCGTCCGCCTTCGGGAGATCGTCCTCCCGTCCCTGGCTCACGGTGTGGGCCAGGGCGAGCATCCTGCCTTCCTCGCCCATGCCGGCCGCTGCCACGCAGAAGACGGGGCCCGTCCAGTCGAGCGGCACGTCCTGGGGCATGAAGCCGAAGCGGCACCCGCCCTCGTAGACGAGGCTGCCCCTGTCCGGCTCAAGCTGTCCTGCCAGCATCCTGAGCAGCGAGGACTTGCCGACGCCGTTGCGGCCGACGAGGCAGACGCGGTCGCCGGCATTGATGCCGAGGCTGGCGCTGTCGAGCAGCGTCTTGCCGCTGAGGTTGAGGCAGACGTCCTGGAGAGTGAGCAGAGGCATGGCGGCTCCTTTGTCGGGCATGGCCGTAGTCGGCGTTTGCGCCTTTGTAGGCAAATCGCCTGGCGCTGGCAATGCCGGCAGGGGCCGTCCGGCTCCCGGGCTTGCCGGGGGCGGGGGGCGCCGCTATAAGAAAGGCGCGGCCGCGCAGGCCAGGGCGGCCGCAGTTTTCCCGAAGGAGGCATGCGCCATGGTGAAGCTCATGGAACGCGCCCGCGCTGCGGGCTGAGCGGCGAAACTCGCTCCAGGGGCCCTGGAGCAGCTGCTTTTCCAAGTGAATGCCGACATGCCTGCCGAGCTGGAGCAGCGCGTCCTGGCGGGGCGCGCCTTCAACGAGGATGCCGTCGTCGTTGCCATGCCGCAGGGCATGGGCCTTGTGCAGACCGTCGATATTCTCTCGCCCATTGTCAACGACGGCTTCGCCTTTGGCAGGATCGCCGCCTGCAACGCGCTCTCCGACGTCTACGCCATGGGCGGCCGGCCCTGGAGCGCCATGAGCATAGCCTGCTTCCCCGAAGACCTTGCGGAAAGCGCCCCGGAGGAGCTGGCAGCCATACTCAGGGGCGCCCTCGACGCCATGCACGAAGCCGGCTGCGTCAGCGCCGGCGGCCACACCGTCAAGGACGACGAGCTCAAGTTCGGCCTGGCCGTCTCTGGCATCGTCGATCCGGCCAAGATTGCCCAGAACAGCGGCCTTGCGCCCGGCATGCGGCTCGTCCTGACCAAGCCCATCGGCAGCGGCATCCTCGCCACCGGCCTCAAGGCCGCCTGGGAGGGCTGGGAGGAGGCAGACGCCCAGATCCGGCGCTGGTGCGGCCGGCTGAACCGCACTGCCGGCGAGGCCATCGCCAGGTTCGGCATACGGGGCGCCACCGACATTACGGGCTTCGGTCTGGCCGGGCACGCCATGGAGCTGG
>DFDR01000198.1:0-4984 GCA_002369295.1 Desulfovibrionaceae bacterium UBA3823
CATTAATTTTTCAGTGAATCCCTAGCAGAAGAGGCGCCTTTTGTCTCATGAAAAGGTGAAAACGGCATTCAAGTCACGGAAAGTCAGCCGTGTTTCCGCAAAAAGTGACGCTTTGCCCCAGCCGGACAGTGCCGGAGCCGATGTTGCCCTTGGCTTGGCCTGGGGGTAGAATTTGCCCGCTGTCCGGAGCCGGCGTCCTGCACCGGGACGCATCCGTGCGCAGCCCCCAGGAGGCATCACTATGATCAGGAAAATTCTGCCCGCGCTTGCCTGCGCCGTTCCGCTTGCCCTTGCCGCTCCCGCCTGCGCCGAGGAGGAGCTTGCCCCGGGCTACAATGCCTGCATGGACAGGAGCGACGGGGTCACTGCGGACATGATAGAGTGCATGAACAAGGCCTATGCCTACCTCGACAAGCGCCTCAACGCCGTCTACAAGAAGGCGAGGGCCGATTGCGAGGACGATGCCTGCAGAAAGACGCTCCTCGAAGCCGAGCGTGCCTGGATCAAGTACCGGGACGCCATGTCCAGTGCCGTGTGGGCCATGAACGGCGGCGGCAGCATGAGCCGTCTGGTGGCCAACGAGTTTCTTCTGGAGGAAACCAAGAAGCAGACGAAGTGGCTCGACAGCGAGGGCAAGTAGCCCCGCTTGGCACCTGATCTCTGCACTGGAGGCGCGGGAATGGCGATGAAGAGTTCTTTCACGGCTGGCCTGCTGGCAGCGGGGATGCTGGCCCTGTGCTGGAGCCCGCAGCCGGCCTCCGGCGCGCCAGAGTCGCCTGGCGCTGGCGACGGGGGATTCGACGCCATCACGGACGTGGAGCCGCCCGTGGAGGTGCCCTTTTTCGGGGAGCCGGTCATTGTGCCCGGAGAGCGTCCCCAGGAGGAGCGGCCGAAGCCGAGGGCCGAGAGTCCTCCGAAGCCGGTGGCCGAGAAGCCGCCGAAGCCGGAGCCTCGCCAGCAGGCGGAGGCCAAGCCGAAGCCGCGGAGCAACAGGCTCGAGATTCCGGCCGACGCGGCCCGGAAGCGCGACCTCTCCTTCCTTGAGGGCTGCTGGTACTTCGACAAGTCTCTGGACCGCATCGACGCGCCCGGCGGAGGCAACCTCGGCATGTCCCAGGACTACTACTGCTTCAACAAGCGGGGGCAGGGGCGCTTCTTTACCCGGATGTTCAAATTCAACAAGCGTTTCTCCACCTATGCTCGGGCCCGCTTTGGCCCCAACGGCGAGCTCTTTCTCGAGCATCCGAACCTGCCGACCCTGCCTGGCGTGACGCGCCTTGCCATGACGACATCCTGCCGGGGGCAGGAAGCCGGCACCGTCTGCCGCACCTATTCCCCCGGAGCGCGCTACCTGCCGAAGCAGGGCTCGACGAGGCTGCGGAGAACGCCGTAGCAGGCTGCGCTGAAGGCTGCAGGCACGCCGTGCGGAAATGCTGGCTGGGGACTGGACGAGGAGCTGGATCTCGGCGTGACGCAAGCCTGGAAGCAGGCTTGGCGCCGGGAAGAGGCCGCGAAGTCCCAGGAAGGCGTTTCGGCAGGCGGGGGCGCGCCTTGCCCGGAGCAGGGCACCCGGCTTGCCCGGCGTGAAGCCTGAGAGGGGGCTGTTCTGCCCGCCCGCCATGTGCGGTGCGCTCTGCAGCTGCGGACGGCCAGGGATTTGTCTTCTTGCGTCTTAGCGGCTGGCGCCGGGCTGACCGGCAGAGAGGCGCCAGCCGGCTAGATCGGCGATGCACGCGCCTGCGACCGCTGGGAGCAGACAGTGCCTGCAGTCCCGTTTGCCGCGTGCCGCTCCGGCATCTTGCCAGGCCGGCATGGCTCGCCCTTTTCAAGGAGGATCCATGGACGCTTCGCTCCCTCTGCCCCGCCTGGCGGCTCCGCTTGCGCCTGCAGGCTCGGTGCATCTTCCCTCGCCTGCCCTAGATCTGTTCCGCATGCCGGAAGGCTATGTCCTCCTTTCCAGGGACGGGGCCTTCTTCTCCAGAGACCTTGCCAGCGCGGAGCAGGTCATGCGCTTCGAGGGCGCGCCCGTGCACGAGGACTTCGACGACGGGCCTCCCCGGGCCTTCGAGGCGCAAGGCATGCTCTTCGCCTTCTGGCGCGGCGAGCGCGACCAGTGGTTCACGCGCGACGGCAAGGCCTGGGAGCGCCTGCCCCTGCCTGCCTTCCACGACAGGCGCAGGCTCGACTGGCGCGGCGTCCTGGAAACGCCTGACGGCCTCTGCGTCTGGGGATCCTACACCAGAGACAATGCGGAAATCGGCTTCGGCGACGACCTCATCTACGACTCCTACTTCGTCGGCGCGGCCCTCTTCGAAGGGCCGGAACCGGAACGCCTTGCCTTCACGGGCACCTTCGAAGACTGCTTCGACAGGTACACGGTGACGGGCCTCGCCTGCGCCCAAGGCAGGCTTGCGGCGCTCTGCGCCAGCGAGCCCCCGCGCAAGGGAAGCCTCGTCTGCGCCTTCAGGGACGCCGGCGGCGCCTTCCAGCCGGCCGCGCCCATGGACATCGAGGACTACGGCGTGAGCGTGCGCGACTACAAGATCAACTTCGCCTACAACCGCACCAAGCTCTATGCCTTCCAGGACCGGCTCTACGCCCGGGGGCGAAGCATCTACGAGGTCGATCCTGCCACGGGCGCCCTCAGGGACGTCCATCCCACGCGCGTGCCCAACTCCTTCGAGTACGTGAAGGCCTTCGGCGGCCTGCTCTACTACCGCGGCACGGCGCTGTGGACGAGCGCCGACATGGTGCGCTGGGAGCTCTTCTGCGAGGATGCCAGCTTCGGGCAGAGCTTCGTGGTCGAGGGAAAGCGCTTCACGGCCGTGGCCGAGGACGGCACTGTGCTGCGCTCGCACCTTGCCTGACGCAGGCCCCTCCCGCAGTCTGGTCTGCGACAGGGGGGAGGAGTGCATCAACAAGGACGAAGTCTGGATCCGGGCGCATCTGCCGGACGAACTGGCCGGCGAGGATATCTTCCTGGTCCGCGGCGATCGCCTGGACGACCTGACGTGACGGTGCTGCACGAAGGGGTACGCGGCGGGCCGGATATCGAGGTCTTCCGGACTGGCGGCAAGGAGGAGCGCGGTGGTGGACGTACGAGACGCTCTGCCGCATCCTCAAGAATAGGCATCCGCCGGCAAGGAAGATCTGCGCTGGTACCGGGATCACGCCGAGCAGGGCATGTGGCGCTATGTCGAGCACCGTCGCTTCGATGCAGCGCCATAGAGGTCGCCCGGCTCTACGGCTTCGAGGGCCTGCTGCGGAGGCTGAAGCACGGCTTTCCGCCGGAGGGTTTTGAGGCGCAGGTCTAGAAGCACGTCGCGCTGATGAACCGCTGGTACAGGGTGCCGCACTGGGCCGTTGACAGGGAGCGGCTCTGCTTTGTCGATGTCGGCGATTCCAGGCAATATGTCGGCGACGGCGACATGACGGAAGGACCGAGACCGGGCTTGGTCGTTGCAGTGGTGGACTGACGCGGCCCGGCCTGCCTTCGGGGTGCGTGTGCGACCTACAGACTGGCGGCTGCTTCCGCCTTCAGCTGATCAGCGATCTGTTTGACCGCATCGACCGGAAGCGTCAGCAGGTCGGCGACAAGCTCCATTGGCAAGCCCCTGGCCATGGCATTCGCCACGACGTCGCGCGCCGTCTTGGCTTTGCATTTCTTCCTGCCTTCCTCCCTGCCTTCCTTCCTGCCTCTCTCTTCGGCCTCTTTCAGCAGCTCATCAAACTCTTTGCACATAAACTTCACTCCTTCTTCGTGCTCCTTTAAATATCTAACTCTATCTGCCAGAATTTTGTTTTTCATATCGTTTGAGTTGCTACAGAAAAAATCATATATCAGTTGTTCTAATGGTTGGTCTCCATATCTACATTCACCATTGACATAAATGATATGCTGACAACTTTCAGAAATTGTTTTTTTATCTTCTTGAATCATCCATTCAAAATGAGATATTGGACGACCATTTCTAAAGAAATCTTTTTCCGTAATAAAAATGATGTAAATTTGAGGGTATTCGTGCTTCTTTGCTTCGGATTTGGTTTGGGATTGAGCTTTAGCTTTGGACTTAGACATGGCGTGGTGCGTCAAGAGCGTGGCGGCATGCAGGCAGGCGCGGTTGAAGTCGGCTCCGACATTTTCCCGCTGCACTTCGATGTTGTAGAGAACGCCACTGCTGTCGCTAGCGAGGATGTCGAGGCGGACGCTGCGCCCCGGGTTGATCAGCGTCTCCTGCGTGCGCACGCTTTTAATCGAGAGGTCCGGCCGATCCAGAATGGTCCTGACAAGCAGCTGAGCTCCCTCGATGTTGTCCCTGAAAAACAGTGTCATAAAATTGTCATCGAAGAGGCGGAGGCCCTTGAGTTCCTTCCTGTATGCCTCTCTGCGCTTCGCATGGTCCGTGTCCATGAACTGCACCTGCCTTTGTTCCTGCTGACGTTCCTGCGGGGGGGGCGGAGCGAATCCGCCTGCATGCCGTCAAACAGAGCAGAGCCGGCCGGCAGTCATGCTTGCACGCCTTTTCTGTACCAAGTCTTCCTGGCAAAAAGAAGGGCCTGGCTTGCAGGGGCAAGGGACCGTGGCCGGTGGCTCCGGCACCGAACGGAGGGCGCGATCCTTCGGGAACGGCACCCCAGTCGTCCGGGACGGGACATGCAGGCCTATCTGATGGCATGGCCCCCGTTCTGCGTCAACGGAAGAGCGTAAAGCTGCGGCGAAACGCGAAAAGCTGCATTTCTCAGGCGCGGGGAGGCCAAAAGCGGAGCGCAGGGGCGTCTGCGCTCAAGGGCCTCGTCCCGGCTCAGGCGCTACCGGGAGGCTGCGTCTCCGCCCTGGGCCATGGTCATGAAGAGCTTGACGCGGTTCACGAGGTTGGCTTCGCTGGAGCCGGACTCGTAGTCCACAGCCATGAGGTTCACGCTGGCGCACATGTCCTTGAGTGCCTTGAAGACGCCTCGGCCGACCACGTGGTTGGGCAGGCAG
>DFDR01000198.1:5043-7644 GCA_002369295.1 Desulfovibrionaceae bacterium UBA3823
GGGCAGGCAGCCGAAGGGCTGCAGGCACAGGGCGCTGGTGGTGCCCGACGAGATGAACTTGAGCAGCTCCGCCGAGAGGAGCCAGCCTTCGCCTGCCTGGTAGCCTGGGGAGATGAGCCTGCCTGCGTAGCGCAGCAGGTCCTTGAAGCGGGCGAGGGGCGGGAAGCGCGTGCCTGCCAGGGCCTTGCGGGCCGCGCCGCGGATGCGGTCGAGCTTGTGGATGACGTAGAGCCCGAAGAAGGCGGGCAGGGCCTTGCCGCCAAGATGGCGCCACTGGTAGACGGGGTCGGAGAAGCAGTAGAGGAAGAAGTCGAGCATGTCCGCAAGCACGGGCTCGCCGCCTTCCCGCCGTGTCAGCTCCGCCATGCGGCGGTTGGCGTCGGGATGGTAGCAGAGCAGGATTTCGCCGACGATGCCGACCCGGGGGCAGTCGGGCGCGCGCATGGGAATGGCGCCGAAGTCCCGCACCAGGTCCTGCATGTCCTGCGCCGTGTCGCGCCTCCTGCCTGCCGAGAAGTCCGCATGGAGCCGGCGGTTCCAGGCTTCGAGCAGGGTCTGGGTGTCGCCCTGGCTTGTCTCGTAGGTTGCCGTGTGGCTGGAGAGGCGCTGGAGCATGTCGCCGTAGATGACGGCGAGGAAGAGGTTGTCGAGGAGCTTCCTGTCGATGACGAAGCCCGGCTGGTAGGTGCCTGAGGCGCTGCGCAGGGAGAGGGCGGGCACGTCCTCGAAGCCGGCTTCCTGGAGGGCCTTCTTCAGGAGTGCCGGGTAGTTGGTTGCCCGGCAGGGACCGCAGGTCTGGGAAAGCAGGAGTGCCGAGCCCCTGGGATCGATCTCTCCGCTCTGGAGCGCCTCGATGAGCTGGCCTATGACCACCTGGGCAGGGTAGCAGGCATCGTTGTTGACGTACTTGAGGCCGGTCTCGACGGCCTTGGCCGAGACGCTAGGCAGCACCTGGAAGCGGTAGCCGGCGCCCCGGAACATGCTTTCGGCCAGATTGAAGTGCAGGGGCGAGAGCTGTGGACAGACGATGGTGTGGGTCCGGCGCATGCCCTTGGTATAGACGGGGCCCTGCTTCGCCGCCTCGGCAGGCTGGGCCTTCCGGCGCCGCTGGCGCGCCTTGCGCTCCTCGACCGTGGCGAGCAGCGAGCGGATGCGGATGCGGGCGGCCCCCAGCGAGGGGCCTTCGTCGATCTTGAGCAGGGTGTGCATCTTGCCGGCCCGTCGGAGGATTTCCCCCACCTGGTCCGAGGTGATGGCGTCCACCCCGCAGCCGAAGGAGGTGAGCTGGACCAGCTCCAGCTCCTCGTGGGCACAGACCACCTTGGCCGCCCGGTAGAGGCGGGAGGGGAAGCCCCACTGATCGACGACCCTGAGGTCCACCCTGTCCTGTTCGGCCATCCAGGCGACGCTGTCCTCGGTGAGCACGGCTGCGCCCAGGGTCTTGATGAGGTTGGGGATGCCGTGGTTGACGAGGGGATCGACGTGGTAGGGCCTGCCGCACACGACGACGCCCATGCGGCCGTTGCCCTTGAGCAGATCGAGGATGCGCCTGGCCTCGGCGTGGAGTTCAGCCCGGTAGGCTCTCTGCTCCAGGCGGGCCTTCTTCACGGCTGCCTTGACCTCGCCCGAGGGGATGCCGAAGTCGATGGCGATCTCCCTGATCAGCGACTTGTCGTCCGCCGGATTGAGGTAGGGGGCGTGAAGGGTGCAGGCGCCGTCGCGGAAGGCGTCGGTGTTGAGGCGCACCACGTCGGGATAGCCGCAGGCCACAGGGCAGCTGTAGCTGTCCTCGCTCTGGGCGTACTCCCTGCGCTCCCTGGGGATGCAGGGGAAGAAGATCTGGCGTATGCCCTGCTGCATGAGCCAGGCCACGTGGCCGTGGGCGAGCTTGGCCGGGAAGCACACGGTCTGGGAGGGCATGACGCCGAGCCCCAGGTCGAAGATCTTCTTGGAGGAGAAGGGCGAGACCTCCACGGCAAAGCCGAGCTCCGAGAAGAGCGTGTGCCAGAAGGGATAGCGCTCGTAGATGTTGAGCACCCTGGGGATGCCGAGGCGCCCCCGGAAGGCCCTGTCGGCAGGCAGGGGCTGGTAGCGGAAGAGCCGCTCCTCCTTCCATGTGAAGATGCTCGGCAGGCGCTCTTCCTTCCGGGTGCCGCCGAGCTGGGCGCCGCGCTCGCAGCGGTTGCCCGAGACGAGGCGCTGGCCGTTGGAAAAGGTGTTGACGGTGAGGTGGCAGCGGTTGCCGCAGCCCTTGCAGCGCAGCGACCTGGCGCTGGCCGCGAGCTCGCGCAGCGCCTGTGCCGTGAGCGTGCAGGGAGGAAGGGAGTCCCGCTTCTGCAGGCAGAGCAGGGCCATGCCGTAGGCGCCCATGTGGCCGGCCAGGGTGGGGCGGTGCACTTCGCGGCCCAGCATGTTCTCCATGACCCGCAGGAGGGCGTCGTTGAGGAAGGAGCCGCCCTGGACGAGGACGTGGGAACCAAGCTCTTCCGGCGAACGCAGGCGCAGCACCTTGTAGAGGGCGTTGCGCACGACCGAGTAGCACAGGCCGGCAGCGATGTCCTCCACGGCCGAGCCCTCTTTCTGGGCCTGCTTGACCTTGGA
>DFDR01000198.1:7704-21502 GCA_002369295.1 Desulfovibrionaceae bacterium UBA3823
TTGGAGTTCATGAAGACCGTGCACCGCGATCCGAGATCCACGGGGCGCTTCGCAAAGAGCGCTGTCTGGACGAAGGTCTCCAGGCTCATGCCGAGGCTTGCGGCGAAGGTCTGCAGAAAGGCGCCGCAGCCCGACGAGCAGGCCTCGTTGAGCTTCACGTCCGCCACGGCGCCGTCGTCCACCTTCATGCACTTCATGTCCTGGCCGCCGATGTCGATGACGTAGGTGGTGTCCGGATGCAGGGCGCAGGCTGCCTTGAGGTGGGCCACGGTCTCCACTTCGGAGAGGGAGGCGCCGAGGGCCGCCTTGGCGAGGCCGGCACCGTAGCCCGTCGTGCCTATGCCCCGCAGGCGCGCGCCTGCGGGAAGGCTGGAGAGCAGCCTGATGAGGTGGGGCTTGAGCGTCTTCAGGGGGTCGCCGTCGTTGCGGCTGTAGGAGCTTGCCAGCACTCTGGCGTCGCTGTCGACGAGCACGCTCTTCACCGTGGTGGAGCCGAGGTCGATGCCGAGGAAGAGGTCGCCCTCGGCCTCGGCCAGATCCCGCTGCGGCACGGTGTCGGCCTCGTGTCTGGCCCGGAAGGCGGCGTAGTCTGCCTCGTCCTTGAAAAGGCGGGGCAGGGTCTCCCGGGGGGCGGAGCGGCTTGCGTGCTCCTTCAGCCGCACGAGCAGGGTCGAGATCGGGACGGCTTCCGCATTGTCCCTGGCTGCCAGGCTGGCGCCGAGGGCCACCATGTACTGGCCGTCCGGGAAGGTCAGGGTCTGCTCCGGAGAAAGCCCCAGCGTCAGGGCGAAGCGCTTCACGAGCTCGGGCAGGAAGTGCAGGGGCCCGCCCAGAAAGGCGACGTTGCCCTTGATGGGCTGTCCGCAGGCAAGGCCGCTGATGGTCTGCTCCACCACGGCCTGCAGGACGGAAACGGCCAGATCCTCCCGCGGCACGCCCTCGTTCAGGAGCGAGACCAGATCCGTCTTGGCGAAGACCCCGCAGCGCGAGGCTATGGGATGAACGGCTTTGGCGTGCGAGGCGAGGGTGTTGAGGCCAAGGCTGTCCGTGTGCAGGAGGGCGGCCATCTGGTCGATGAAGGCGCCCGTGCCGCCGGCGCAGGCCTCGTTCATGCGCAGATCGATGCTGCGCCCGAAGTAGAGTATCTTGGCGTCCTCGCCGCCAAGCTCGATGGCGACGTCCGTCTGCGGCGCGGTCTTGGCTATGCTCTTGGAGGAGGCGATGACTTCCTGCACGAAGGGAAGGCCCAGGGCCTCCGGCAGGTCGAGCGCCGCGGAGCCGGTGACGGCGCCGTGAACCAGGGTGCCGGGATGCTCCGCCTCGCAGTGCTCCAGAATGGAGGCGAGCGTCTCCCTGCTTGCCGCGCCGTGGCGCTGGTAGCGCTGAAAGAGAATGCTGCCTGCTTCGTCTGCGAGCACCGCCTTGACGGTGATGGACCCGAGATCGATGCCCAGATAGAGCGGATCTGCCATTGCTGCTCCCACATGCTGCGTCCGGGTGCCTGCGCCGGACTTGCCTGCCCCGGCGCCGCGCGCAGGGCTGATACGCTTGCGAGGCGCCCTATTCCATGCTGGGCAGGGGCCAAGCTATGGGCTTAGGATAAGGCCCAAAGCCGTTTCCGGCAAGATCCGGCGCCGCGCGAAAGCGCGCCTGCCAGAGCGTCAGGGCCTGGCAGGCGGGCCGGCGCCGACAGGAGGGGCATGGGTCTGGGCGCAGGGCGGTGCGGAGCGTCAAAAGCCTTGACGAAGCTTGGAGCTTTTCTTTAAGTTTCTACGGTCGGCAGAGCCCTTCTGCCGGCAAAGCGGGGCGCAAGCCCCCCGGCTGGCGCGCCTGCGCGGCCGGAACGGCATTTTGCCATGAGAGAGAGGTTGCTCCTGTGAAAAAGTATCTTGCTGAGTTCTTCGGAACGTTCTGGCTCGTCCTCGGCGGCTGCGGCACGGCGCTCTTTGCCTGTGGCTTTCCGAACAACGGCGTCGGCTTCCTCGGCGTCTCCCTAGCCTTCGGCCTGACCGTCCTCACCGGCGCCTATGCCTTTGGCCACATTTCGGGCGGCCACTTCAATCCCGCCGTCTCCATCGGCCTCTGGGCCGGCGGCCGCTTCGAGGGCAAGGAGCTCGTACCCTACATCATCGCCCAGGTACTCGGCGGCATCGCGGCCGGCGGCGTGCTCTACGCCATCGCCACGGGCAATGCCGACTTCAGCCTGGCCGGCGGCTTTGCCAGCAACGGCTACGGCGAGCACTCTCCCGGCCACTACAGCGCCTTTGCCTGCTTCGTCTGCGAGGTGGTGCTCACCGGCATGTTCCTGGTGGTCATCCTCGGATCCACCGATGGCCGCGCGCCCGCAGGCTTCGCGCCCATCGCCATCGGCCTGTGCCTCACCCTCATCCACCTGGTCAGCATTCCCGTGACCAACACATCCGTCAATCCCGCGCGTTCTCTGGGCGTTGCCGTCTTCGCCGGCGGCTGGGCCCTCGAGCAGGTGTGGATGTTCTGGGTCGCGCCCATTCTGGGCGCCGTCCTCGGTGCCGTGGTCTACCGCGTTGTCGGCGCCAGGGACTAGCTGCAAGTCACATTTCCTCCGAGGGGAAAGCCGGGCATTGGGTCCGGTGCTGTTGGAGAGCCGGGCGCAAGCCCGGCTCTTTGCGTTCTGTGGCCGCGGCAGTCTTGCCGAGGCGGAATGCAGCGTCCAACAATGAGGGCCGCTCCTCTGGAGCCGCGAATCGGCCACTCGGCGACAAAGGCACGATGCAGGCGCCTTTGGCATCCTCGGCCACGACCGTCTTCCGTCTTTTCTTTGCGTTCGGCTTCGTCTCCGCAGCCGCCTTCGCCTCGGTCTGCGCGCCTGCCTCCTTCCCTGAAGCCGGTGCCTGAAATGCCTCAGCCGGCTTTTCCTCCGCGTGGCCGCAGGACGTTCCTGCGGCGTCTGCGCCTGCCGGTCCCCGCCAAGAAGACCGCCAATGCCGCTTAGGGCATCGTTCAGCAGCTGGTCACTGGCGCCCGCCAAGGCCTGCCGCTTGCTCGTTCTTGGCTTGCTTCCCATTCTGCTCCCTCTTCATCACGGCAACGATCTCTGCTGCCAGCGCCCGTGCAAACGCTATCGATCCTCTCGGGCACGGCGCCCTGCGCGGCCGTGCTCCGCTGGATGCCGTTGACAACAGACCGTCCGGCAGGGGCGCACTCCCGGATTGCCACCTGTCGCCTGCCGCCTGCCGTGCCGGCTTGGGCGCAGGCTTTCCCCTGGCCCTGGAGCCCGTGAGCCGAAGCGGGCAGGGCTGGCGTCCCCGCCTTGCCTGTCCTTCGCCAAGGTGCGGAAGGCCCATTGCGCAACGCCCATGGGGTGCGCCTGGCTTTGTCTCGCAATCTGCCTGGCAGAGGATGCCGGCGGGAAGCTTCTTCCGGGATTGCCTGGCTTCGGCGCAGAGACAGCAAAAGGCCGCCGTCCCTTGCGGAACGGCGGCCGGAGATGCAGAGAGGAGAGGGATGCCTAGAACTCGTAAGCGAAGATGAGCTGGGCCTTCCAGCCGTCCTGCTTGTTGTAGCTCGTCCTGGTATTGGCCTTCTTCCAGGTGTCGCGGTCCATCATGTTGACGACGTAGCCGAGTTCAAAGTTGATGTTGAAGTTTTCATACATCTTGTAATTGTTGACCAAGTTGAACTCGAGCAGGTAGTCCCTGGTGGTCATGTAGATTTCGGACTCGTTGGCTGCCTCGCTGGCGCCCCAGTTGGACTCCCACATGTAGGACCTGCTGGCGTACTTGGCCATGCTCGGGCTGTTGGTGCCGCCCCAGAGGGCAACGCGGAAGGTGTGGGTGAGGTCTTCCAGGAAGCTCATGTCGCGGACCTGGAGGCCGACGCCCCAGGTGCCGGCGTAGCTCATGTTGCGGTCGTAGCCGGTGGGATCGGCCGCCCAGCCGTAGTTGCCGTCGCCCAGGAAGGAGGTGAAGTTGCCGCAGGGCGAGATGGAGGGCATGCGCTCGGAGCCGTTGCCGGGGTTGCCGTCGTCGCCGGAGGCGTACCAGCCGAAGATGCCGGGCGTGCCCCAGTCCATCTTGTATTCAACGAGGGCCTTGGCCAGCCAGCCTTCGCGGCGGGTGTTGAAGGACTTCGGGGAAGTGCCGTTGTACTTCAGGAGCGTGCCGTTGCCGAGGCTTTCAACAGAACCGTAGTTGAAGTCAAATTCAATGTTCAGCGGATCCCACAGGGTCAGCTTGACGGGCAGGCCGGCCCAGAAGGCGTTGGCATAGCCCCTGGAGGAGTGGCGCATGGCAAACGTGGGATTGCCATCGGCATCCGTAGCGTTGTTCTGCCGGGCCCAGCGATCGCTGCCGAAGTTGGAATGCATGTAGCCGAGGCGGTAGTTGTCGTCGTAGCGGATGGCGTTCTGGCCAACGATGCCGTAGGCAACCCAGGGAGTGACATCGACGCCGTCGAAGGTCAGCGGCAGGGCGAGGGCGAAGACATCGACGTTGTCAAGGAAATTGGTCTTGGCGATGGAGGAGCGGCGGAAGGCTTCGCCGTTCGTTGCGGGGTTGTAGTTGTCGTTGTAGGGGCGGGCCCAGACGAAGGTCAGGCCAACGTTTTCGTTGAACTTGTAGCTGGCGGTGATGCCGGCGCAGTCGTCGTCGAGGACGGCAGAGCCGCCGGCAAAGTTGGGCAGAACAATGCCCTGAATGCCCATGCGGACCTTAAGGTCGGTTTCCGGGGGCATCCAGTCGATGTAGGCGCGCTTCAGTTCGATGATCCTGCCGTCGGCGCCGAGGGCGCCGCCCTGATCGGCCTTGCCCCAGGTGGTGTCGCCGATTTCAAAGTACACCGTGCCGGAGAGGGCTTCGGAAGCCACGGCGTCCAACTTCAAGCGGATGCGCTGGCCGGCGGAGAAGGTGTCGTTGTTGGCAAGCTTCTGCCCGCCGCCACGGGAGACGAGGCTGCCCTGGGTGAGGCCGAAGCCCATGAGCCACTGGCCATTGGCCTTGAAATCTATAGCAGACGCTTCGCTGGCGCAGCTGATGGCGAGGCCGGCAGCCAGAGCGAGAGTCATAAGCTTCTTCATGATATATTCCCCCTTGAGAGAAGATCGTATTCGTAGGTTGGGTGCCTGTTCCCTGCAGGCAGCTTCACCCTACGCCTCGGGCCTGCACATGGCAAGGGAAAATGTCAAAATTTTTTTACCTGGTCTCGCAGGTTCCCTGCAGGCCCCCCTTCTGCGGGGCGGGCGCGTTCCGCGATCGGTCGCCAAGCGAGGCGAAACAGGCAGGGGCAAAGAATTTCGCGTTGAAAAACAGCACGCTGAGAGAATGTCTCAATGTCCTCAGGGCGCGTCAGGCTGACGCCGTCGGCGTGGCCATGCCACCGAGCGGGTCAAAAAAATTGAATGCGCCAGGGGGAAACGCCAGGCGCCCGGCAGGATTGTTTCCTGCCGGGCGCCGGAAAGTGTTTGGCTGCCTCGCTGGCTAGAGGTAGTCGGGATCCGCGGCGGCCCTGCCGTCGCAGGTCATGAGGCGGAAGTAGTCCACGACGTAGGGATCCACGGGAATGATGGGGAAGCGGGTTCCGCACCACGCGCAGCGTATGACGCCGGGCTGGGAGGGAGCGTTGATGTCCGTGGCCCTGTGGCAGTTGGGGCACTCGTATTCGAAGAGCAGGTGCATGCCGCAGGGGGGCACCGGCTCCTGTACTTTCTTGTCCATGGCCATTATTCCGTCCCGACGAGGCTTTCGCCGTTCATTTCCCTGGGAACGGGCATGCCCCAGAGGGTGAGTATGGTCACCGCCACGTCGGCGAGCTTGCCGTCTTTGACGGGTCCGCGATGCCGCTCGTCCACGAGGATGAAGGGCACCGGATTGGTGGTGTGGGCCGTGTGGGGCTTGCCGTCTTCGGCGAGCATCTTCTCGCAGTTGCCGTGATCGGCGATGATGATCATGCGCCCGCGGCGCTCGCGGACGGCCTTGACCATGCGGCCGACGCACTCGTCCACCGTCTCGCAGGCCTCGACGGCGGCCGGGATGATGCCGGTGTGGCCGACCATGTCGCCGTTGGCGAGGTTGCAGACCACGAGGTCGTACTCGTTCTTGGCCCAGTTCTCGAGGAACTTGTCGGTCACCTTTCTGGCGCTCATGGCGGGCGCTAGATCATAGGTGGGCACATCCCTCGGCGAGGGCACGAGGATGCGGTCCTCGTTGGGGAAGGGCTCCTCGACGCCGCCGTTGAAGAAATAGGTCACGTGGGCGTACTTCTCGGTCTCGGCCAGGCGCAGCTGGCGCAGGCCGGCCTTGGATACGGCCTCGCCGAGCACCATGGGAATGTCCTGCTCGGGGAAGGCCACGGGAATGGTGAAGCTGTCCTCGTAGGCGGTCATGGAGGCAGCGCCCGCCAGGCTGGGGAGGGCGCCGCGCTCGAAGCCGGCGAAGTCCTTGACCGTGAGGGCGGCCACGATCTCGCGCATGCGGTCGGCGCGGAAGTTGAAGAAGAAGACGCCGTCGCCGTCCCTGAGGCCGGCAGGGCAGGGGTTGACCCAGACGGGCTTGACGAACTCGTCCGTGACGCCTTCGGCGTAGGAGGCCGCGAGCGCCTTTCTGGCACCCTCGAGCCGCGGTCCCTCGCCGTGGACAAAGAGCCTGAAGGCCTGCTCCACCCTGTCCCAGCGCTTGTCGCGATCCATGGCGTAGAAGCGGCCGTAGAGGGCGGCGATCTCCACGCCGGGGAGGTCCTTGACGGCCTCCTCCAGCATTTCAAGGTAGTGCATGCCGCTGTCGGGCGGAGTGTCGCGGCCGTCGAGCAGGCAGTGCACGAGCACGGGCAGTCCGGCTTCGCTTGCCATGCGGCACAGGGCTACGAGATGGTTGATGTGGCTGTGCACGCCGCCGTCGGAGAGCAGGCCCATGAAGTGGAGCCTGCCTGAGGCAGCCCTGGTGTCGGCCATGAGCTTCACCAGCGCGGGGTTTTTCTGGAACTCGCCCTGCTCGAGGGCGACGTCGATGCGGGTCATGTCCTGATAGACGATGCGTCCCGCGCCGATATTGAGGTGCCCCACTTCGGAGTTGCCCATGTAGCCCTTGGGCAGACCCACGGATCGTCCGGAGGCCGCCAGCTTGGCATGGGGGCAGGTCGCGAAGAGTTCGTCCAGATTGGGGGTATTGGCGACGCTCGTGGCGTTGCCGGGACCGTCGGGGGCGATGCCCCAGCCATCCATGATCAGGAGCAGCGTCGGTGTCGTCTTCATTGTTGCTTTTCCTCCTTGGCGCCGGCAGTGGAGGCCATGGCCTGCAGCTCCTCCCTGGAGGCAGGCACCTTCCACAGCGACTCGAGCCTGTAGAGCTCGCGGGTTTCCTTCTGGAAGATGTTCACGACGACGTCGTTGCAGTCGACGAGCACCCACTGGCCGTTGGTGTAGCCGTCCACGCGCAGGTATTCGTAGCGCTTTTCATGGCACAGCGCCATGACGCCGTCGGCTAGGCTCTGGGCATGGCGGGCGGAGGATGCCGTGGCAACGACGAGGGTTTCGGTGAAGGCGCCCCGTCCGGCGAGGTCGATGACCTCCACGGCCTGGGCCTTGTGGTCCTGCAGCCATGCGGACATGTCGGCTGCCTTTTCCAGGGCAGGGAGATCGGAGTAGACTTTTTTCTTGGGAGTGAGGTCGGTTTCCATGGGCTTCACTTGGCAAAAGCGGCTAAGAGGTTGAAAACAGATGCTTTGCGTGTCAGGGCAATCCCTTGTTTTTCTTGACGTTCCTGGCAAAAGATGCAAAAAGCGAACCCTATTCCTATTCTATTCGGGAATGAGGATCAAGGAGACCCCATGCTGTACGACATCAAAAACGAGTCTATGCCCCGCGAGGAGCTGAAAGCCCTTCAGCTCAAGCGCCTCCAGGACGTCTGTCGTCGCGTCTACGCGACCGTGCCCTTCTACCGCAAGCGCTTCGACGAAGCCGGCATCAAGCCGGCCGACGTCAGGAGCCTCGAGGACCTGAAGCGTCTGCCCTTCACGGTCAAGCAGGATCTGCGCAGCAACTACCCCTTCGGCACCTTCGCCGTGCCCCGAGACAACATTGCCCGCATCCATGCCTCCAGCGGCACCACCGGCCAGGCCGTCGTCGTTGGCTACACCCAGTACGATCTCGACGTGTGGGCCCAGCTCATGTCCCGCTGCCTCGTGGCCAGCGGCGTGAAGCCCCAGGATGTCGTGCACGTGGCCTACGGCTACGGCCTCTTCACTGGCGGCCTCGGCGTCCACGACGGCGCCACGAAGCTCGGCTGCATGGTCGTGCCCGCCTCCGGCGGCTCGACCCGCCGCCAGGTCGGCCTCATCCGCGACCTTGGCGCCACAGTCCTCGCCTGCACCCCCTCCTACGCCATGCACCTGTGGGAAGTGGCCATGGAGAACGGCATCAACTTCCGCGACCTGCCTCTGCGCGTCGGCGTCTTCGGCGGCGAGCCCTGGACCGACGCCATGCGCCAGACCATCGAGGACAAGATGGGCATCGATGCCCACAACATCTACGGCCTCTCCGAAATCATGGGCCCCGGCTGCGCCATCGACTGCTCAGAGCACGACGGCCTCCACGTCTGGGAAGACCATTTCCTCTGCGAGATCATCGATCCCCAGACCGGCGAGCAGCTGCCCGAGGGCGAGCAGGGCGAGCTCGTCATCACCAACCTCACCAAGCAGGGCTCTCCGCTTATTCGCTACCGCACCCGCGACCTCACCACCATGGTGACCGAGCCCTGTCGCTGCGGACGCACCCACGCCCGCATCAGCCGCTTCGCCGGCCGCTCGGACGACATGCTCATCATCCGCGGCGTGAACGTCTTCCCGCAGCAGATCGAAGAGCTGCTCATGAAGGCCAGCGGCCTGACGCCCAACTACCTGATCGTCGTGGACCGCCAGGGCTCCCTCGACACCATGGAAGTCCAGGTCGAGGTCACCGACCAGCTCTTCCACGACCAGATATCCAGGCTGCAGGTCCTCGAAAGGGGCCTGCAGAAGCAGATCAAGGACATCTTCGGCGTCACCACCAAGGTTCGCCTCATGGAGCCCCACTCCATTGAGCGCTCCGTCGGCAAGGCTACGCGCGTCATCGACAAGCGCCCGAAGTAGCGGAGAAAAAGGGTGCAGGCAAAAAAAATCATTTTTTTGCTTGACGGAACCCAGGGGCGCGAGTAAAGTGCCTCTTCGTTGAGCGGGAGTAACTCAGTGGTAGAGTGCAACCTTGCCAAGGTTGAAGTCGCGGGTTCAAATCCCGTCTCCCGCTCCAACACAACCGGCGGAATAGCCAAGTGGTAAGGCAGAGGTCTGCAAAACCTCTATGCTCCAGTTCAAATCTGGATTCCGCCTCCATACGGATTTCAAGAGCGTAGCCGCTTGCGATACAAGCGGGAGTAACTCAGTGGTAGAGTGCAACCTTGCCAAGGTTGAAGTCGCGGGTTCAAATCCCGTCTCCCGCTCCATAAATTCAGAGCCTTTCTGCGCGGGAATAACTCAGCGGTAGAGTGCTAGCTTCCCAAGCTGGAGGCCGCGGGTTCAAATCCCGTTTCCCGCTCCACATTTTAAGGGCCTGCGCCTTGCGCAGGCCCTTAAATTTTATTCAGCGTGTCCGGTCCTGGAGCCGGTGCAGAGGAACCCTGCCCATGCAGCCCGCCTTCTCTTCAAGGCTCGCTTTGCGTGCCGTCCGCGTCTTGCTCCCGGCGCTTGTCTGCCTCCACCTTGTCCTTCCCTGGACGGCGGCGCTTGCCGAAGCATCGCCCCATGGCCATCCGGTGCAGGCCGATTCCCAGCGCGACGATCCCGCGCATGCCGACCTTGCCCATGGCGATCCTGCCCATGCCGGCCCTGGCCACGGCGACCCGGCGCTGCACGACCGCGAGGCAACGCGGGAGGAGAGGGAGCGTGCCGTGCAGGATGCGCTTGACCTTGCCAGAGAACACGTCCCGCACGTGACGGCTCCGCCCACCCTCCAGGAATGGCTGGCTGGCGCGCGCTATCCTGCCGACCCGCAGGGCATGCGGCTGTCGAAGCTGACGGATCAGGAGAAGGCCATGCTCGTCCACGGCATCATGGGGAGCATGGAGATTGCCCGCCCCCTGCCCCCGGACGCGCAGAAGCCCTTCCAGGAGGCTTTGAAGCGGCACGCCGCCACGCCCCTGCGCGACGACATGATGGTGGGCAGCCGCCGCTGGGGCGAACTGAAGCGCTTCCTCGCCGGCAAGAAGAGCACGGAGCTGCTCTTTCTCGTGAACGCCCTCTGGAACCAGTTCCGCTTCGCCGAAGATCCCCAGACCTGGGGGGAGAGCGAGTACTGGGCCGTCCCCGCCGAGTTCGCCTGCCGGGCGCAGGGCGACTGCGACGACTATGTCATGGCCAAGTACCTGACCCTGCGGGAGCTGGGCTTTCCCGTGGATCACATGCGCCTCGTGGTGGGCAAGCTGACGCGCAGGGCGACGGCGCCGAAGGAGTTCCACGTCGTCCTGCGCTGCCAGACGGAGAAGGGCCCCTTCATTCTCGAGAACAACAGGAAGGTCCTGCAGGACGAGCGCACCTCCCTTAAGCGCTTTCGGCCCGTCTACTCCTTCAACGAGAAGACGGAATGGCTCAACTTTGCCTGGGAGTAGCCAGCCTGCGCCTTCTCCGCGCCCAGCGCCAGAAGGCTCTGCCCGTCTTTGCACGGCAAGGTGTCAAAAAGGGCTTGAAAAGCTAGGCACAGAGCCATTCTCAGTCTGCCTCAGTTTTGGAAAAGGTGTAGTCAGCACTTCTTCGGCAACGCAGGCCGGCAGACTAGAGAAGCGGATGTTGGGCTATATTTGTTATTCTTGATATAAATATATTCGGATATCTTTATATAGTAATATAAAGTTTTTGTACAGTTTTTTGTGTGATTACAGTCTGTTACTTGCAGGATGGCGATGTCGAGGGGGCCTGGAACCAGAGCAAACCAGACTGGGCCAGACCGTGTCAGGCTGGGAGGAGACGGAATGACTCAACCTGGCCTGGGTGCGGCCAGGCTGCGCTTTCTCCGCGCCTTGAGCCAAAAAAGGGTGGGCTGACCCCCTCTTCTACTGGCAGCCGTCCATGCCGAGCCCCTTCAGGGCTCAGGTCTGAGCTTGAGTGCACAGGCAGAGGAGGGCGCTCTCTCCCAAGCCGCGAGGCTTGCGCCACGCCCTTGAAAACGCTATTCAAAATTGTCAGGACAACACGTCCTTCATCACCCAAGCGGAGGTTTACCGTGAAAAAACTTCTCCTTCTTGCCCTCGCGCTGCTCCTTGCCTTCCCCTGCGGCAATGCCCTTGCCGACGCGCAGGACAACCGGCGGCAGGATATGAAGCAGGCTATGGCATCCATGCCCAACAACCGCATTGAGCAGCTGACGGGCGAAGCCTGGCTCAATTCGGAAGAGGACGCCAAGATTGCCGTGCTCTTCGGCGTGGAGCTGGCCATCGACATCGAGCGCGCCATCGACGCCAGCATGCAGAAGGATGCCCAGAAGGCCGGCAAAAGGACCAAGGCCCGCGCGACCACCCTCTCTCCCTTCGAGAAGGGCTGGCACGCGGCTTTCAGCGGCGTTGCCCTCAGCGACATCGCCAAGCAGATCGACAGCTGGTACGCCGAGCATCCCGATCAGAAGAATCGCCTCGTCATGGACGTGATCTGGTTCGATCTCGTTCGGCCCAAGCTTGGCAAGTAGCCTCCTTGCCTAGCGCCTCTTCGAACGCTTCGAAACTTCATTGTGCCACTTTGCCCCTCGGGGGCAGGCTAGGCACCAAACGGGAAAAACTATGAAAAAGTTTGCAATCGTTGCCATTCTGGCCGCTCTTCTCTCCACCAGCGTTGGCTGCTCCAGCAACACGGCCAAGGGCGCCGGCATCGGCGCACTGGCCGGCGGCGCGACGGGCCTCGGCATTGCCGCCATCTCCGGCGGCTATCTCGGCTGGGGTGCCCTGGCCGGCGCCGGTGCGGGCGCGCTTGTCGGCGGCATCGTCGGCAATGCCCAGGACCACAAGCAAAAAGATCACTAGTTCTCGGCACGCCTCTTGCATATGACTCGTCAGCCAGGCGGCCTGCCCACAAGGCAGCCTGCCTCTACTCCTGACGACAGAGCGCGCGTCTCTGGGCCACCGCTCGAGGGATGCGCCACGAGAGGCTTAGCATGAAGCAGTTCGCCATTCCTTTCCTCGCCGTTCTGCTCGCCTGCGC
This sequence comes from Desulfovibrionaceae bacterium UBA3823, assembly GCA_002369295.1. Lineage (GTDB taxonomy): Bacteria > Desulfobacterota > Desulfovibrionia > Desulfovibrionales > Desulfovibrionaceae > Desulfovibrio. Next base: position 19,891 of record DFDR01000198.1, read on the forward strand.
CTGCGGGTGCACGCCTACCCAGCGCGGCGCCGTTGCGGGCGCGGCTATCGGTGCCGCCGGCGGCGCGGCCACCTCGGCCATAGCCGGCGGCGATGCCGTGACCGGCGCGCTCGTTGGCGGCGCCATCGGCACGGCTGGCGGCGCCATTGTGGGCGCCCAGCACGAGAACGACGAATACAACGACTACTACTACGACCGCCGCCGTCGCTGCGACTACTATGACTAGCCGGGGCTTTCCCCGGCAGGCGGCGATGCCGCGACACAACAAGAATCCGGGCTTCCTTCGGGGAGTCCGGATTCTTTTTTGACGCCAGCCCCGGCTGGCAGGCGAACGGTGGGGGCTAGCGCTTGCAGGCGCCTTCCTGAAGCTCGCGGGAATGCGCTTCAGGCCATTCGTGCCAGGGGCTCTTGCGGCGGGGGCAAGGCGACGAACAGGCTAACACCCCGCTTCTCGCTGAACCGCAGGACGGCTGAGAGACATGCGGCCGCGGAGCACGCCCTGCACAGCCAGCAGCCATCCTTGCGCTGGCGGCTGACAAGGCGGTGAAGCAGGCCTTCCGCGCCATTGCCGCTGGCAAGGTCTCGGGCGGGGCGGGAAAAGCAAGAATCCGGCTCTCCTCACGGAAAGTCCGGATTCTTGGGGGACTGGCCCCAGGTTCGGGGCTGGCCAGAATTTGCACAACGGCCTGGCCGCCCTGTCCAATTTCTGGACGGCCGGGCGAAGCTTGGCAGCTGCCGCAGGGGCTACTTGGCGGGCGCTTCCTTGAGGGTGCCGAGGATCTGCTTCATGCCGTCGCCATCGTTGCCGGCCATGGTGACGGACAGGAACCTGCCCTCCTTCTCGTCGACGATGACAACGACGGCAATGCGGGTGCCGTCCTCTTCGCCCTTGAGCAGCCAGCTGCCGTCCTGGTTCTTTTCGCATTCGTAGCCAAGGGTTTTCGCCAGCGTGTCGGCGATTTCCTGGCCGGACCTGCCGTTGGTGGGCAGGACATCGACCTGGAAGCTGGTGTTGCCGTCGTCCTTCGTCAGCTGCACGCCAAGCTCCTTGGCCGTGGCTGTCCAGCCCGCAGGGACGTCGAGGGTGAAGCGGGCGTTGTCGGGGCCGAACTCCTGCACGGCTGCAGAGGCGGGCGCGGAGAAGGCGAGGGCGGCCGCGAGGGCCAGAGAGGCTGAGAGCGCTTTCATGGGGTACTCCTTTGAGATGCTGTCATGTGGGGCAAGCCACGGGCTGTGCCCGCTGCCGCTGGGAGGCAGTATGCAGTATATGTGCCAGGGAAAAAAGGCCGGCGTCAGGGACTGCCTTCCGCAAGCATGGCCTTGACGCCGTCAAAGGCGAGATCGAAGCGGGCGAGGTACTTGCGCAGGCGGTCGGCGTCGTTGGCCTTGGCCTTGGCGAGCCTCGAACTGGCAAAGAGCGTCCGTCCCGCCTCGGAGAGCGATTTCGCCTGCCGGCAGGTGCGCAGGACCATCGCCAGCTGGGGCTGGTCGAAGAGGTCGAGCGCCTGCAGGGCATCCCTGCCCAGGACGGCTTCGAGCAGGGCGCGGTCTTCAGCCAGCCTGCCGTTCTCCCCTGCCGTTCCGGGTGAACCGCAGCCGCAGGCGCCGCCAA
>DFDR01000038.1 GCA_002369295.1 Desulfovibrionaceae bacterium UBA3823
TGCCGCGCGAGGGCCCGGCTTTTCCGGGCGGGTCGCGTGGTCGTCCGGCGCCAGCTGGTCTTCAGTGAAGAGGGCGAAGGAGAAGCGCCGCATCCCCTTGTCCCTGAAGGCGTAGGCCAGCTTCATGAAGGCGTCGAAGTCGCTCTTCTTCTGAATGACGCAGCAGCCGCTGCTGTTGTCGTAGACGATCTGGACGCCCTCGTCGTCATGATAGATCCGGAAGGCATAGTGCAGGTTGGTGAAGACGATATCCCGGATAATGGGGCCCGTCATGTGGAGCTTGCCGTCGCGGGTGTTGTCGCGCCAGTAGCGCATGGGCTTCATCTGCCTCAAGGCAATGTAGTCCGTGTGCCGGCCTATGCCGTAGACGTCCTTGTAGAAGCCGGGGACGATGATGGCCACGCCCTTGGAATTCATGGGAATGACGCGTCTGAATAAGCCGGGGTCAACAGTGCCCGGATAGTGCCTGAGCACCCACTTGCCGTTCTCCTTGTAAAGCACGCCGATGACGTCGTTGAAGCGGTCGGAATCCCTGTCCTGGGTGTTGCGCACGCCGAAGACGTTGAACTGCGACAGGGGATAGTCCTGCCGCTGGTAGGCCCGCCGCACGGAATCTGCGGTGACGGGCGGCATGGCGGCCGCAGGAAGGGGCGGGAGAGCCGGCGGCATCATCAGGGAAAGCAGGAGCGGCGCGAGCTTTTTCACAGGAGGCACCTCGTGCTGCGGGAAGAGCGGCAAGCCGGTTCTAGGCGACCTGCGCGCGCACGTGTCTGAGCAGGCGGGCAAGCTCGCCCTTGTCGATCTGCCCGGCAAGGACGGCGGCAAAGGCAGCGCCGCTTCCGGCAACGCCAAGCTCCCCGACCAGTCCCGCCCTGGCCTGCCAGGGCCTGCCCTGGCTGTCGGCGCCCTCAAGGCAGGCCCCGCCCTGCGCTTCGCCCTGCACGCTGAAGGACGCAAGGCCTGCCAGCCTGGCGGCATCTTCAAGCAGGGCTGAAGGCGGGACGGCCTCCTTGGGCCGGCAGAGCAGGACGAAGGCTGCGTCCCTGTCCTGGCACTGCATGGCAAGCCCCCCGTCGGCGTTGGTGCAGGTCCAGCCGCGCGGCACTCTGGCCTGGATGCCGGTGCAGACGTCGCGGAAGCCGGGCCTGGCATTCTCGTGGATGCGGTCCTCGAAGACGAAGATAGTGTCCGGGCTGTCGGCGATGCCCGTGAGGAGGCAGATCCGGGCTGAGGCCAGCTTGTCCACGCTGACGCGGGCAACGGCGGGCAGGCCGCCTGCCCTGCCCTGGAGATCGCGCCACTGCCGGTCCGCGTCGCGCAGGCCCGTGCCGCCCGTGACGCGCATCTCGATGCCGTCCCGGGCCATGAGCTCCTCGGCGAGATCCTCCGCCGAGCGCCCGCAGGCTTGGGCCGTCTCGATGCGGAAGGAGTCGGCCTCGCTGCCCCGGCTTTGGAGCAGCACCCCGTCCGCCACGTTGACGGCGCTCCACTGGGGAGGCACGGTGATGCACTCCTCTGCGCCGAGGCTGCGCTCCTCGCTGTCCTGGAAGGCGTAGAGCATGGTCTTCCTGAGGCCGTCGATCTTCTTCTCCCAGGCGAGGCGGGAGCCGAAGTCGGCGAGCAGGCGCCTGTCGGCGCTGCCTTCGAGCAGGAACTTCCAGCCCTGCCCCTTCGAATCCACCACGGCAACGGCCAGGGCGGGCTGGCCGGCCAGGGTGCCTGCCAGGCGGCAGGCCTGGCCCCGTCTCGTCTGACGCATGTAGGTGAGCTCCATGTCGGCATCCCTGGCGCCGGCTATCTGGCTGGCCAGATCCCTGGCGGAGGGATTCCTGTCCCGGCAGCACGCGATACGGAAGCGCTCCCTGGCGCCGGTGCGGGCCAGCAGGGTGCCGTCGCCGTTGTCCTCGGCCGTCCAGCCAGCCGGAATGTCCACGTGGAGGCCGGCGCGTACGGGATGGCCGAGGGGCTTGCGCCGCCTGAAGAGGGAAAGCAACTTGTCGAGCATGGAGCGTCTCCGCGGAAGGATGTTGGAGGAGGCAGGAGGCAGGAGGATGCCTGCCGTGCAGGCACAGCGCATCATGCCGCCACATGGAATGATGGCATAGTGCCTTCCCTTCCCGGCAAAAGCAATCTGGAACACGCTGGCCACGCCGGCGCAGAGCGCAGGGCCGGCATCGGCAGGACAGCTCCGCCGTGCAGTCCCAGTCCGGCGTCGCGGCTCCGGCGCTGAAGTCCCGCCATGCTGCGCGACACAATATTTGACTCTGTCGCTTTTCGCGGGGACGGGGACGACGCTGGTGCCCCATGCGTCGGGACAGAGCCGAGATTATCGGATCGAGGAGATCAAGGACTTCAAGCTCCCGCCCCGCCACCATCCCCTCTCAGGGGGGGCTGAACAGTTGCGCGCACCTTACCCCACCGAGTTCACTGCCCCCGCCCCCGGACCTCGATGCAAGTGCAGCTGCGCGTCAATTGCTCACATGCGTGCCTGCAGACTTGCCAGGCTTGCGCAAGGCGTCCGCCGGCCCGCTTCAGGCATGGGAAGGGTGCCGCCGTCTTCTCATGGCGCCCCCTGCGCCCTCAGCGCACGGCGTGTCCTGCCCGTGCCCGCCGGCAGAGCGCCGATGCCGCCTGCTCCGCACAGGCTTCCTGCCGGCTGGCCCGTACCAAGGAGCAAGTCCCAGCCAGCCGGCAGGCTTGAAGGCCTGCTGCGGCGCGGAGGCAGGCGCCACGCATCGGCGCGCTCCGCGCCCGTCCCCGCCCGGGAAAGGGGTCCGGGCCGAGGAGGGAGAAGCGCCGGACATAGCGGCAGATCCTGCACGCCAGTCCGGAAGATCCTGCACGCCTGGAGTTCGGGAGCCGGCGCGCAGCGTCAAGGCACATCAGGCCGGCCGCCGAAGCGACCGGCCTGTCTGACATGTAGCAAGAACAGTGCCAAGCACGGCAGGCGCTGCGCCACAGGGGGCTGGCGCCACCTTGGCAAGCGCGTTGGGCCGGCTTGCGCGAGGAGACGGCGCACTCTGCCAGCTGTCGCCGCCCGTAAATCCACTATGCTGCAGAGAGGGACTTCCCCCAGGCACCGTGCAGACGGCCGGCGCCGG
>DFDR01000121.1 GCA_002369295.1 Desulfovibrionaceae bacterium UBA3823
CCCAGACTGCGCTACATCCCGACGCAAGAAAAGAAACTACGCCGAACGCTTCAGTATGTCAACGAAAAAAACGGCATTTTTCCGTGATGCAGGTGGATCGGCCGTAAAGCGTTGTGAATTCAAGTTGCTAGCTCTTGCCCTCAAGGCTTCTGACGAGCACGCGGGCCGTGCCGGCATCGCGCATGCCAAGCTTCTCCGCTGCCGTGCGGGTGAGGTCGATGATGCGGCTACCGGCGTAGGGGCCCCGGTCGTTGATGCGCACAACGACGCTTTTGCCGTTCCTGAGATTCGTGACCCTGACCCGCGTGCCGAGGGGCAGGAGCTTGTGGGCGGCCGTGAGGCCGTACTGGTCGTAGGGTTCGCCGCTGGCCGTGGGCAGGCCCTGGCATTCCGAGCCGTACCAGGAGGCGGTGCCGGCCTGGACGAAGCCGTCGGCCTTTCCGTAGGGCAGATAGGGATGGCCTTTGACAAGGTAGGGGTGGCCGAAGCCGCTCCCGCCTCCGCACCACATGGCGGGCACGTCGCCCCAGCCCGACAGGGGAATGGCCAGTGACGGCACGGCAAGAAGGACAGTCCGCAGGGCGCGGAGCAAGGTGGTGCAGCAGCTTGGCATGGCGGGGAGATAGGCTCATCCCTTGCGCTTGGCAAGACGATTCCTGGTCCTTTGCGCTGCGGTTTGGCTATGCCGTGGCCTTGGCGGGGAAGAGCAGCGCGCCGAGCACGAAGAAGACGGCTGCGCCGGCAGCGATGTGCAGGGGATACCAGGGGATGAGCGCCTCGGGCACGATGGTCGGCAGCACCGAGAGGGCGGCTGCTGGCGGACAGGGGAGGGAGGCTCGCTGGAAGACGAGGAAGCTTCCCATGCAGGCAAGGCCCGCTGCCAGGAAGAGGGGCATCCAGCCCTGCCAGGCGCACCAGGCAAGGCCCGCGCCGAGGCTGGCACAGGCGACGACTACCAGATAGAGCGCCACGGGCCTGCTCCGGAAGGGGCCGCCGGGGCTGACGAAGGTGATGCAGGCAATGATGAGGGGCGGAGCGAGCAGGAAGCGCCAGCCGATGTGTCGGGAAAGCCAGGCGACGAAGGTCGCAATGGCGAGAATGCGTCCCCAGCGCAGAAGGCTCACGAAGGCCTGCCGCCCTGCAGAAAGGGTCGGCGGGCTCTTCAGGGCGACCCTAGTGTAGTTGCCAAGGCCCCGCCAGTCGAGAATATAGCAGACCAGCATGATGATGCCGGTGAAGACGCAGACCGAGAGGGGATAGATCCAGCTGGTCTCGCCAGCCACAAGCGGCAGGATGGCTGCCGAAATGGAGGGCAGGACAGCGGAGCGCGTGACCCAGAGCCACGCCAGCACCAGCGCGAAGGCGGCGGCCGCCTGGCAGGCGAAGGGCAGGGGAAGCCAGCGCCCCACGGCGATGCCGACGACGCCGGCAACGCTTGGCGAGAGCCACATGTCGAGGTTGGTGGCCATCCAGGGCCTGGCTTTCGTGGCCCAGGCGCCGAAGGCGAGCGCCGCGATCTCGGGGAAGATGAGCGCGGAGCTCTCAAGGAGTTCGGCGGAAAGGCACATGCCCATGACGAGCAGGGCTGTGCAGACGAGCATGTCAAGGCGCATGGCGATAGACCTCCCGGGGGGAAACGGCGGGAAAAACCTGTCTCCACACTAGCGCCTTGGAAGAGCAAGGCAAGCAAAAAATGCGCGTTCATTTTGCACAAGCCCCGCAGGGGCTCCCTTGCACACCGTGGATCGGCGGGGTACACCAAGCCCTGCGCTCCGGCGCCGCCCTGCTCCGGAGCCCCTCAGGCAAAGCGGTACTTCGCGAAGGAGCGTGCCATGGAAAGTCGCCACGTGCTCATGATAGGTCCCTCGGGCGTCGGCAAGACGTCGCTGGCAGCAACGGCCATAGCGTCAGGCATCCGGCATCTCGGCGAAGCCAGAGACAGGGGAGAGAGTTCGCTTTCGCTGGCTCTGCCGGCGCATGAGCGAGCCCGGATCGACGCCGTCCTGGCCGGCCTTGCCGAAGGACCTGCGCCTGCCGCTTCGCCGACCAGGGAGCACGAAGCCCTCCACCTGACGCTGTCGGGCACTTCCGGCGGCCTTGCCAGGTTCCTGGGCGCCAAGCCCCTTGCCGTGCCGGTGGCCTGGCACGACTATCAGGGAGCGCTTGTCGGCGATCTGCCCCGTCTTGTCTCGGAAGTGACTCCACTTGCCCAGGTCGATGCCGTCGTCGTGCCCGTGGATGCCTCCCTGCTCATGGAGGCGCAGACGCCGGCCCAGGAGACGGCTGCGCTCGCCATCCACCAGATGCAGCTCGTCGAGGAGCTGATTCTCGAGTGGGAGAAGTGCCGGGCCCGCAGCGGCGGCGGCCTGCTCGTACTCGCCCCCGTGAAGTGCGAGACCTACTTTGCGGACAACGGCGGCCCCGGATCGCCGGAAGAGGCCCGCCGGCTTGCGGACGCTGTCTGCAACCGCTACCTGGGCTCGGTGCTCGACATCATCATGGCCTTTGCTAGGGACATCAGCTGCCTCTACCTGCCGGTGGACACAGCCGGCGCCGTGATCGACGGCTGCCAGTGGGAGACGGAAGGCGAACGGCGGTCCTTTTCGCCTTCCTGGCAGCGCCTGCCGGGCGCCTTTGCCCCGCTGGGCGGCGAGGTGGTCATGCTTGCCGTGCTGCAGTTCATCCTGCGCGCGCTTTCCCAGAATCCCAGCCCCTCGCTGGGCCGTTCGGGCCGCAGGCAGGCCGAGCAGATGGCTGCCGAGATGGACGGCCTGGTCAAGGCCTTCATGGCGAGCGGACGCTATGAGCGGGCCATGCGCATCTGCTAGAACAAGCCATGCCTCGCTGTGGCCGCCGCCGCTGAACAAGCCGCCAAGGGGGCTCCCTGCATCGCTGCCCCGCGTGCCTTTGCGCGGAACCTCAGTCTGCCCATGAACGCTGCCGGCATTGCTGCCGGCAGATGTCGCGTGGGAACGGAAGACGCAGGGATCCTTGCGCTTTCCTGGCAACGTCTGCCGGAAGGTCTTGCCCCTTCGGCAGCGAGTCCCCATGCTTGCCGTGCTATTTCTCGAGGCGCTATGGAGTGGGGATGCTCAGCTTGTACAGGATATGATAACTCGTATTTTGTATGAGACAATTAGCTATTACGATAGTGCGGAAAACTACTATCATGGCTTCATGACAGGTCTCCTGCGCGGAGCTGGCTTGGCTGTGACCTCCAACCATGAGAGCGGCTTGGGACGTTCAGACATCATTGTCATCGAAGGCTGGCGCCGGCGTGCCATGATCATTGAATTGAAGCGAGCGCTGCAGTACGAGCGGCTTGAGGCTGAGGCCAGCGATGGACTCAGGCAGATAGCAAGGCTGAAGTACGCCTGTGGCCTGCCTCCCCAGATCAGCAAGGTGCTGAAGTACGGCATCGCCTTCTGGAAAAA
>DFDR01000011.1:0-5512 GCA_002369295.1 Desulfovibrionaceae bacterium UBA3823
CTGAACAGGAACCTGCTGAACGGGAGCCGGCTGGACGGGGGCCTGCGGGACGGGCTGTTTAAAGGTGAACTGGGGCTCGTGCCCGGCAGCCTTGTCCCGCTCGTACTTCCGCACAAAGATCTCCCCGGGGCTCAACGGGCGCTGCAGGCCGGCCGGCTTGTCCGGCTGATCGCCAGTCTGCTGGGGCACATCCTGCTGAACAGGCTGAGCGGGAGGCTGCATGGACGGCTGAGAGACATGCGTCGCTGCCTGCTCCTGGCCTGCCGGGGCGTCTGCGTTCCGCCTCAATTCCTGCAGCTCGTGGCGCATGCGGCTCGTGCCAAAGAGGGGCCGAAAGTCCTGCGACCCCTCCGGGTCTGCCTGCGTCTGGTCTATATGGGCCCGCTGGGGCTGCTGAACCTGCTGACTCTGCTCCATCTGCTTCATGTGCTGATCCTGCTGCATCTGCTGCGGCTGAAAGTGGGGCGGGGATGGCTGGCTGGACTGACCTGCCTGACAGGGCTGGCCAGGGTGGCTTCGGGATGGCGCGGACGCGGGGCCGGCGACCAAGCGGGGCGCTTCCTGATCCAGCTCGTCCATCTCGCCGGGATCCCAGCCCTCCCCGCCGTCTTCGGCGTCCACCTCCACGGCGCACGCCGCCTCCGGCACCCAGTTCTCCATCCCCTGCAGGAACTCCTCCTGCTCTGCCAGAAACATGGCGTCCGCCGTGCCGGGCGGGCCTGCCGTCTGGGCCTGCACTCCATTCATGCTGACTTCTCCTGCGGACGCGCGTCCGCGCACTGCTACGCTACCAGGTTCCAAAGGGCTGGCGCCCTGCCTGCTCCGCGAGGCGCAGGCGCCCGGGCGCATCGGAATCGCCGGCACGCCCGCTCCTTCCGCCCGCTGCGCCGGCCGCAGGCGCCGCGCCGGCCGAAGACGACCCGCCTCCCGGCAAGGCTTCGCCCAGGGCAAGTCCCGTGCGCTCCTGGCGGACCTCGAGCAGCAGGATGCCGAGCTCGGCGCCGGCATCGAGCGTCACGGTCGGCGGCTGGCTGAAGTTCCGCTCGAAAATGCCGGCTGCCTTGGCCCCGAGCTTGCCGGCGCCAATGGCCAGCTGCTCTTCGAGGTCGTAGCGGGGCCAGCGCTGCCAGGCGCCGTAGGAGGTCACGCTCTGGGAGATGCCGGCCCGCGACACCGCGTCGCCGAAGCCCTCGAGGAAGGAGGCTGCCAGCAGCCCGCCCCAGCGCTCGATGAAGTGGTTGTCCACGGCGCTGCGCACGGCCGTGCGCTCGGTCTTCGGGTCCACGGCCCAGGCTTCGATGCGCAGGGTCTGCCCGCCGAGGGCGGCAGGCAGGGCCAGGCTCGTGAACTTGAGCGTCAGGTGCCCGCTGTGGCGCTGAAAGCCGCCCATGGCGCGGGCGCCCTTGAGGGGGCCGGCAATCACCTCCGCCATGGCGGGGCCGGGGGCGTCGGAATCGAGGGCCACCCGGTTCACGGCGTAGAGCAGGCTGCCAGGGGCCAGCTGGGCGGCCCAGGGCAGGCTGGCCTGCCCTGCGCTGGCTGCGGAAGCCATGCCGGCCATGCCCCTCGCCGAAGCAGGCCTGTGCAGGACTATCGTCTGCGGAGCGCCCGGCTCGCGGTGCAGGGAAGCAAGGTAGCTCACAAGCCCGCTGTCGCCCCGCTCCCGGCGCTGGGCCAGCGCCTCGCGGCGGGGCACGGGGGGCCTCGGCGGAGGCGGCTGGGGCTCGAAGCGGACGGGCTGGTCCCTGACCTTCTGCTCCCTGGCCACGGGGGCGGGCGTCTGGCGCACCTTGGGCGCCAGGGCGGGATCGCCCGGCTCGGGCTCGTGGACGCCCTCCTGCGGGGCGACGAAGGTGCCGCCCTGCGCCAGGGCCTGGTTGCCCCGGCGTTCGGAGTAGGTGCCGAGCCTCTCGCGGTAGTCGGGCGAGGTGGCGGGCGAGACGGCCCGCATGCGCGAGCTCTGGGCCTGCACGGCCGCCAGCTTCACCTCGCTTTCCTGGTCGTGGCCGATCAGGCTCCACAGCCCCAGGGCCCCGAGTCCGCCGAGGCAGGCCAGCACCGCAACCGCCCTGCCCCTGAGGCCGAAGCCGGCAGGCAGGTTCCCGGCAAGGCTGTCCGGCTCCGCAATCTCGGGCAGCTCCCCGCCGAAGGGCGACTGCAGGGCATCCGCGCCCGAGTTCTGGCCTGGCGCCCTGTCCTGCTGGTTCCCGGCCTGATCCGCCATCTGCTCCTGCTCCTGATCCTGCTCCTGATCCTGGCCCTGATGCTGGGCCTGGGCCTGCATGCGGCCCTGGCCTTCGGCAGCTTCGCTCATCGCTCGCCTCCCTGGCGCTCCCTGCGCCCTTCCACTGTCAGCGACACGCGCCTGCCGTTGACGGAGAGCACGATGCCCGGCGTCTTCGGCATGACGTAGACCTTGACCGCCTGCCCCGCCTGGGCCGACCAGGCAGGCCACACGGGCTGGTGGCCCGTGCGCAGGTAGCGCCGGCCGCCGTGCTCCCAGAGGTCTGTTCCCCACAGTTCCGGCTCGAGCCTGAGCCTGGCGGCACCCTCGGGCGGAATGCCGTGCACGAGGTTCAGGAGCTCGCGCGTCACGGGGCCCGGCTGGGCCGGCCCGACGGCCGGCAGAGGCGCCCTGGGGCCCGGGGTGTCCAGGCGGAAGACCACGAGGGCGTCTTCGACCCTGGCCTGCTTGGCCGAGCTTTCGGTGAGCAGATGCAGGATGACGGGGTACGGCGCGCCCTCGAGGGTGACCACGAGGTTGGAGGAGGCGTGGTTGGTCAGGGGCACCAGAGTGACGAGATTGGCGTGGCCGGCGTCCCCGGCATAGCTCTCGCCAGGCGCCTGCTCCCCGCCCTCTCCGCCGCGCGCGGCGCGGGAGCCCTGGCCCTCCCTGGGGCCGGCATGCGCCCCGGGCTGGCTGGCCTGAAAGGCCTTGCGGTCGCCCAGAATGACGGCGTCGACAGGCCAGGGGGCGCCAGAGGCGTCCTGGAAGATGAGGGTCGAGGAATAGCCTGCCGTGAGGCGGATGACCTGGGGCGCCGCGCCCGGCACGGCCGAAATCTTGCGCGTCTCGGTGCGCATGCGGGCTGGACCCGGCTGGATGGCGCCCTCCACGCTGTCGCGGCGCTCGAGGTAGGTGCGGATCTCGCCAGGCTCCAGGGGCAGGAGGCGCTCTATGCTCTCCTCGAGAAGCTGGTCGCGCAGGGCGCGCTCCGCGTCCTCGGGCAGAGGCTGGCGGCGCTGGTCCTGGCCGGCAGGAGCCTGGCCCTGGCTGCCAGGCTGCTTCCCGCTGGCGGCCTCGCCCGGCGTCTCACGGGACGTCTCGCCGGGAGTACCGCCAAGTGTCCCGCCATGTGTCTCGCCGGGTTTCCCGCCGGGAGCCGGCCACCCTGCCTCGGCCTGCGGAGGCGCAATATGCCGCGATGCGGAATTTTTGTCCGCAGCATCCTGGGACGCCGCGCAGCCAGGCTTGGCATCATTGCTTTTGCCTGCAGCCTGCGCCTGGCCAGCGCCGGCCTTGGCAGGCACGGCCTCAGGGGAAGGCGCCGCTGAGGCTGGCTGGATGCCGGCGAGGCACAGCCCGGCAAGGACGCCGGCCAGCAGGCAGGCGCCGGAGCGCGCGGAGTGCGGGCGCAGGCAAAGGGGGCGCAGGGGCGCTGCGGACGCAGGACCGGGTGCGCTGCGGAGTGCGCTGCCGAGTGCAGAAGAGGGGGCGGTGTGCGGATTCATGAGGTGGCTCCTGCGGGAAAGGGCGTGGAGAGAAAGCAAGGGGTGCGGCGGGTCTGGCATCCGGCTGGGGTGGCAGGGGCGGCTGGGGCTGGTCTTGGCATGTCCTGGCCTTGAGCGCGTGCAGTCTAAGTACCTGCGCGGCGGAGGCTGTCGCCGCGCAGGTTTTCCACAACATATAACTAACTGAGATCCTGCCACTTGCAGCCAGACGCTTCTGGCGTGCCTTGCTCCGGGAGACGGCCGCCCTGCGGCAGGGCCGCTTCCGGAAAATGCGTGAACGTTGGCAGCGTGCGTGCCCGAAGTGCGCTGCGTCCTGGCCTTGACGCGGCAAGATGCGCGTCTGTGCCAGAAGTGCCTGCGCGGCGAGGGAGGCTTTCCGCCGCGCAGGCCGGCGCAGCTTGGGGTTCCAGCAATCGGGGTCCAAGCCTCGAGCTGGCGTGATCGGCCCCGGCAAAAGGCACATGGTGCGCCCTGCCGGAACGCTGCAGGAAAAGTGCTGAAGCTGGGGGCGCAGGCCCGGGAGCAGACAGCCAGTCTGCGCGGCTCCCGGCGCAGGCTCCAGTCTGCGCGGGAGGGAAGGCGTGCGGGAGAAAAGGGACTGGGAGGGAAGGCGCTGGACGGTAGGATGCCGGCTGGCGGATCTGGCCGCCATCGGCTCAGGCTGGCGCATGTCCTGCGCCAAGGCCTGGCCGGAGAGGGGGACGGGCCCTGCGCCAAGCCAGGCCGGCGCCCCCTCCCCTGCGGAGGCTAGAAGAGCGAGCTGCCCTTGTGGGCGGGACGGCGGTGGAAGGCGGTGAGGCCGTCCAGGACGTCCAGCATGTCGTCGGTCCAGACCGGATCGAGCTCGGACGGGAAGATGAGGAAGCCCTTGAGCACGCCGAGGAAGAAGGGGCGCAGCACTGCCCAGCGCCTGGGCCAGACCACGAGCATGGCGAAGATGATTTTGACGTCGAGGCTGGCCAGGAGGAAATAGCAGGCGTAGGGCGGAAAGCCGGTCCAGGGGCCGCAAAGCTTGAGGAAGGCGTTCAGCAGGGCCGGGGTAACGCGCTTCTGTTCCTTGGCAAGGCGGGCCTCGTCTTCGGCCCTGTCCTCCAGGATGAACTTGGCGCAGATCATGCCCAGCATCACCCCGTAGTCGGGGCTCAGGCGGAAGCTCTCCGGGCAGGAGGCAAGCGCCACCACGGCCATGTCGATGGGGCCGAAGAAAGGATTCTGGGCATTGAGACGGGCAAGCCAGCTCTGCTCCTCTGGCGTGAGGGGACGGTAGCTCTCGTAGCTCTTCATCTCGGCTATCGTCTCGGGCGTCAAATCTCCGGCGCTCTGTCCAATGAAGCCAGGCTGTGCCGAAAACGTCTGGCGCGATGCGCTCTTGTTTGCGTTGACCATGTATGCTCCGTTTGCCCCGGCTGAGCCTGCACCGTCGCGGGCTGGCCCACGCACCGGGGGGCGGTCGTTTGTCTGGTTGATGGCGTTGCGGAAGGGGAGCCACAGGCTGGGAACCTTTCCCTCTGGCCTGGGCTGAGTCACCTCCGCGTTTCCTGTGCGACACACTAATAAAAAAACGATTGACCGTCAAGAAAAATTTCTGTCCTTCTGTAAAAAATTTATTGCCAGGATGATACGCGCAGAACACAGCATCGATCCCGACGCAGTCTGCGCCAAGCGGTCTCATGGCGCAGAGTTGCCTGCGAAGGCCCGTCCCTGCCTGCACACTGCGGACAGGGCTGACCAGTCCGTCCCTTCAGGCGCAATCCCTGGCCACGCAGAGCGACCAAGGCGG
>DFDR01000011.1:5570-8243 GCA_002369295.1 Desulfovibrionaceae bacterium UBA3823
AAGGCGGGTGGCCGAAAGGGCCTTACCTAAAAACGAATTTTGTTCCTCTATGTCTGTCTGTTACCATGTGGCTGGCCAGGAAATCGGACCGGCACGCTGGGGGAGGAAACCTAGGTTGGCTGGGCAATCCAGCCGGCTTTTGGCACCCTATCCTGAGGCGCAAGGAGGTTGTGACAGCTTTCGGCAACAAAGGCAAGTCTTTTCTCTCATTTTTTGGGTGGATCACTAAAAAAAATTTTTTCTCCTTTTACCTCGCTAATAACAGAGTATACAGGTAGGTTGTTGCCCGTGCCTCGCGCCTAGCCCTGCTCCCCCGCACGTCGCGCCCCAGCCCGGCATAGTGATGCCCGCGCTGAGCCGCTGGCCCGACGCATCCTTATATATATGGTCACATGCCGAAGACACCGCGCTCCGCATCCTTAGATATGCCGTGCCCAGCCGGAGGCGACTCCGACCAGTCGCTTCGGGGGACAAGCCTGCGATGCGGACGGACTGCGCCAGCCAGGCCAGCTGTTCGGGCAAGGCCGGAAGCCGGCAGACCTCTGCTGGCAAGGGCCGCTCAAGTTTCGGGGCTGAAAGTTCGATCTCTCTTCTGTCGTTTCGCTTTACTCGACGCCCTGCGCCTCGACAACGAGCCTTGAAGACCACTTTCCGGCATACCCTCATGACGCCCACTTGGCCCGCACATCGTCTCCTGCAAAAATCGCCTTGAAATTCAGAGCGCTGGCGAAGCACTTCGGGCATATTGCGGGCATTGTCCCCCGCAAGCGCATCACCCGCTCCCTCGCAGGCCTTGCGACGCGGGGCCTGCAGAAGCTACCCGGGTCCAGGAAAAGCGCTTGTCGCCTTGGAGCTTTCCCCTCGACCAAACAATTTAAAAAATCTTTACCTCGCACCGTTTTTTCTGCTTGACTTTGTCGGCCATCGCCCCTATATCTCTCCCACGAAGAAAAAACTTCTGACTTGCAGTCGAGGAGATGCCATGAATCAGACAGCAGGCACCGGGCAGCAGGCGCACAGCCTCATGCCCCTGATTGCAGACTTGCCCGACTTCGTTCCCTGCGACACGGGCCGCCAGCGCGGCCAGCAGGCCTTGACCCGCGCCCTTCCGAAGGGTCCTTTTCCCCGGCGCAGGGCTTCCTGCACCGGCAGCCCCCACGACCCCATCCAGTCCCTGCGCAGGGCCAGCCACGACCCGCAGGACGCAGCTGCGTGCACGGCCAAGCCCGTCGAAAACGCGCCTGCCTGCGTCCCTGGCGGCCCTGCGCACGCGAGCTGCCGCGCACAGCAGGCGCTCTGCAGGACTGCCCAGCCTGGCAGGGCGCTGGGACTGGGACTGGCCCTGCTGCTGGCCCTGCCCTTTGCCGGCGGATGCGCGGCACGCCAGGAAGCGCCTGCCATCGACGAGGCCGGCGCCTTCGTCGACAGGCGCCTCATGGACGCCGGAGATGCCATTGCCCGCGATCTTGCCCTGCTTGCCGGAACCCGCGGCCTTGCCGGAAGCCCCCTGGCGCCCGCGCCCGGCACGCCCCTGGCCGAACCCCTCTCCCTGCACTGGGACGGTCCCCTGGAAGGCGCTCTGGCCCAGGTCTGCGCGCTGACAGGTCTCAAGCTGGCCATTGCCGGCCACGTCCCCGACATCCCGCCCCAGGTCCACATCCGCACGGCGAGGCGTCCCTGCCGGGATGTGCTGGAAGACCTCAGCCGGCAGGCCGGCCCCTGCGCCAGCATCTCGATTGACGGCGACGCGCGTCTGGTGCGGCTGTGGTATCTGGAGCCCCCGGCCACGCTGCGCAGCCAGGCCTGCGCCGTCCCGGCGATGCCGGCCAAGGGCGCCAAGCCTGCGGGGCAGGCCAGGCCAGCCCGCCCCGGCGCCTAAGCCAGAACTCCAGCGCACGCCAGGCTTGCGGCCTGCTCCCCTGAAGCAGGGGCTTCCCACGCAGGACAAGCTTTTCTCGACTTAAGCCAGGAGGCATCCATGCAGGCATTCGCCCCGAACGCCGGCGCCAGTTTCGGCGCCATGACCCTCTTTGCGGGCACCCAGTTCCTTGCTGCGACGGCGTGTCCCCTTGCTGCGACTGGCCGCATCGCCGTGCAGGCCCCGCAGCCAGTTCAGAGCGCTCCGGACCAGAGCGCTCCGGGCCAGACGACTCCAGCCCAGACAGCTCCAGTTCAGGCAGCTTTGTGCCAGTCTGCTCCAGTCCAGTCTGCTCTGGACCAGTCTGCCTGCGGCAAGGCGAGTCTGGTCAGGCGACATCAGGACTCGGCAGCGTGCCCAGCCTTCCGCGCACGTTTCGGCAGGGCAGACCTTGGCTCGCAGCCGCTGGCCCTGATGCTGAACCGCGCGGCCGGCGCAGCCCTTGCCGTCCTCGCCCTCTTTGCAGCCAGCCTTCCCGGCATCGCGCTGGCCAGCCCGCAGGCTGGCGGGCACGGTGCCCACGTCCTGGCGGAAAGCGGCCCTGCCCTGGCGAAGGCCAATGAGAGCGCCGTGCAGGACGCCCTGCGGGAAGCCTCGCGGCAAAGCCAGACCCGCAAGGCCGAAGCCTCCGCCGGCGGCCATGGCGATGCGGGCGGATCCAGACCGGATCCTGCCGGCGACAAGGCCCGCCAGGCTGCGCAGGCGCCTGCCCGCACAGCGGATCAGGCCCTGGCGGACCGTTCTGGCCAGCCCGC
>DFDR01000204.1 GCA_002369295.1 Desulfovibrionaceae bacterium UBA3823
GCTATGATGTGATGCTTATTCCTGTCAACAAGAATGATCCTGGCATAATTATTGAATTTAAATCAATCTCCTATGACGATGGAGAAAAAGACCTCTTAGACACTGTCAATGCTGCGCTTCAGCAGATTGAAGACAAGCACTACGTGACAGCAATGGTCGCGCGAGGTCTTGCTCAGGAACGCCTCTTCACCTACGGCTTTGCGTTCAAGGGCAAGGAAGTCCTGATTGCAGGCGGGCCAGCGCACAGGTCCTGCCATGCCGCAGGCGCCAGCCCCAGTTCAGCGGGCTCCAGTCCAGCGGGCGCATGAACGCCCCTGCCATGGAGACTCCCCTGCCCTGGACTCAGCACAGGTCGAAAGGCAGCGTCCTGCGGGCAAGCAAGGGATCGCCGGGCCGGGCCTTCTGCAGGGCGCGGACGAGATCCGCGGCCCCGGGAAGGCAGGTCTGCAGCCTGCCCCAGGCCTGATCCAGCAGGCTCTGCTCGGCTGCCGACGCGGCCCTGGCTGGCGCCAGGGACTGGAGCACGGCGCAGGCCGCAAGCTCCTCGCCCGGCGAGCGCTCTTCGCCCATGGCGAAAGCCAGGCTCGCGGCCAGCTCCTGCCTGAGCGCCCAGTCATCCTCGCCGGCGAGAAGCCAGCGGTAGTACTGGATGCGCACCCAAGCCGGTCCCTGGCCCATGCCGACCCCTGGCCTGGACCAGAGCCAGGCAAAGCGCCGGTAGCTCCTGCGGTCTGTCTCGCAGCCGGCCAGGACAAGGCAGCGCACCAGGAGCAGATGCGCGTCGGCCGCATCCTCCAGGGGCTTGGCGCCCCAGTGCCGGCTGGCCTCGGCGAGCGGCATGCCAAGGGCCTGCTCCATGGCCTCCGCCAGAAGGACGGGCTCGACGCCGGCATCGTCCATGCACGCCATGGCGCGCCAGAAGCGGACCTTGCGGGCGAGGGCCTCGGCCTTGGCGGCGCGCCCTGGATCGCTTTCGCCCCTGGCGCCGTCGTTGCGGGCAAGGCTGCGAAGGGAGGCAGCGGCCTCGCGGAAAGCGCGCCCGGCGCCGGCTGGGTCGCGCAGAAGTCCGCGGCAGCGGCCAAGCTGGCAGAGCACCAGGGCGTCCTGCCAGGGGCTGCCGGGAAGCTGGCCGCCCTGTTCAGGATTCCAGGCATCGAGACGGCGCTGGGCATCGGCGAAGCGGAAGAGCGCGCAGTCGGCCTCGGCGAGCCTGAGGGCGCCGTGGAGGGCTGCCAGCGGCTGCATGCGGGCCATCTCCAGGAGCATGCCCTCGACGGCAGCCATGGCGTCGTGCAGGTCAAGGTACCATGCGTACGCGGGATCGGCGCAGGCGGCAGAGCCGGGGACGGCATGGGAGGCGGGAGCGGCGTCAGGCGCGGGGACTGCGCCGGAAGCAGAAGCGTCGGCAGGCCGGGAGGCCAGGCTGGCCGCAGGCAGCAGCCTGAGCCGCAGGGTGTGCCAGAAGAAGTCGGAAGCAAAGGTCGGCATGCTCATGGGGCGGAGCCACTCCGCCATGCGCTCCAGCATGTCCATGGCGGGATCGGGCGCTTCAACGGTCTCCTGCAGGGCCTGCCGGTAGGGCTCCCAGAGGGAGGGCCTGGCAAGGCAGCGCCGCCTGAGCCACTCGAGCGCCAGGGCATGGATGGATCCGGGGCGCGCCGGCTCCCGCATGAGGCTTGTCCACTCGCCCGGGCCTGGCGAGCCCTGGCGCAGCAAGGCCTCGCAGGCGCGGACCACGCCGGGCGCGCCGGAGACAAGGCAGGTGCCGGCCAGGTTCAGCTGCGCGAAGTCCGGGTAGGCGCCGGCATCGGCCCTGCCCCAGACGTAGGCCGCAATGTCGGCCCAGGCCAGCATGGGCGAGCGCTTGCTCTCGAAGCCGATGCTGGCGATGCGCATCTGCAGGGCGCGCCGCGGGTTTTCGGCCCGCAGGTCCGCCTCGAGCATGATGCGGCCCAGATCCGTTCCCAGCCCCGGCGCAAAGGCCATGCGCTCCTCGACGTGGAAGCGCAGCTGGGTCTTCTCGCCGTTGGGGAGCAGGGGCAGCAGCCGCCACACCCACTTGACGAGCTCGCAGATGCACACCAGCCACCCGTCCGGTCCGTCCGCGCCGAGCGCCGTGCGGGTGAAGCCGATGAGGCCGCAGCCGCTGGCAAGGAGGGCGCGGAAGTGCTCCGTCACGGCGTGCAGGCCCCGGTCGCAGCTGTGGAAGAGGCCAAGGTCCGGCAGGCGCGTGCCCTTGCGCAGGCAGACGGCGACGACGCGTCCCTCGTTGCCGGCATCGGCGCCCTCGCCGCTGAACTGCCCGCCGCTCTCGTCGATGTAGACGTCCCACTCGGCCTGGGGCTCCCTGGTCCAGAGCGTGTGCTGGGGCAGGTCTGGCAGGGGGGCAGGCGGCCCTGGCGGATCGTCGTCCGTGCCAAGGCCCTCCAGCACGCAGCCGAAGACAGCGCTGGACTCCTTGAGGCGCCTGGCTGCGAAAGCCCTGCCCTTGGCCGCGCAAAGCCGCTCCGCTTCGCCGGCAAAGCGGAGCCGGGCAAGCGCTTCCGCCTCCTTCCTGAACCACGCCGGCGCCTGCAGGACCAGCTGCCAGCAGCGCCTGGCATGCTGGGAGGCCATGCCGCTGCCGAGGGCCCTGTCGAGCAGAACGCGGGCTGCCTCCGCGGCCCTTGCGGCCTGCGCGGCTGCCAAGGGCAGCGCGCCATCCTGGCTGAAGGCCTGGGCCAGAACCCCGACGGCGCAAGCCAGCAGGGCTTCTGCACGCTCCTCGCCTGCGGGATCGCCGCCGAGCTCGCCCAGCCGCCCCAGGTCAAGGGAGCGCAACTCAGCCTCCTGCCGACTGGCGTCCACAGCCGGCACAGCGCCTGCCGGCGCAGGACTGCGGGGACTGGCAGCAGGACTGGCGGCGGAACTGGCGGTGGAACTGGCCGGGCTCCTGCCCCCTGCCAGCCGCTTCGCCCGCTGCTTCAGGCCGGGCAGGGCGTCGAGCAGCACCTTCAGCAGGGCGCGGGCAAGCCGCAGGCCCGGCATCTGCACATGATCCCTGCTGACGGCATCGACGACCCGCTGGAGCGCTTCGCACAGGGAGCGCGCGCAGGCCTCCTGCTTCCGGGCGTCGAGCGCGTCCCAGCCCCCCTCGGCGCCGGCAGAGCTGGGCGGGGGAGTTCCGCCAAGCAGGCGCAGAACCCGGGACGCGTTCCTGCGCCCCGGCATGCCGCACAGGACATGGCTGTCGCCGAGCCGCTGGAGCAGATCTTTGAGCTGGGCCACGGGAACATCGAGTTCCCTGCCGGCCGCCGTCGTTCCGGCAGTCCCGGCGGCACCGCCCGCTTCCGGGGAGGGCGCCTGGCCGTCAGGGCCAGCGCCCTGGGCATGGTCTGATCCAGAGTTTGGCCCGCCGGGCACGCCTTCCGGCATGTGGGGGCGGCCAGCCATGCCGGCAGCCATGGCGCCGGCGGGCGGGCCCCCGTCTTCCCCGGGCCCCTGCCCGGCATCCTCAGGCGGAACTAGGCCGAGATCCCGGCAGCGGTCCGGCGCAAGGCCCTCTCCCAGGGCCTTCAGGAGGCTTCGCGGCTGCTCCCCGGCCGGCTTGCCCGAGGCGGGGACGGGATCCAGGTCCAGGTTGAAGACCCGGGGCCTGGGCCCCTGCCGGCCTGGTTGGATCGCCGTTCTGCCGGAAGGCGTCGCTGGCGCCTCGCCGGCAAGCCAGGGGACGCAGTCCTGGATCCTGCCCTGCCCCGCGTGCTTCTTGAGCTTCGGCAGCTGCTCCTCAAGCACGTGCATAATCTTGGCGACCCTCTCGCGCTGGGGGTGCTTGCGGCGGGCCATGGTCTGGAAATCCAGCAGACGGCAGGCAAACTCGAAGCAGTCCCTTTCGAGCTGCGCCATGGAGAGCTCCGCCATCGCGGCCAGCGCCTTCTTCTCGGTCTGGCGCGTCTTGCCGCCAAGGCCGCGCAGGAGCTGAAGCACCATCCCGCGCTCAGGCAGGCTGAGGCAGCCGTTCCTGTCGTGCAGAGCCTGCAGGAAGTCGCGAAGCTTCGACTCCGCGCTCGCCGCGCTCAGCTTGGGGCCAAGCAGGCCAAGGTCGCCGTCATCGCCGGCAATCCAGACGCGGCCGCCAAAGGCCGAAGCCTGGGCCTCGAACTCGACGTTCCCCAGCTCCTCGTCCAGCTCTTCGTCCAGATCCTCGTCAAGCCAGTCAGCGGAGCGGGCAAAGTCATCCTTCCAGTCATCCTGCCCATCCTCCTGTCCGTCCTCCCAGGCCGGCAGCCCTTCCCTGGCGTCCTCATCCCGCAGAGAGAGGTCCTGCGCCAGCAGGTCCAGAGAGCCAGGGGACGCGGCCTCCCTGACCGGCTGCATCAGAAAAGCCTGATCCACCGCCTCGGGCACGGCCTCTGCGGAGTCGTCCCCGGCCAGCTCCCGTCCCGGCAGGCCGGCATGCCTGGGGGCCTCCTGCCACGCTTCCCCATCGCGGAGGCCGGCGTGCTGGCGAGGCGCTCCCACAGGAAGCCTGGTCGGCATGTCCTGCGCTGGCCGCGCGCTTTCTGGCTGGGCCTGCGCCGGCAGGCTGTTCTGGGCTGACCCTTCCGGCTCCTGGGGAAAAGGCAGGGGGGACGCCATGTCCAGCCATGGGGAAGCGCCCTGCGCGGCCCGGGGCCTGGCGCCCTGCGCGCGGCGCAGGAGCAGGGAGCGGCGCGCTTTGCGCTGGCTGGCGCCAGGACTGGGCAGGCGAATGCTCACGGACACCTCTCGGAAGACAGCATGGAATGCGAAAGACGGGAATGGCCAGACATGCGCCAGTCCGGCGACAGCTGGATCCGGCGGGGAACACAAGCTCTACCCTGCGAAGCGCGCCCCTGTCTACACCGGCGCGGCCCGCACTGGCTCTCGCCGACATCCTTCAGCCGACAGGCTTCAGCGGCATCGCGTCCCTGCCGCAACCGGAGCCGGCGATGGCCGAGGCGCCGGGGCCCTGCCTGCGGAAGCGGGCCTTGAGTCCGGCGCTGCCGGCGACGGAAGACGGGATGCGGAGGCTGCCATCGACAGTCCGCCAGCTGAACCGTCTGGCCGGCAAGGGCGCGACACGCAAGCTCGGCCTTTCTCCGCCGCGACGCAGGCACAGGGTGGGCGCCATGTGCGGAGGCAAGCTTCCCGCCTGCGGTGCCGGCAGACGCGGGCCAGGCATGCCTCCGGCCAGCGCGGTGCAGGCGTGCGCAGGTCAAAGGCCCTTCTTGTGGGCCAAGGTCTGGCAGGCAGGCCATGGCGCGCACAGGCCTTCCCGAACTCACGCCAGCGCCGCACGCTCAGGCAGCGCCGCCAGCACCCGCCTGTGCCATCTCAGCCGAAGACAGCGCCGTGCCGAAGCCAGNNCAGCGCCGCACGCACAGGCAGCGCCGCCAGCTGCCTGTGCCACCACAGCCGCGGACAGCGCCGTGCCGAAGCCAGCCTTGGCATGCCCCGTATGCCCGCAGCCCGCTCCCGCGCAAGACGCCAGGGCAATGGGGCGATGGGGCGATACGGGGGGCAAAAGTGCAGGCCAAAGCTGGGCCTCGGCCGGTGTCTGCCCAGCTAGCGTTCGCGTATAAAGTCCATGCCTGCATAGACGCGGACGGGATTGCCCCGCACGAGCTTCTGGTGCTCCTGCCAGGCCGCGTCCTTCTGCCGGCTGCGCTCTTCGGCCGCCTGCTCCAGCAGCTTGACGCGAAGCCGCGCCATGGCCCGCTCCCGGTTCTGCTTCTGGCTGCGCTCGTCCGAGCAGACGACGG